>JAIFMD010000180.1 GCA_020048755.1 Spirochaetota bacterium
TGGCATAGTCGTAGATGCTCTGCACATCCAGGCCCGTTACTGGCGCAGCTACCGGGTCCGCACCGCTTTCTGGTGAAACCTGTACAGGCGCGGGCATCCCTCTCCCGTCTACTTCGACCACGGTGAACCGGGCGTAGTCCCCCTGGATGACGGCACGGGAATCATGGTCGCCAGAGGTTTGCCGGACCTCTATGTAGAGTGCTTCAGTCGTATCCTTCAAGGCGACGGTTACCCGTCCTTCCCTGACGAACAGCTGGGCCCGCTCGACATCGGCAGGAAGCACCCCCTGAAGCACCTGCAAACCGGCAGACGGGTCTCCTCCGAACGCTCCAAGGGCAGCGGCGAGGTCTACACCGGAGGCTCCCGCCCCGGGGATGCCCACTGCCATGGCGTTCTTGAGCATGTTCCTGCTCAGGAGCACTGCAATGCGGTCAGGCTCCAGTTGCAGGGCAGCCCTGGCTGTGGCAGAGGCCAAGGCTATGGCAACAGGGTCGGTGCATCCCAAAGCCGGGACCACTTCCCGGGTGAGGAGCGCTGCGTAGCGCTCCCATGAACGGTTCGTATCCACGAGCGCTCCTTCCCGTCACTACCGGATTAGTTCAGATACGCCATGGCAGTCTATCGCGGCAGCGTCCTGCCGAGGAATCGGGCCATCTCATCAAAGGCCTGGCCGCTTTCAGGGACGAGGTCTCCGACGATGGGCCATACGTGCCAGAGGCCAGCCCATACACTCAGGGTCACGTCAACGCCAGCCGCCCTGGCGCGTTCCGCAACCATGCGCGCATCGTCAAACAGTATTTCTCCGCTATCCACCAGGATGAGCAGCGGTGGAAATTGCTTGAAATCTGCAAAAACCGGCGAGATGAGGGGATCCTTGAGGTCAGCGGTACCGGCGTAATACGAAGCCCATAGCCTGAGCATATCCGTCCTGAGCAACACTTCAGACTGGATGTTGTCCTTGTGGCTCTGGCTGGAGTGCGTCAGGTCAGCCCATGGCGACATACACAGGACCGCGCCAGGCAGCGGCTCTCCGGCATCCCGGAGAGCCTGTACGGTCGCAAGGCACAGTCCACCACCGGCTGAATCACCCGAGAGTATGATGCTGGAACCGGCATAGCCTTGTGCCAGCAGCCAGCGGTACGCCTTGAGTGCATCATCCAGTGCGGCCGGATACGGGTGTTCCGGAGCCAGCCGGTATTCGGGCAGTATTATCCTGGTGCGCAGCGACTTGGCCATGGGAATGCACAGCATCAGGTACGCGCCAATGGAACCGGTTACATAGCCTCCGCCATGCAGATGCAGTATCACCTGCTTTTCATCGGCACCGGCCGGCGTTATGGATACGCTCTGCAAGCCTGCGACGTCCAGGTCTTCTACACGGACGCTACGCGGAAACGGCATGTGGTACGTGCTGTTCTTTATCGACCTGAGGCGTTCTGCCTGGATGGTCAAACCGGTTTCCATGAATATCTTGCGCAGTACTGATCGCCAGAACCTGCTTCTCAGACTCGATGCCATGAGTAATCCTCGATTCATTCAGAGATGGAAGAGATGAGTTCCGCTATCGCATCGACGGTCCTGGATTGCTGCTCTGCCCGGCTCATTGTCGCGGCTCCATCTCCGGCCTGCTTTCCGTAGTCGCCAAACTGGGCATGGTTGCCGCCCCCGAGAGCCAGCATCGCAGCCTGTGCTGGCATGCGGGCTCGCGAGGCCTCGAATTCACCGGCCGCAAGCCCGTCCAGCGTGCCGTAGATAGACGCAAACTTCAGGGGAGAGCCTGACAGGTCAAGGTTCCCGGCAGGATACGAGGCCAGGAACACAACCCCCTGCACAGCACCCGGATTGTCGGATACATACTGAGCCGCCATGGCGCCACCCAGCGAATGGCCTCCCAAGGCCCAATTCTTGACTGCGGGAAAGGCCGAAATGACGGCTGCCGCCTTGTTGATGCCAAATACAGCGAGGTCCAGGGGCATCGGAACGATGACCACCGTGACACCGCGGGCAGCCAAAGCCTTCATCACCGGTGCATAGGCTACGGGATCCACCAGAGCACCGGGGTAGAATATAAAACCGGAGTCAGAAGGAAGCGCTGACGGGAACACATACCAGCCCTGCTGAGTCTTCTCACCCGCGGCCACAGCCGCAACCGCCTCTGGCGCTGCTTCGTATCGTGCAACACGCGTCCAGACCACAAAACCGAGCGCTGTCACGACTACAAACGAGGCCAGCCCTATCAATATGATCTTTATCAGCTTTTTAACTGTCATCAAAGCTCCTGATTCCCGCAACTGGTTTCACCGTCCATCATCGCCCAACGAGCCATCGTTGTACAAGGCAACATGCAGGAACCGGGCCTGAACCCCGCGGCAACCACGGGGTTCCGTTCAGGAATCTATCGCTTTTTGGGCTGGGCTATCAAATCGGCCAGGTACGGTTTTTTCTGGAGATCCTTCACGAGGCCGGCCGCGCGCTGCTTGTTCACGTAATCCGGGCTCTGGAAGCTGTAGGTATAGTTCGTGTGCACGTCGTAGGTGCCGTTCATGAGGGCAAAGGCGTCCTCGGTCATCACGAGTTCCTCGTCGGTGGGAATCACGTAGACCTTGACCTTGCTGTCGGGCGTGCTTATTTCCAGTTCCGCATTGCGGCACTTGGCCTTGTTGTTCTTGTCCTGGTCAATGACGATGCCCATGTTTTCCAGTCCGAGGGTGGACAGGTGCCTGGTTACCGGGCCCATCTCGCCGACGCCGGCGGTGAACACGATGGCATCGACGCGGCCGAGAGCCGCATAGTACGCGCCGATGTACTTCTTGATGCGGTAGCCTTCCAGTGTCTGGGCCGCGATGGCGACTTTGTCTCCGGCTTCGGCTGCATTCTCGATGTCGCGCCTGTCAGACCAGCGGCCGGTGATGCCGAGCACGCCAGATTCCTTGTTGAGCGCCTTTTCCACTTCGGCGAGCGAGAGTCCGCCCTTCTTCATCATGTGGAAGATGATGCCCGGATCGATGTCGCCGGAACGTGTGCCCATCACGAGGCCTTCAAGCGGGGTCATGCCCATGGAGGTGTCGTACGAGCAGCCATTCTTGACGGCGTTGATAGACGAACCATTGCCGATATGGGCGATGATGAGGTTGGTCTCGAAGGGATCCTTGCCAAGCAGTACGGCGGCACGCTTTGCAGTGTACAGGAAGCTGGTGCCATGGAAGCCGTAGCGGCGTACCATATACTTTTCATACCATGAATTAGGCAGCGCGTAGAGGTAGCTGGTATCGGGCATCGTCTGGTGCCAGGCGGTGTCCATGATGGCGCAGTGCGGCACGTTCGGCAGCACGGCCTTGGCAGCCTCCACGCCGGTAATGTTGGCGGGGTTGTGCAGCGGAGCCAGGTCGATCAGGTCCTTGAAGGTGGCCAGGGACTCGTCGGTGATCAGTACCGAACGGGCGAACTTCATGCCACCATGCACCATGCGGTGGCCCACGGCGCCGATGTCCGCCATTGACTTGACGACGCCATGGACTGGATCGGTGATGGTCTTGAGTATCAGTTCAACCGCGACGATATGGTTGGGGCACTCGTGATCGATGCCGACATCGGCAATGCCAGGGGCCTTGTGGTTGATTATCGAGCCTTCCTGGCCGACGCGCTCCACTATGCCGCTGGCGAGGACGTTCTGTTGATGCCAATCATAGACCTGGTACTTTACGGACGAGCTTCCGCAATTGAGGGTGAGTATGACCACGGGGATTCTCCTTGACGAGGTAATGGATATAAATGTAGCAGAAGGAGCGGCGCAGGTCTAGGAGAGCATGACCTGAAGTATCTGCAGCACGGGAAAGATTATGCAGACTATGATGAAGACAACATCGAGTATGAGCATCGTGCGTTCGCTTTTCTCTACCTTGACGATCTCATAGATGTTCTGGAGCGCGTCGAGGCGGCGCTCTACCGAGCGTGTCCAGCCCGTGGTGTTGAATATGCCGCAGATGTGCTCGTAGACCGTACCAAGGAAATAGTCGCCTATGATCTTGGCACTGTTCTCCAGGTTTTCAAGGATGAAGAGCGCATCCAGGCGCACGGTCTGGATCTTGCCGAATTTTCGCTGGAGCGCGCTGGTATCGAGCCGCTTGCCCTTGCCCTTCCTGGCCAGGGCGGCTACATCGTCTTCTGCCTCGTCGAGCCATTTGTCCAGAAGCTTGTCCAGGTTGCGCAACTCGAGATACTGGTAGTTGGCCAGTTCGCATATCAGCAGCACATCTTCGTAATCACGCTCGGAGTCGATGATGATGCAACGGTCCATATCGAACACGGCAAGGTCGTGGTCGCTGTACGACAGCGGATTGCGCATCGCATTCCGTACCTGCGATTCGTGCAGCGGATAATTCCAGGGCTCACCGGCGAGCAGGGTCGTCAGCGCCTTCTCGTTTTCATGCATGAACCGGGTTGGAGCCGTACCGACGTCAGCAAAGCAAAAGGCGAGATAGGTTTCACTTTCAGGTTCCTTGCGCGGGCTTGCAACCGCTGGAAGCACCTGCTCGAGGACGGCGCGGTAGCGCTCGGCGATGTATGAATCCAGGTCGTGGATGCTGGCGGAGACCGGCTTGGTCTCGATGCTGTGCAGTTCTTCAAGCGTCGCATTGACCTTGAGCCGCACGATGATCGACATGACGCCTTCGTCGTACAGGCGTGCGGATGCGGCAAAGCCTTCTATTGAATCTTCGCTGTAGACCTTCCTGAGCCCGGAGCGGAGGTCGACGCACAGCGGAGCAGGCATGGTCAGTGACGAGGGCGTATCGCGGCGGCGGGCCAGCCGCATGCCGGGAACGCCAGGCAACAAGGCGGCGGCGGATTTGAGGTCTATGGAGCGGCCGATATCGTAGAGCGCCACCCGGACTATCTCTACCGCGTAGATGGTGGCCTTGCGGCGGCGGGGCACCCTGGGAACCAGAGGCTTCCCTGCGGCACTCATCTGCGTATCTCCACCCGCGCTACAACCCTGGACAGGACCTGAAGCTCCAGCACGCTCTTCTCAGGCAGGGCATAGGGCAGGGTAAACAAGCCACCAGGATGGTCCACCGAGATCAGGGGTATCCTGGCTCTGGTCGGTGATTCAGCATAGAGGATCACGCGCAGCGGATACGGGTATTCTGGCAACGTGTATGAAAAAAGCCCCGTAACGAGACCCTCGGCCTGCGCGGGGGAGCCGAATACCAGGGAAACCGGATTCATGGGATCCTGGAGGGTACCGGCCTCGGGCAACTGGGCTACGATGGTCCCCGGGCGTTCCAGGCCTTCTGTCGGCCGGATGACGAACTTGAACGCCACGCTGGATTTCTCTATGAGGAGCGTGGCTTCGTTCAGGGACAATCCGATGAGATCGGGTACCTTGACCTTGGCCCGTTCCGGTCCGCGGGAAACGACGAATGTGAGCTGGGTCGGTTCAGATAGATCGGTGCCCGAGGCAGGTGACTGTTCGAGTATGGTTCCCGAGGGGCTCGTGTCAAAGAGATACACGGGCGGATCCTTGACGGTCACGAGCTGGCGCGTAGTACCGAACAGTGTCTGCAGATGGCTCCTGACCTCTTCAAGGTTCTGGCCTATGTAGTTGCCAACCTGGTCCTGGGCCGCGCCTCTGGACACGACGAGGGCTATACGCCGGCCGGCCTTGACGATGGCGCCAGGCAAGGGTTCCTGTTCCAGTATCCTGCCTTCTGATTCCGGATCGCTGGAGAAGCGCAACGAGATGCGGGGGTACAGTTCCTTCTCCTGAAGTTTGACGAGGGCCGCAGAAAGTTCCAGATCTACGACATTGGGCACCAGCGTCTGCTCCTCGCCCCGCAGGGTAAGGAAAAACGCGATGATGCCGGAAACGGCCATCAGCACGACCAGTGAAACAAGCGCTATGATCGCCGCCCGGTACTGGCGGGGCTCAAGCTGGTCGAGTTTCTTTAATTTCTGAAGATCGAATATCGAGCGAAGATCCATGCATTGCTCCCGTTCAGCAGCCTCTCCAGCAAGCGGTCAGAGCGCACCCAGACGCGTTCCAACCAAGCCTCGTGCGCCGTTCGCGAAATCCTTGAAGTCCATTGGTTTCTTGCCGCGAAGCTGAAGGCGCGTGAGGGCGAGCAGACCCGTCCCTGTTTGTACCATTATACCTCTGGACTTGTCCACCGAAATTACCGTTCCGGCAAGCGTTCCGGAATGCACGTCAGCCGTTCCCGCTGCCGGATCCCCGGCCAGGAGCCGTGCTGAAATGATGGCCAGACGCTCGCCAGACAGGCTGGTCCAGGCTCCGGGCCAGGGATGAAAGGCCCTGACCCGTGCGTCGATATCGGGGGCCGGAAGACTCCAGTCGACGAGGCCGGAGTCCTTGGACAAGGCGCAACAATATGTGGCAGCCGAATCATCCTGGGGCTCGCCTCTGGCGGTGCCGGCCTCAAGCTGGTCTATGACCGAGGCGAGCAACCCGGCGCCCAGCTCCGCGGACAGTTCGGTAAGACTCTCGGTCGTCTCGGTACCGTCCAGGGTTATTTCCTGTCGTGCAAGTACGTCTCCTGAATCCATTTTCGGTGCTACACGCTGGATGCTGACACCCGTGAGCGCATCGCGGTTCATTATAGTGTAGGGGATGGGAGCGCAACCGCGCCAGCGCGGCAACAACGATGGATGGGCATTGATGCCACCCGCCGGGAACAGTGCCATGAATTTAGGGCCAAAAATCCGGCCGTAGGCAAACACGACGAGCAGTTCAGGGTCCAGCGCCGCTACGGCCTCGCGCTCGGTCGGCCCCAGCCGCTCAGGTGACAGCACAGGAACTCCAAGGGCGGCGGCAGCATCAGCTACGGGGGTGCAGGAGAGGCAGAGCCCCCTGCCCTTCGCCGATGGCGGATTCGTCAGCACGCCGACGATACGGTGCCGCGCGCTTATGGCGGACAGCGCGGGCACGGCTATCTCGGGACTGCCGGCGAACAGGACGCGCAAAGCGCTCAGGCCCTCATCCGCTTCTCGTACTGCCTGAGCAGGCGATCCCGGCTTTTCTCTGGCAGGCGGTCGGTAAAGAGGATGCCATTCAGGTGGTCGAGCTCGTGCTGTATGACGCGGGCCAGGAAGCCCTCGGCTTCAAGCACGAAGCGTCTGCCACGCTCGTTCCATGCCTGGACCTTGATCCCTGAAGGCCGATCCAGATCAGCGTACACGCCGGGTATGGAAAGGCAACCTTCTTCGAACGGCTCAAGTTCCATGCTGGTCTGCACGATTTCCGGATTTATGAATACTCGTGGCGTGTCGCCCTCGATCTGTACCACGAACAGCCGCTGCTCGAGGCCCACCTGCGGGGCAGCCAGGCCGACTCCCTTGCCAAGCTTCATCGTCTCGAACATCTTTGCGACGAGGCTGGTAAGTTCATCGTCGAATTTTTCTATCGGCGCGGCATTCTTCCTGAGTACGTCGGCACCGATGGTATATATATCAAGCATGTCCTTAATCTCCTGCCTTACAATATACTATGAAGCGGCAAGAGCTCGGCAAGAGCTCGGGCTTGCAGGCCTTTCTTCAGGGTGCTGCAGTCATGGTTATTTGCTCGTTGTCAGACCAGACAGATCGAAGCGGTCTCCCGGTTCAAGACCAACGCGGGCATACCAGCCAAGCGGAGCTTCGAGCGCATACCGGACATAGCGTTCGCTCTGCACGCCGGCCAGCGACAGCGGTTCCATATCATGGATTTCCTTGATCGTGCCGTCAGCACCAAGGTAGGCGATGGAGAGTGGAATCAGGGTATTCTTCATCCAGAATGAAAGCCGCCGGTCAGACGTGTATACGAAGAGCATGCCGTAACCATCTTTGAGTTCCGTGCGGTGCATCAAGCCGGTTTCCTGTTCCGCGGGACTCACCGCAAGCTCGACGATTACCTCGACATCATTGGCACGCAGTGTAGCGGTTTTCAGGCTTGCCTGAGGCTTGCCGGTGGGAGTTGACTGCCCCGCGGGGGCTGAGGCTCCAGCAGGAGCGCACGAAACCAGGGTTGATGCCAGCATCGACAGGGCAGAAACCGCCAGAACGATACCGGCAATCGCGAGCAGTACCACCGCAACCTTGTGTTCATTCGACAATCGTGAAAAACGGGTTTTCATGTTCAAGGGATCCTCCGGTAATACCCACGCAAAGCATAAACCGGATAGCCGGGACCAGACAAGTCGCGGCGCAAAGATCTGCAGCGAAAAAGTCCGCGATGCGCAGGTTACTTCTTGCGTGCGGAACGGTACTCCTGTTCGCGGCGGCTGAGCACGATGACGACGCCGAGCCCTTCTTCGTTCTGCACATCTTCGAGCTCTGCCATCGTGCCAACCAATTCCATTACGAGCTCGTCGCGGCGTCTGCCTGCCAGGGTGCCGTAGTAATTGGCTATTTCCGGTTGCACAGGCCCTTCAAATACACGGCGTACATAGTCTTCTTCTTCTGCGGTGAGGAGTATATCCTTTGTGGAAATGGCGCAGAACGATCGTTCCGTGCCAAAATCATACGCAACTTTGACGGATCGCGCTCCCTTGGTATAGAAGTATTTGAGCACTTCCTCCGCTACCCGCATGAGCTGGGCGGCGTCAAACTTCATGTCTCCTCCATTCGCGTAACCATTCCAGTACTGGCAGGAACAGCCCCGCGGCTAGACCTCCGGCAAATCCGTTGTTATACAGGTTGAGCCCTCCGTGCAGACCACCTACGACCTGGACCAGCACGAGGTGCAGCATGCCTACCATGAACCCGGCAACAGGGCCGTATTCTCCGGCGACTGGTGCCAGAGTGCTGGCGAACAGTACCGCGAGCTGGCTGCCGGGAGAACCCAACCCGTAGGTGGACATCAAGGCCATGGTCGCGGCACCGAGCATGGGTGGCAGGGTATTCCTTGGATGTTTGCCAAAAGCCGAAAAGCCGACGATGGTCAGCAGACCGCCTATCATCGGACCGTTCCACGAGGCACCTATCAGCAGCATGACAGCGCTGGCGATGAAACCCATGATGCCCATATTGACGAAGGTTGCACCAAGCCCGTAATAACGCACAAAATCGCTGACGAGACGTCCCGGAGATGTCAGCAGGCGTTTGTAGGAATTAAACCAGCCTGGATCCAGTTTCATGCCTGCAATCATCAGCGCGGCAAAGAAAACGGAGAGCCAGGGCAAGGTACCAACCGGACCAAGTTCGGCCCAGTGGAAGCCTCCGGAAAGGGTCACGCCAAGCGCTTTGAGCGTCGACATCGTCATTGTGCCGATGAAACCAGCGGCAAAACCGGTATTGTACAGATTGTAGCCGCGATGGAAGTCGAGTACATGTCTGGCTATCGGCGAAAGTATGAACCCCGCCACCACACCAGCACAAAGTGCCGCAAACAGGCTCCATGGCAGGGCCAACCCCAGGCCAAAAGCCACTTCGCTGGACAGCGGTGCCAGCGCAGTGCCGAACAACGCCACAATTATGTTCTCGCTGAAGGGTCTGCGGCTAGCAAGCGAATACAGGTACGCCCCGATCATTCCCGGCCAGATGTTTGCGATATTCTTGCCAAACAACGAGAATCCAGCGATTGTAAAAATTGCGGCTATGGCTGGTCCCGAAATAGAGACACGGGATAGCCTGAGCAGACTGAGGGCGACAAACACGCAGAGTGCGGCATTCACGAAAGCAGGGCCGAGGCCGGCGATGCTCGCATAGTCATTGATGAGGATGTCAGGGCTGATGATTATAGCCACCATCCCCCTGGCTATGGTGCCAAGGTCGAAGCCTGAGACGGTAAGTCCGTATACGGACAGGACACCCAGGAATGCGGACAATGCGAAGCGGGCATGCCGGGCGTCTGTATCGAAGCCGCTTTGGGGTGGTTCATACGGGAATATAGCCATCTTGTCGTATTCTTGACGAAACGACAGTCCGTGTCAACAAAAAAAGAGCCCCGGATTGCTCCGAGGCTCTGCCTGATTGAAAAAAGACTTAGTAAGACTTGCCCTCGCGGGGTTTACGAGCCTTGCGAAGGAGCTTGCGGCGCATTGCCTTCTCCTTGCGGTTACGCACGGTAGAGGGCTTCTCGAAGAATTCGCGCTTCTTCCATTCGCGGATGATGCCCTCTTTTTCGACCATGCGCTTGAAACGCTTGATGGCCTTCTCGAGCG
>JAIFMD010000229.1 GCA_020048755.1 Spirochaetota bacterium
GGTGGCCATCCAGATCCTGCCCATCGTCGTAACCCGCTTCCGCGAAACCAACGACGCCCTGATCGGTGTCTCCGGCATCCGCGCCTGATACCCAGAACAAGACAACAAATTTGGCGCAGAGACACAGAGAAGATGAGTAATTAAGAATAGGAAATTTCGCAACGAGACACAGAGAAGATGAGTAAGAGTAGAAAAGAATAAGGGAGAAAAGACATAGACGAAGAATTTCACATAGAGACACAGAGAAGACGAGGGGGATAAGAAGGATTAAGAAAGAAAAGAAGTTTTAAACTTTTTATTTTCTTCCTCTTTTCTTTCTACCTCATCTTCTCTGTGTCTCTGTGCAAAAAATCCTGTTCTTTCTTTATCTTTAACATCTTGTCCAGTCATACCTTCGCAGGACTTGGGCGACGTTGAGGTTGGAGGCGCCGCCGGGTACGACGAGGTCGGCGGAGGAGAAGGCTTCAGGTGACGATACGCCGGGTTCGGGGAGGGCAATGCAGGCCATGCCGGCAGCAAGGGCGGCGGCCACTCCGAGGCGCGAGTCTTCAAGCACAAGGCATTCAGCAGGGGCAACGCCACAGCGTCTGGCAGCCTCCAGGAACACATCGGGTTCGGGTTTGCCGCGCGGAACCTCGGAGGCTGAAACGCGCACGGGAAACAACGACTCCAGGCCATGCTTCCGGACCATGAGTTCGATTACCGCGGGAGATGAGCCCGAGGCAATAGCCAATGGCACGCCCCGCCCGGCGAGTGCATGGGCCAGAGTCACAACCTCAGGAAACGGCTTGACCTTCTCCACAGCCAGGGCCAGGTAGGCTTCATCCTTGAGCCGGAGCCGCTCCGCCGAAGGCACCCGGCACAGGGGACTATCGGGGAACATGCTATCCAGCATCCTGAACATTTCAACGGCACCGCGGCCCGTAAAAATATCTTTGAGTTCCGGGACAAAATCAATGCCGTAACCGGCAAAGAACGCCTTCTCACTCTCGTAATACACAGGCTCTGAATCCAGCAGGGTTCCATCCATGTCGAAAAGTACCGCCGAAACGCGCCGTCTGGTCAGCGATGACCGGATTTCATTCATCAGCAGAGTCTCCTGCAGCATCAGCCTGCAGGCGGCGGCCGTATCGCGTAGGCGGGTCGTAGTACTCGACATTCCAGAGGAACAGGCCACGGGCCGGTGCGGTTGTGCCGGCGCGGCCACGATCGCG
Source organism: Spirochaetota bacterium (assembly GCA_020048755.1). Classification (GTDB taxonomy): domain Bacteria; phylum Spirochaetota; class Spirochaetia; order Treponematales; family UBA12059; genus SZUA-370. Next base: position 1,215 of record JAIFMD010000229.1, read on the forward strand.
GGATTCCAGGATGTCCCGCATCGCAGTGTCAGGCGCACCGGACGCTTCAAGCTCGACGAGGGTGCCGACCAGGGACCGTACCATCCGCCACAGGAATGCATTGGCGGAAATGTCGAATACCAGGGCATCACCCTCGGCGTAGAAGGCCGCGTGGTGAAGGTAGCGGAAACGGTTTTCACTGGGATCCTTGGCAGCAGCAAACGCATCGCAGTCGATCTCTCCGCGCAGGCAGGAGGCCAGCCTGTTGAGCCGGGCAAGGTCCGGATGCCTGAAGATCCGCCAGGCATAACGGTCCAGGTGCGGCAACTGGGTCGGTCCCGTGCGGATATAATACTTGTACCGCCTGAGCCGTGCGTCAAAGCGGGCATGAAAATCGGGGTGCGCATCCGCGGCCCGGACTATCCTGACATCGGCCGGCATGAACCGGTTGAGCGCCGGTTCGAACCGGTCTGCGGGAATGCGCGCGATATCGGTGACAAAATGGGCTACCTGGCCTGCGGCATGCACGCCGGAATCCGTGCGGCCTGCTCCGACGATGGGAACAGGGTGACCGTGCATTCTGGCCAGAGCCTTCTCAATTTCTTCCTGCGCGGTCCTCGCGCCCGGCTGCCGCTGCCAGCCGCAGAAATCCGTGCCATCATAGGCGACGACCATCCTGATGACACGATCACTCATCCTCGTCGTCGCCATCCTTGATTTCTGCCTTGATCTTGTCGTAGAGCTCGCGGGACTTTTCAAGCAACGGTCCAGGCTTTGACTTGTTCTTCTTGCCAAAGCCGAACATCCTGGCTACCGATGTTTTGGCGGTTTTCATCCGCTCCATGCGGATATCAGGATCGTCCGAGGGCCCATACTTGAGTTCCAGGATAGCCGACATGTACAGCACTCCCTCATGCCCGTAATTCTTGTCGGTATCGGGGCCGAGGTTGCGCTGGGTGGAGTATGGTTCTGCCCCGGTAAGTTCGTTTTCCAGAGCAAGGCGATAAAAAAACCGTGCCTTGCGGTAGAACAGCCCGGCAACATAATCCCAGTTCTCGTTGGGAGCTTTTGCGTGCAGGTCATGACACAACCAGGCAGCCCGGACCGATGCAAGGGCACTTTTAATTGTAGGTGCGAATTCCTTTGAAAACAATTCGTAGCTCATCAGGGCAAGGTAGTAGCTGGCGGCCCCTTCCAGCAATTCCCGGGGTTCCTGGAAGTCCAGCGGAGAGAATATCTTCTGGACTTCCTTGATCCTGGTATCGATGCGGGCATTGAGTTCGTTTGTGTACTTGGTACCGGCGGGCAGGAAATCCTGCCTGAATGCGGCATAGAAGCATGACGGGCACACCTCTATCTCATACACCAGTGGATACACTTCACCAAAAGCATGCATTGGCTTGTACGTCCGGTGAAGCTCGTCGGTCATCTCGTCGGCGCTGACGCGACCGGAAAAAAGCTCCTCTCGGCGGAAGCTCGCGTCACACACGGGACAGCGTGTCACTTCCTTGGCGTAGAAACTTACCTTGCGGTCTTTTTCAGGCTTTTTACCCGTCTGTATCCGTAGCACGTCAGGCCTCCAGTACGACCATCGCGATAGCGTTGTCGCTCTCGTGGGTCAGGGAAAGGTGGATGGAAGAACAGCCGAGCGCCCTGAATTTCTCAAGGGCGCTGCCATACAGCCTCATGTCCGGCCTGCCGTTATGGTTGTTGATGACACGGATATCCGTCAGCTTGACGCCACGGAGGCCTGTACCGATGGCCTTGCCGAAGGCTTCCTTGGCGGCAAACCTGGCGGACAGCGACAGGGCCGCGCTTGAACCCTTGGAGAGGGCTGAAGCCAGCTCATCGGGATGGAAGAAGCGCTCCGGAAGCCCTGGAACCGAGAGCCAGTGTGCAATGCGCCTGACATGGACCACGTCGACGCCAATGCCGAGTATCATGGCAATACCTCTGTCCTGGAACCGGCCGGAGCCCGCTCCACCGTTACCGTAGCTACCATGGGCAACCATGATTCTACGTCCAGCCCTTCTGGAAACCGTGGGACCACCGCTACGGCATATACTCCGGGGCCTTCTATGTTGGACAGGTCTGCTTCGAGGGCTCCTGGTGCCGGCACGTAGGTTTCGAGTTCCACGCTGGTTCCGGCAACCCTGGCGGTGCCGAGCGGGGCAGTGGTACGGAGCACAAGCCCCTTGTCGAGACCGACGAAACTAACTTCTATGTCTTGATAATTACGGTACACAAGGGCTTTTTTTACTTCCGCCTGAAATTCTATCGAGTTGGTAGAGAGCATTGCGAGCAGGGGATCGCGAAGGGCTATTTTGGTCCGGATGCTGAAATTGTCAGACCTGCTCGTAAGCTCTATGGGTTCGGTCGCCGCATCGCTCAGCTTGTCCATGAGGCTGGCAGGCCCGGCAACCTCGATTTTTGACGGCACGAGGCTGAAACCGGCCAGCTCGTAGCCAGGCTCCAGGTAACCGCGGAAGCTCGGCACCACCTGGATCTCCTTGACAACCCGCGGCTCTATGGCAATGGCAATATCGGAAGGATCCACGCTGATCTCGAGCGGGTCGATGCCCAGGGCGCTGCCTCGTTTCTCGATCTTGACCGGCACCCGCCATACGCCTGCGCTCGTGTAGCCGCGCAGGTCAAGCGTAGCCTGAAGGTCGCCCTCGAGTACCGCGTAGATAATATTGGATTCGCCGCGCAGCACGAGCCGGACCGTTCGCGGATACTGGCTGGCAGGGACAAAATCGTCATTGGAGGTGACGAGGAGCGGTACAGACAGGGGACGCTCCTCGAGCCGGTTCAACTGGTAGAAGAAAAACAGCGCAATTGCGCCTGCCAGTGAAAGTATCTTGGCCGGCCAGTCGGAAAACAGGCGCTCCAGCCGCTCCTGGCGCAGCTTATTCATCAAAGGCCCCTTCGTCGGCCAGGGCGCGGCCGGAATACTCAAGCAACTGACCCAGGCGCTTGCGGAGGGTGGGCAGGCTCAGATTGTAGTACAGCCGGGCATCGTAGGCCAGGGAGATTGCGCCAGTCTCTTCCGAGACTATCAGAACGACCGTGTCGGCGCCTTCAGTCAGACCCAGCGCAGCACGGTGACGGGTGCCAAAGCTTCGCTTTATGTCCCGCTGTTCCGAAAGCGGCAGGAAACAGCCGGCAGCCATGATGCGGCCTTCCTTGATTATGATGGCGCCGTCGTGTAGCGGAGTGTCGTATTCGAATATTGACAGGATAAGAGCCGAGCTGACCTCTCCGTCTATCCTGGTGCCGCGCTCGACGATGTCGTCGAGGGCTACATAACGGACAAACGCCATCAATGCGCCACGGCGCTTTTCGGCAAGCAACTCCGCGGCATGCAGTATTGCGTCCAGCTGGGTGGAACGGGGGCCGTGCCCGCGCTTGAAGATGCCACCCTGCCCCAGCTTTATGAAGATCTTGCGCAGTTCAGGCTGAAATATGATGGCCAGGGCTATGACCAGGCCCGGTGCCAGCAGGTTGAGCACCCATGACAGCGTTTCCAGTTTCAGGAAGAATGCACCGGCATATACAACGACCAGCAGGGCTGCCCCCTTGGCAAGTTGGACGGCCTGGGTCTTGATGAGCAGCCGGTACATCGCATAGATGAGGTAGGCGAGTATGAGTATGTCGAGGGTCGGGCGGGCCCAGCGGTTGAGGGCGCTGAGGAACGTTAGCATGTTCATCGTTCCGCTCGTCCGCCTTTCATCACGTTGTTACTTTCATTGTCGGCTGGAAACCCATGGTTGCCGCATCGAACACGGCCAGCGCCTGCACCGTCTCGGCGACGTCGTGCACCCTGAAAATGCAGGCACCACGACTCCTTGCCGCGCAGGCAGCCGCCAGGCTTCCGGGCAACCTGGCATCCGCTCCGGCTCCGCCGAGTGCACCTATGAACGACTTGCGCGACAGGCCAACCAGAACAGGATAGCCCGATGCCGCTATTTCATCAAGCCGGACCAGCAAAGCGAGGTTGTCCTCAAGCCGCTTGCCAAATCCTATGCCAGGATCGATAACGATGCGGTCTGCCGGAATTCCCGCCGCAATGGCTCGGTTGGCGGCGGCGAGCAGGAATTCCAGCACCTCGGCCACGCAATCGACATACCAAGGCGCATCCTGCATGTTCGCGGGTATGCCTTTCTTGTGCATCAGCACGACGGGAACACCGCTGGAGGCACAGAGGGCGGCCAGCGCGGGGTCGTCTCCGAGGGCGGCCACGTCATTGACGATGTCGGCTCCAGCAGCGATGGCAGCAGCGGCGACAGAAGCCTTCCTCGTATCCACTGACACGGCTACATCCCAGCGGCTGCGGATGGCCTCTATCACCGGAACCACGCGGGCAGACTCTTCATCGGAGCTGACGTATTCAGATCCGGGCCGGGTACTTTCTCCGCCGACATCGACGATGGCAGCCCCGGCCGCTATCATCGCCGCGGCAACATCAACCGCGGCACGTGCGCCTGCTACCCTGCTGGCTGCGTAGAACGAGTCAGGAGTCGCATTGACTATTCCCATGACAACAGCCTTGCCCCCGAGGTTCAGGCAACGCCCCCGGGGCAGGATCAGGGTGCGCGCATTCATGCGCCGTTACCGGCAAAGACATGCGTTGCCTCAGATTCATGCACGGCCGATCTGGAAACAGCGGCCAGCGCCGTTGCCGCAAGACCCGCGGCACACAGGCCGGCTACGGCGAGCAGTTCTTCGCGACGGGCCTGGGACTGCGGCCTCTCGCTGAAGCCCACAGCAAGGGCAGTAACGGCAACGCCCGCAGTGTCGCGACCGTCATTGCGTACCGCGGCAGCCAGATCGGCGGCCACGCTCCCGGTCAGCACGCCTTCCTCGGCAATGACGACAAAGCGGTAGCGGCGGGCAATATCCTCAAAATATTCGGTATCGAGGGGTTTAAGAAAGCGCAGGTGGTACACATCGGCGGCCACACCCTCTGTGGCGCAGATGTCTGATGCGAGCAGGGCTTCATCCACGAGCGCTCCGGACGTTGCGAACAGCACCGTAGCAGCAGCTTCACTTTTTCGCACAAACACGCCCCGACCGGCCGCAAACGGTTCGGCAAAGGCGGGGCGCTCTGCCGGGCAGGCTGCCTTGGGGTAGCGGATGAGCGTCGGACCCTCGGCGGAAAGCGCCCAGCCGAGAGCCTGGCTGACTTCCGCGGCGCTGGCAGGAGCCAGGATGGTCAGACCGGGTACGGACCGGAAGGCCTGTATGTCGTAGATACCCTGGTGGGTCTCGCCGTCGTCCGGGACGGCGCCGGCCCTGTCAACAGCAAAAACCACAGGCAGGCCTGGCAGGGCCACGTCGTGGTGCACCTGGTCCAGGGTCCGCTGCATGAAGGTAGAATAGATGGCGACGACCGGTCTGAGTCCGCCAGCGGCCAGACCTGCCGCAAAGGTGACCGCATGCTCTTCCGCAATGCCCACGTCGAAAAGCCTGGAATTATAACGGCGCTGGAAGTCAGCCAGACCTGTACCGGAAGCCATGGCGGCTACCACAGCTACAACCCTGTCATCCGTTGCGGCTGCCGCAAGCATCGCCTGCCCGAACGCCTCGGTGAAAGTCTGCTTTCTGGCAACCGAAGCCTCCACCGGATCCAGAGGATCGGAGGTCTGCATAGCAGGCAACGGTTGCACCGCGGGGGCAACGCCATGGAACGCGGCGGGATTCTTTTCCGCCGGGATATGACCCTTGCCCTTCTTGGTGACGACATGGACAACAACCGGTTTGTGTATGGAACGTGCGTCCTCGAGTACCTGGCACAGGAGCTGGATGTTGTGGCCATCGATAGGGCCTGCGTACTCGAACCCAAGGTCGGCGAACAGGCCTTCCTTGAAGAATATGGCCTTGACGGCACGCTTGAGCCGGAGCACGAGCGGATGCATCCTGGGGCCAAAGTACGGCACGCCCAGGATTATCCGGTCCAGGAGCCGCCTGAGCCGCTGGTAGCGCGCGGTGGCGGACAGCCGCGAAAGGTAACTGGACAAAGCGCCGACATTGCGGGAAATGGACATGGTATTGTCGTTGAGCACGACGATAAGCGGCAGGCCCAGCTGCCCGGCATGGCTCATTGCCTCCCAGGCCATGCCGCCGGTGAGGGCTCCGTCGCCTATCACCGCGATGACGGAACCGGTACGCCTGAACCTGGCGTTGGCTGCCAGCAGGCCGAGCGCGGCCGAAATCGAGGTGGATGCGTGGCCGGTGTCGAACGAGTCGTGGACGCTTTCGGCACGCTTGGGGAAGCCGGAAAGGCCACCGGAGCGCCTGATGTGCCGGAACGCCTCGAAGCGGCCCGTGATTATCTTGTGGGTGTAGCATTGATGGCCGACATCCCAGACGATCGAGTCGCCGGGAGTGGCAAACACCCGGTGCAGCGCCAGCGTCAGCTCGACAACGCCCAGGTTCGAGGCAAGATGGCCACCGTTGGCGGTGATGGTGCTGACGATGAGGCCACGGATTTCAGCTGCCAGGCGGTACAGTTCCCGGACCGACAAGCTACGCAGATCGTCCGGCCCGCCGATGCTTTCAAGGATTGACATGTACCGTAAGTGTACCACGCAAAACAGGCCCGGGACTATACCCGCCCTGCAAAAAATCGGCATACTTGTGTCATGGAACTGTTGACCCTCAACCTGAACAAGCCCCTGGAATGGAGTCGCACGGCGGCTCGTGAAGCCGGAATCATCTCACCCGCCACCGCACTGGCAGCCGTCGCAGCAGCTCCTGAAGACGCCGGGGTGGTACTGTTCTGGGAATGGATCGACATGGTAACCGATACCGGGAATGACGGCCCGGCCGCCGTGCGCCCCTGCCCTGCCCCGGCCCGCATCGCGGCCACCGGTCTGGCCACCGCGTCCGGCACAGGCCCAGCCGCATCGGGCGACGCGGAGCCGGCGGAACGGCTTGAACCCGGCCGCTACCTGTTTGCGCAGACGCGGCCACCGGCCGGGTCCCGACAGCCGGCAGAGACCGGCGACGCGGCGATTGGCGGCTGGCTGGCCGATACCGTGGAATGGTTTGCCCGCGAAGCCTGGTGGACCCAGGCCAAAGCTGCGGGTCCCCTCATCGTCCGCCTCGTCCACGAAGACCACCAGACCGCCCTCCAGCTCCTCCGGCAGATACAATAAACAGGAAATTTAGCACAGAGCACAGAGATAAGAGTAATTAAGAGTAATTAAAAGTAGGAATTTTCGCACAGAGACACAGAGAAGATGAGAAGAGAGGGGAAAATGTTAGGAAAATAATATAATACGAAGAATTTGCACAGAGCCGGCGCGAGCAGTGAGGAGCGCTGGGAGAAGACGTAAGGGATTAGAGGGATTAAGAATGAAAAGGAGTTTTAAACTTCATTTTCTTCTTAATCTTTTCTTTCTTCCTCGTCTTCTCTGTGTCTCTGTGCCCAAATTTCCTGTTCTTTCCTTCTTTTCCCTCATCTTCTCTGTGTCTCTGTGCTCAAATTTCCTGTTCTTTCCTTCTTTTCCTTTTTTCCCTCGTATTCTCTGTGGCTCTGTGCAAATTCTTCTTATACCAAGGCTATTCCAGGACGGCGCGGATTCTTCTGACGCCGGAGGACGAGCTCTGTTCCTTCTGGATGACGAATTTACCCAGGACGCCGATATGCTCGACATGGGGGCCACCGCAGACTTCCTTGCTGAAGTCGCCTATTGTGTAGACTTTTACCACTGATTCGTACTTTTCGCCGAACAGGGCCATGGCGCCTGAGGCCTTGGCGGCTTCCAGCGGCATGATGTCCATGGTCACCGGCAGGTCGCGGGCTATCTGCTCGTTGACTATGGCCTGAACCCGCGCAACTTCCTCGGCCGTCATAGGCGCGGGATGCGAGAAGTCAAAGCGCATGCGCTCGGCGGTGATGTTGGAACCCTTCTGGGCTACATGATCACCGAGTACCATGCGGAGCGCCTTCTGCAGCAAGTGAGTGGCCGTGTGATATTTGGTGGTCTGCTCGGACTGGTCGGCCATGCCGCCCTTGAAGGTCTGCTCGGCGCCTGCGCGGGAAAGCTCCTGGTGCTTCTTGAAGGCCTCGTCGAACTCCGGCCGGTTTACCGTCATGCCATTCTCGGCGGCAAGCTCGTCTGTCAGCTCTATGGGGAAGCCATACGTGTCGTAGAGCTTGAATGCCAGACGCCCCGACATGATCTTCTGCGGGTTGCGGAGCAGGTTGGGCAGCATCTTCTCGAACTCGTGCTCACCCTTCTGCAGGGTCTCCAGGAATTTGGCTTCCTCGCGCTCAAGGTCGCCCATGATACGCTCGCGGTTCTCCACCAGTTCGGGATATGCGCCGCCGAAGCGCTCCACGACAACAGTCGCGGGCTTTGACAGGAACGACACCTCGATGCCCAGTTTCTTGCCGTGGCGGACCGCGCGGCGTATCAGGCGGCGCAGCACGTAGCCGGCTCCGACGTTTGACGGCGACACGCCCTTGGGGTCGCCGATGATGAAGGTGGACGCACGCACGTGGTCGGCGATGATGCGGACCGACATGTCCTTGAGCGGGTCTGAACCGTAGCTGTAGCCGGAGACCGCTTCTATGGAGGCTATGATGGGCTGGAAAATCTCTGTCTGGTAGACGCTCGTCTTGCCGTTGAGCACGGTGACGGTGCGCTCGAGGCCCATGCCCGTGTCGACGTTCTGCGCAGGCAGCTTGACCAGGGTCTTTTCGTCAATGCGGTTGAACTGCATGAACACGTTGTTCCAGATTTCCATCCAGTTGGCGGAATCAGTGCCCTTGTTCGAGCCGGCAGGCGGGAGGTCCTTGCCTACCCAGTAGAAAATCTCGGTATCGGGGCCGCAGGGGCCGGTCGGGCCGGCTGCCCACCAGTTGTCGCCGGCGGGCAGGTACGCTATGCGGTCCTCG
>JAIFMD010000143.1 GCA_020048755.1 Spirochaetota bacterium
AAGCCGCGTCCACGACACCTGAAGCCGTCGCAGCCAGGTACGGCCCACTTTTCTTCGCGTTGTCGCCTGCCGAGAACGAAGCTTGAGCCAGAGCTGAGAATCCGTCGTAGGCTCCCTCGAGCAGCAGTTCGTCAATTAATACGCTTCCGCTGGTGAGCCCCGTAACGATCAGCTCCACGAGTCCGGCTGAGCCGGGCACGGAATACGAGGCGCCCAGGCCGGTCACTGTCAGGATCGAACCATCGCCGGAATACGCGCTTGCAGTGCCGCCCGGGCGAAGATCAAGCACTATCTTGTGCCATCCTGGACCGAGACCATCCAGAGGAACGATCACGTTAGCGCCGTTTACCTCCCCGTCGCCAACAACCAGCCGAAGCGTCGAGCCGCTCGTCACTGCGTCGGCCTTGATGAAGAAGGCCAGCCGCTTGTAGGACAGCAGCGGAACCGGATCGACATAGCGGACGAACCTTGTTTCGGCACCCCGTGGGCCAGCGGCAGCAGTATCGACAGCCAGGACCAGCACCCGGTTCACGGCCGGGGCAGGATGCAGGATCGCCAGCAGGTCACTGAAAGTGCTTTCAGCTCCAGGCCCTTCCTCTTCCGATACAGATGCCAGAACACCCGCGGTATCGCCTTCAACCGCGCGGAACGGTATGAGTACATCATATGACGTGCCGTCTTCCATGCCGGCAATGCGGTACAGTCCGGAACTGCCGGCGCGCAGGTAGCGGGCCATGGCCTCCAGATTGAACGAGATGGTATCGGTCTTTTTAGACAGCCCAGCCGATATGCCGGTCCAGGCCGATTTGAGCTCTCCGCCCTCGTCCCAGCCCTGCCCGAACAAAGGCCAGCGCCCGCCTATCGCCGTGGCCCACTCGAGCCCGAGCCAGGGAAAGCGGGAACCGAAACCAAAGGCAAGCGCGCCATCGGAACGGTCAGTGCTCTCTACCGCGTACCTGACCTGCACCTGTTCTCCGGACCTCGGAGGTGGCGACAGGATGAGGGTACGGGCCTGCCCGTCATAGCTGAAGGAGGCTGAAGCAACCCCGTCGCGGTATACTGAAACCGTGCCGGCCACCGTCCCGGAATCCAGCACTATGGTATCTATCGATTCCACAACTCGGGCGATTATGGCAAAGCCCTCGCCGGCAGCGAACTCCTGATCCTCACCGTTGGACTCTGCATAGCTCCATGGCGTGAATTCGAGGAATGGCTTCATGTAGAACGGTTCGTCCGGATCGGGAGCCGCATCGTCGCGGACAACCTGTATGAGTCCGGAAGCGACGCGTGAAACGGAAAAACGGGTGTCGGTGGTTCCAGTGGCCAGATTGCGGATGAACAGCTGCCGGGCTTCAGTGGTATCCGGGAGCGCATACAGATTTCTTGCCTCCAGGGGGTTGTCCTGCCTGACGGCTACCCCGCTGTCATTGATCCTGTACTCATACAACGTCTCGGTGCGCTGCATACCGTCGGCAGTGCGGTATGCAGCCTCGAGCGTTCCCGCTGGCTCGGCGGCGAGGAGCACGACACCGGTGGCGAGCGAGATGGAATACTCGTCGCTGCGCAGTATTCTCCGGACACCGTCCAGCGGTGTATCGACAAGCTCCAGGTTCACAATCGGAGCACCGGGCAGCACGAAGCGCCGCCCCCGCAGGTTTTCACCAGGGGTCAGGCTGTCTTCCCGGGCCTCGGCACTGCCAAAGAAGGTCCGCGTCTTCCATTGCAGACCATCCCAGCGGAGCATTGCATCGATGGCTATGGCCCTGTCTTCGTCGTACGCATTGATCGTTGCCCCGAAGGAACCCGGTACCGTACCAAAGGCCATGAACGGATACACCGGCATGGTTATCCCGGAATTTCCGAGCCGGGCAGAGCGGACGAAGCCACTGCCTGCTGACTCAAAGGCCAGCGTAAACTTGGACTCTGCCAAATTCTGTGTAACATAGGCCTCGAACAACCACTCTTGCCTGAAGCGGAGGAACACATACAGGTCGGGTGTCTGCGTAAAGAGGAAGGGAACGGCGTTGAAGCCTGAATCTGCCGCACCGGTTGAAAACGAGCCCGTACTCAGGACCGAGGCCTCCCAGAAGCCCTGAGCAAAGGCCTCAACCCCGGAATCGTCGAGTCTGGTAGAAAACAGGCTGGAGGGAGGTTCCGCGGGCAAGGCCGACACAAGCCCCTGGGAATAGGAGCCTACGGCACAGCACACACCGAGCGCGAGGGCGAACGAGGCGTAGGTGGCTGTGTTCGGTCTTTTCTTTATCATCGTTCGCGTATATCATTGTATTCCATGGAACGGGATATTGAGAAGTCTACACTGGATGCTCTGGCGCTGGTCTCCATCATGGCCATGCTCACCGGAGCGGCAGTCGCCGTTGCAGGAGCAGCCTGGCGCTTTGGAGCGTACTTCACAATAGTCGGAACCCTCTTCGACATCGTATTCACCTATGATTTTTTCGTACGGCTCCAGAACAGGAACGCCCGCTTTCCGTGGCTGCCCTTCGTTTCATCCGTGTTGCCGCTGGCCTTCGTTTCCGGGCCCTTCCTGTCTGGCTGGGCGTTCAATGACCTGGGCTCCGTCGCCGTCCGCGGATTCTGGCTCGGAACCCCTCCAGCCAGCGGGCTGTCCATCCTCGCCGCACTGCGGCTGCTCCGGGTAACCCGGCCGTTCAGGATTGCATCTGACAGCAAGGCCCTCCGCGGGCCAACCTTGCCGCCAGGCTACCGGGCCGCGGCCATCGTCGGCATCACGGCGGTGCTTGCCGGAGCCTTCGCGTCCGATGCGCTGCTCATTCCTGGCCCTGCGCGTGCCTCGGAGGCACACCGTACCGCGGCCCTGTCTGCGATTGCAACTGCGCTGGATGACGCACAGCGCGTGTCCGCCGCGCGCGCTGCGGAAGCGGTTGCCCTGCGGATACTGGGCCGGCCTCTCTTCGGCGCTCCTGCAGACCTGCTTCCCGCTGACTACATGCTGGAACGTTCCGGAGGCATAGAAGCCTGGTTCTCGGTAGCAAATGAGCGACGGGCACGAGAAACCGCCATAGCCATAACCTCGCTAGCCGCGCTGGCCGCAGCCGCGGGCTACGCACTGGCTTGCCGTAGAGGAAAACAAGCGACTCGACACCCCGGGCAGGACTGCGGGGAAGAACCAGTCGACGAACACAGTAACGGCGACTGTGAAGGCAACCGTGTATTCAATCGTCCAGAAGACGTGCCGGCCGGCACCGCGGAACTGACTGGCATACTGGGAAAGCGCCAGCATTGATTGTCTCCATGCTGCAGGTGATCATCGAGGTGCCTGAATCCCTGAGCCTCAAAGACAAACGCCGTGTTGTAAAATCGATAAAGGACAAACTCAGGCTCCGCTTCCATGTAACCTGTGCCGAGACTGATCTCCAGGATTCCCTGCGCTATGCCCAGATAGGAGCGGCGCTCGTATCCAATTCTGCCGGATTCGGCGAAACCGTCATGCGCAAGGCTCTGGCGACCATAGAATCGGAATTGTCGTTGCGTATCTATGATTCATCCATAGCCAGCGAACGCTTTGACTGAACCGCCGCCGCATGACTCGACAATGCGGTTTTTTTAAGCTACGTTATTCACTATGAAGCAACGCATTTCCTGCCTTTTCCTCGCCCTGCCCCTGCTGCTCGCTTCCTGCCTCGGCATAGATGCCGACGCACGCATCGGCACCGATGGCGCTGTCGACCTTACCCTGACCTATACGGTCTCGACGGCTCTCGATGAACTCGGCAAACTCGGAGCCAACGCGGCGTACCTTCCGGTGCCCATAGGCCGTGATGACCTCCAGCTGGCCGCCCAGCGGGCAGGAGGAGAACTACGTTCCTGGTCCCGCAAGGATGGCATCGAGTCGTTCGTGATTACATCCGCCCTGCGTTTCCCTACAACCGCGGCATTCGCGTCGTTCATAGACCCCGCAGGCAAACTTGCCAGCTACACCGAAGCCGGAGGAAGGGCAACACTCTCCATGACACTTTCGGAGGGTACACCTCCCGCCGACAAGGATCTGGTTGAGTTCATCCGGGTAGCCTTCTCGGAATATGTCATAGCCGTACGCATCAACCTTCCCAGGAATCCGTCCGCTTCCAGCGGCTTTACTGTATCCAATCGCAATGCGTCGTTCTCCATGAAGGCGGCCGATCTCTTTGGCTCGCCTGATCCCGTATCAGCAAGCGTGAGTTGGTAGGCTGTTTTTTCAGTCTATTAGTCCCTGGCCAGAGTTAAAAGGATGTCGTCATGTGTAAAATTCCAGCCACTATGCTTCTCATCGCGGTTTCCGTCTTTTCGTGCGTTTCTGCTCCGGCTCCAGAACCAGCAGATGCCGTTTCCACGACTGGAGTCCAGCCCGCTCCTGCGTTAGCCACGCCCGGTGCAAAAACCGCTCCAGCCCAGCCGGCTGCCGTTTCGACCGCCGCCCAGGCGGACACTGAACTGGACCTGCTTATCGGCAAGGCACGTGACTCCATAGACGCCAACCATCTGGCGGAAGGCATCAAATTCTATATCTCGGCGCTCGCAAAAGCCACGAAGGCCGGCAAGCGGTCCAGGGTGGATGAAATATCCGGCACGCTGGCCGCCATCGGCACGAGGCTGACCGTAGAGCCACACGAAAGCTGGCTGTCTCCGGATGGCTCGCAGAAAACGGCAAGTTCCCGTTCAGCAGCCCGGGGTGAAGGCCTGATGCCGGCCGTCTACCTGTACGAGAGCTACGGCTACGTCAAAAGCGCCGTGCCGGACGCGTTCATCCGCTTTGAATTCATCACCAATGAAGGATCGCTCAATGCTTCCGTGACGACCGACGCCAAAGGCCTGGCCAATACCAGCATCACTGCCATGACGGCTCCTGGAAAGGATGCCGTGGTCCGGGCCTACCCTGTGTTTACTGCCGAAGGCTACAGCTATGCGTTTAAAAACGTCTTCAGGGACTTCAGCTTCGCAGCGCCGCCAAATCTGGCCGTGGTCGCGGTGCTGGAACGCACTCCGGCCGGCGAGAGCACCAATCCCCGCGTACTCGATGCCGTCGCAAGCGCGCTCAAACCCCTTGGGGTAGAGGTCGTTCCGTTCAACGGCGTGCTGGCGTCCGCCCGTTTCAATGCTGCCTTTGGCGGTGATGTTACAGCTCTGGCAGCGCTTGCAGGCTCGGTACAGGCCGGATATTTCGCGCTCGTAAGCGTCGAGGTCGCAGCTCCCACCCGGATGGAATACGGTGGCAAGGTGTACAATATTTTTATCGCAAATGCCAAAGCAACGCTGCGCATCGTCAGGGCTGATGGAACCGTCGTATTTGCCAAGCCAAAGGACGGCATCAGGGGTCAGGGTGGCACCGTTCAGGCAGCCATAGACGATTGCCTCGTAAAGGTCCGCGATGAACTGACAGCAACCATGTCCGCCGAGTCAGCAACGATCAGGAAGGCTTTTTCAGAGTAGTGTCCGGCCGGTGCACGAGGCGCGCGCGCGTCAGCTTTCCGAAACCGCGGCGGGCAGCCTCGATGCCGGCGTTCTCGACTCGAGCCTCGCGGTCCCCTGGCTCCTCGAAGAGGCTGCCCTGCCCGGAGGTCGTTTCACCGAGTCCCGTGAGTCCCAGACCGACAAGGCGCAAGGGTCTGCCATTCCATTTCCGGTACAGCAGGGCCCGGGCTGCTTCGTAGATCCCCCCTGATCCCGGGAATGGAGCGGGGCGCGTCTCCTGGACACTGAACGTCTCGAAGTCATCGTAGCGCAGCTTCAACACCACACAGCAGGAAGCCGCATGCTCTGCGTACAGCCTGGCATAGAGCTCTTCGGCCATACCCAGCAGGGTTTCCTCGAGCAAGCCAAAATCGCTTACATCCTTTGCAAAGGTTGTCTCGGTACTCACCGATCTCGATCTGACTTCACCCGAATAGATGCCGGGATCTATGCCCCGCGCTGCCTTGTATATGAAATCACCCCCGGCCTTGCCGAATATCGACAACAGACTTTCCGTTGACAGTTCAAGGAGCCGCTGCAACGTATCGATACCTAGCTCCGACAACCGTTCCCTGGTCCTGGGGCCTACACCCCAGAGGTCCTTGAGGCGCAGTGACCTCATGAAAGCAGCTTCTCCGCCCTGCGGGACGACAACGAGACCGGCCGGTTTCATCGTTCCAGAGGCAATCTTGGCCACATACCGGTTTGTGGCGACACCGATTGAAATGGAGAGCCCCGTTTCGTTGACAACGCTGTCACGAATCAAGGCGGCGGCCTCGGGAGGCGGTCCCCAGAGACGCTCGGTGCCGGTCATGTCCAGGCTTGCCTCATCGATTGAAACCCGTATCAACTCCGGTGTAAAACGCTCGAACACAGAAAGCACACGGATTGAAAGCTCCGCATACCGCGCCATCCGGACGGGCTTGAATATGGCTTCGGGGCAGAGCCGGAAAGCCTCGGAGATTGGCATCGCCGAATGGATGCCAAAGCGTCGCGCCTCATAGGAACACGTCGAAACTACGCCCCGGTGCCCGGGCGCAGCACCTACAACGACTGGCTGGCCAGCGATCAAGGGATCATCGAGCACTTCCGCTGCAGCGAAAAAGGCGTCCAGGTCTATGTGGAAGAACGTGCTCATGTGTTGCCTGAAGCGAGCCTCACGGCCACCTCGGCAACCGCGCAGACCAGGGCTCCCAGCAACCAGAACAGCGCGGTTCGATGTCCGCGACGGATGCGGGACGCTGGTGAAGCAGCGATGTTGATCCACAGGCCGAACGGCGCGGCAAAGGCTGCTGTGGCAACGAGGCCACGCAGGCCTGCATCGAGCAAAGCCGACGCGATACTTCCAGGACCACCGGATGAGCTTCCGATCGCGGCCACCACCCGGGGATCAAAAAACGGCAAGGCGACTACCCCGGCCACGACCAGCCCCAGCGCAGCCGTAGCTGCCGTAACCGAGGAGAACAGCACGAGCGCCATCGCCACAAGCAGAAACGGCACGACCGCTGGAAACATGAGAAGCGCGACGAGCGCATCGACGAAAAACAATACAAGGGCAGCACGAGCCGCGTCGATACGGCGGTGATCGACGAGAAGGCCTGCCTTCGATGCAAGGCCGGATACCGCGTAGTACACCGACAGGGTTCCCAGAACCCTGACCACTAGTGCCAGCGCCACCGACAGCGAGTTTGAATCCCTAAAGGAAACGG
This sequence comes from Spirochaetota bacterium, assembly GCA_020048755.1. GTDB lineage: Bacteria > Spirochaetota > Spirochaetia > Treponematales > UBA12059 > SZUA-370. Next base: position 7,179 of record JAIFMD010000143.1, read on the forward strand.
TATCGGAACCGAACAGGGATCCGGCAAGGGCAAACATTGCAGCCGACAGGGCACTGGAACCCAGCAGTGCCGCCAGTGAAAATCCAAAGGAGGCTAATACCTCGCTGGCCACCGCCCTGAACGAGGCGGTGCGTCGCCGGCCCTTGAGCCAGCCAAGCGCCAGCGCATACGCAAGAACGGTCAGAGAGAGGAGCGTGCCCGCGACGATGCCTGCATCGGTCAGCGTGACCAGTCCGAACGGCGTGGGATATCTGAGGTAACCGACGTCGTCACCCGACACCGATACGCCCTGACTGGTCATGGAGTAGTCCCCAAGCGTAGCCCGGGCAAATTCCACGGCAAAGGCAGCGACATCTACGAGCGCACCACTGGAACCTTGCTGACCAGAACCGGGCGAGTCGAGAGCCACTGCTGGCACGCCGGCCTCGAGCCAGCTCGCCAGTGTCAAAGACCCCGAGGAGAGTCCGGAGGCCGCATAGAAATCAAGCACGGGAGCTTCGTCCAGCGCTATGCCTGTAGACTGTGAGGCTGAACGTGCGGCTTCAAGCACCCGGCGCGGAGTCGCGTGTTTCAATGATGCGGCACGAAGCATCAACGTTTTGGGGGGACCGTCGAAGTCAAGTATCAGGGCTGCGTCCACACCTATATCCACGAGGGCACTTCGTAGGCGCAGAGTTCTGAACAGTGCATCTCCTGAAGAAGGAACCACTTCTGGAGCCTCATCGTCCATCAACAGAAGGTATACGGTACCGGGCAAGGCCGGACTGGCCGCAACGGACGAACGTGCAGTGAATTGTTCCAGCACCGAAAGCCAGGCAGCCTCGGCCCAGCGTGAAGCACCGGTCGCGGCTTTGTTCGCTATGATGGCGACATACGGCGGAGTAGTTCCTATGGCATACCCTGCTACGACATCAGAAGCCCCATCAAGAGTTACACTGCGTGCAGGACCAGATACTGCTTCCTTGATGATGGCCCTGGCCAATGATTCAGTACCGTCACGCGGCATCGAGAGCAAGGCTTGCAGATACACGGCAGTCCTGTCACTGCCCACGGGCACCTGCGCTTCCGCAGGTCGTGGATTAAGCAAGACTGAGGCAATGAGTGCTAATGCGAAACAAGACCTTGGCCGAAACATGTCGTAGGGGATAGTAGGGTCGAGGTCAAGACTGGTCAATACCATTAACCATGGTAGAAGCATAGTGGTATACTGGCCTGGATGCGGAACAGTTCCCGGGGCTGCCAATCGCATTCTCATAGCACACGTAAATATTGGGGGGCTATTCCTGATGGGGTCGCAAGAACGCAAAGCATCCATAGAGCTACCCATCAAGGTAGTGCTTACAGACTTAGGCACGACGTACTTTATAAAGAACAACAAAAAACTGCGAAAATTCAAACTCGCCGACAATGTGGAAGAATATGGCATACTGCTGGAGCACTTCACGCCATCAAGCCTTCAACGGATGATGCTCATCGATTACGTTTCAAAAATAGAGCTTTCAGAAAGCGAATTTGCCAAAATACGCCAGGAAGTGATGGATATTTCAAAACTCATCACCTATTCGATGATGTATCGGCAGTATGATGCTTATATTTTCCAGCGGGTGCTCACGAGCGATGTCATAAAAAACTGGAACCGCAAGAATCCAGCCAACATCATAGACGAAAAAACCAGGATCAACGATACGTACCTCATCAATGCCAACCTCGAAAAGGAAAAAGACATAGATGAAATAAAGCGTTCCATCCTGGCTCCGATGTATTCGTATATCAACAGGAACTCAAATCTCCTGCCGGAAGAAAAAAACATCCAGCTGTTGCTCTCTGAAAAATTCCTCACGACCCTGCGGGCCTTCACCTGGTTCATCATTGCCAAGTTCAAGGGTGCCGACGGTTACGACACACTCATAAAAGACATCCGTACGAGCCTCGCCGAGTATATGGAGAAGGCCAAAATAGCAGAGTATGTTGCCCTCAATGTTATGGAATTATCGGCCAATGCTGAAAACAACAACCTCAAACGTGAGGCAAAGACAATTTTCAAAGGCGCGGTAGATATGAATGCCGTGCTGTTCGACCCCAATGTCAGGCGGCAGGTGCTTGAATCACTCAAGCGCAAGGGTGAACTGGTCTCCATTTCCTGGAAACTCGGTTCACGCGGATCATCAATAGGCACACAGGGAAAGTTGCAGATAACCATCTACAACAAGGAATCGGAATATCAGAAGATCAAGGAATCATTCGATGAAAAAAAACATGCCGATCTAAAAAAGCGCTCCCTTCAGGATTTCTACAAGGAGTTGCCGGAAGGTGAATCGAACACCGACCTGGGCCTGTATTACCTGTCGTACCTGTCCGAAGCCTGTGAGAAGGTCAATGTAAAATTCGAATCTTTTGTAAGCCAGGTATCAGGTTCCGACCTTACCGTCGTCACCATGGCAATCAATCTCTGACCCCGGATACCTCCACTTTTCAAGCTAGCCTGAACTGGCCTCCGTTGCGGTTTATTGACAGAGACTGTTGTTTCATATAACTTTGTTGATTGAACGGAGGATTATAACCAATGGCAAAGATCAAGTATGTTTATTATTTTGGTGACGGCAAAGCCGAGGGCGATGCCAAGATGAAGGAAGTCCTGGGCGGCAAGGGTGCAAACCTGGCCGAGATGACGAACCTCGGCATTCCTGTCCCCCCCGGATTTACCGTTTCCACCGATGTATGCGCCGCGTTCTATGAAAACAAGCGCAAATATCCCGACGGCCTCGAAGCCGAGGTTGCCGAGCACCTCGCCCGCCTCGAGAAATCCATGGGCAAGAAACTGGGCGATCCTGTCGATCCGCTCCTCGTTTCCGTCCGTTCCGGCGCGGCCCAGTCCATGCCCGGCATGATGGACACCATCCTCAACCTCGGCCTCAATGACAA
>JAIFMD010000123.1:0-722 GCA_020048755.1 Spirochaetota bacterium
TGCGCGTCATGGAAGTCAGCGACCGCCTGCACGACCTTGGCATACAGCGAGCCCGTGGGCACGCGCGCGAGGCCCGCCTTGAACACGCCGCGGAGCCTGGCCTCGGGTGCTCCTTCAGGCGCATCGAAGGCGGCCGCTATGCAGGCCGCTATGAAGCGCGCGCCGTTGATGCCGTCGCCGTCGTGCGAGACGCTGGCGGCGGTGGCCGCGTACTGCGCGGCCATGTCGGGATTGCCGGGCCACACGAGGCCCCAGGTGTCTATGAATATCTGGCCGCCGATCTGCTCGGCGACCGTCGCTCCGTTCCTTGCAATAGAACCCGATTCGGGCGCCGGGATGCCCGCCTTCAGGTTCAGGAAGGCAGTGTGCTCGGTGCTGATGCCGTAGCCGCCCCACCAGAACATGCCCTTGCTTTCACGGGCGTAGTCCAGCCAGGCCTTGCCCACGGCCCCGGGCGTCAGGGGAACAGCCGGGTCGCCGTCGATGAGCGGCCGGATAAAAAAGACCGGCCCGTTGGCGTCGTCGTCCGCGGCGAAATTCCTGAACGGTTTGACGTATCCGCGGATGTCGCCGTAGATCTCGCGTATGCGCTCGTAGGTCCAGATGGCCGGCTCCACCGGCGCTCCGAGCCTGATGCCCACGTTCTTGCCGATGAACCCCGCATACACCCGCTCAAGATAATCCCCAACCATACCCATGTTCACTCCGATAAAACTCTTGAT
>JAIFMD010000123.1:744-10830 GCA_020048755.1 Spirochaetota bacterium
AAAAGAAATAGAAAGAGAAAAGAGAAAGACTAGGATTTTTAGCACAGAGATTCAGAGAAGATGAGGGGAGAAAAGAGTTTCGGAAGAAAAAAAGAAAAAAAGGGAGATGAAGATAAGAAGGTAGTTTAAAACTCCTTTCCTATACTTTGTCCTTTTCCTTTTCCTTTTCCTTTTTTCCCCTCTTCCTCATCTTCTCTGTGTCTCTGTGCCAAATTCTTTGTCTATTTCTTTTTCTGCCCCTTTTCCATTCACCTCATCTTCTCTGTGTCTCTGTGCCAAAAATTTATTACAAGCCCTTATTTAAGTATGGTGTTGGCGTACTTGGTGACGTCGGTGCCGCCGGCTTTGTTCCACTTGTCTACGAACTCGTCAAAGGCGGATACGGGTTTCTTGCCGGTCACGATGTCGGCGCAATATTCCTTGTACAGGTTGGTCATCGCATCCCAGTTGGTGATGTACTGCTCGGGAATCAGGATGGTCTTGTCAGCCAGCATGTACTTCTTGGCAAGGTCGCCGGCTGCGGTGGCAGCAGGGGTGACGATGGGTCGTGACAGCGGCTTGTCGGGATTGAAACCATTGAATGAATCGCCGAACCAGCCGTTGTACCACTCGGAGTACTTGTCGGTGAGCGTATATTTTGCACCGTCGTCAGTGTAGTGCAGGCCAGGCATGCCGAGTTTGGCAATCTTGAGGCCGGCAGGACTCCAGATGAAGTCAAGCACCGCAAAAGCCGCGGTCTTAACCTTGGAGGTCGAGGCGATGGCCCAGCCGCGGGATTCTTTTGTAACATCGACGAAGGGTGTGAAACCCTGGGCAATGCCCTTGGCGGGGGGCAGGGCCACGAGGTCGGTGCCCTGGGCCTTCATCATCTTGTTCACGTATACGTCGACGCTTCCGGGAGAGACGCCGGGTATGATGCCAGCCTTGCCTTCATAGAAGACCTGTTCCTTGGAGTCCCATTTCTTCGTCAGGTACTCGGGATCGAGGAGTCCTTCCTTGTACAGCTTGGCATAAAACTCGAGCTTGGCTTTTTCGAAGGGGGTAACGCGGGAGTAGATCCACTTGCCGTCGGAGCCCTTGAGCCAGGTGGAAGTGATGCCGAAAGCCGCGTCAAAGATTGCATCGAGTTCTTCCACGCCATTGGTGGCACCGGTTATGCTGATGCCGTACGCTGTGCCTTTTTTGGCGACAAGGTCTTTGAACAGCGCGTACCAGGTGTCTACCGTCGGTGTCGCAGTCACAGCCTTTGCGCTCGGCAGGGAGTCGTACCAGTCCCGGCGCACGACGGGCGTCCGGATCCTGGGAGGTGCAATCCAGGTGATGTATGGGAAGCTCTCGAGGCGCTGTACCGAGTGCTGGTCCATGAGAGCTTTGTAATACCTGGACTTGGCGACGTAGGGCCTGAGGTCTTCAAGGATACCTTGCGCGGCCAGTTTCTCGTCGCCGCCCTGGAAGTAGATCAGGTCAGGCACGTCTCCGGACATGATCATCAGCGAGAGCTTTTCGGCGTAGTTGCCAGCCGGAATCTTGACGATCTCGATGTCCACAGGCGTGCCGGCAGCGGCCATGCCCTTTTCGATGAGGTCTATGAACTGGGCCGCGTTGGGGTCCGTGTCAAGATCCTTGAGTACCAGCCTGACTGTGGCAGGCGCGCTTGGTGCCGCTACGGCCCCGGGGGCTGCTTCCTTGGTGCCTGTAGCCCAGGTGCTCTGCACGCCAATGGCGACAAGGGCCATGAGCGCGATGATAGTTGCGATGCTCTTCTTCATGAGTTCCTCCTATTCCTTGACTCCACCCTCCATGACCCCTTTCGTATAGTACTTGAGGATCAGAGGGTAGATGATGAGAACCGGTAGCATGGCGACGATGATGGTGCTGGCCTTGAGTGCGCCGTAGTCGAGCCGCGCAGCCTCGTCATAGCTGAACAGCGCGCCCGAGCCGATGAGCGAGGCTGTGTCGTCAAGGACGACGAACTGCCTGAGTATCAGTTGCAGCGGGTATTTGTCGGGGTCGGAGAGGTAGATGCTGGCCCTGAAGTATTCGTTCCAGTGGAACACGCCGTAGAACAGGCCCAGGGTCGCTATGGCTGGCTTGGCGAGTGGCAGCATTATTTTAAGGAAGATTGTGCCGTAACCGGCACCGTCGATGCGCGCCGCTTCTATCAATGAGGTTGGCACCTCTTCGAAGAAGCGCATCAGGATGATGAGGTAGTAGACATTGACCGCTTTGTAGAGGATGACCGACCAGAGGCTGTTCATGAGCCCGATCTTCTTGATCACGAGGTACTCGGGTATGAGGCCCGGCTCGAACACCATGATGACGATGACCAGCAGCATGAAGAAGCGCCGTCCCGGCAATCGTTCCCTGGTCAGTGCGAACGCCGCCATCGAGGTTACCAGGAGGTTGATCGCTGTGCCCACGATGGTGATGATCAGCGCGTTGATGATGCTCCTGACGAACAGCGGATTGGCCGCCAGTACCCGGTAGTTGACCGTGGAGAAGCCCTTGGGCAGCACCGTCAGTCCTGTCACTTCTCCTACCCGGCCCGGATCCGAAAGGGACAGGGCCAGCAGGTTGAGCAATGGTACGATGACGACGAGAGAGATGGCCAGCAGAGCCAGCGCGATCGCGGCTCTGAAGAGCCGGTCGGCTACGGACGATGGTTTTCCCTTGAGACGTAGTCTGGCCATCACCACAGCCCCTTTCCGGTTACTCGCTTGGCCGCCGAGTGGGTTCCCAGGATGAGGACCAACCCTATGGCGCCCTTGAACAGGTTTGCGGCGGTGGAGAACGAATACTGCATGTTGAGGAGGCCTATGCGGTAGATGTAGGTGTCCAGGATGTCCACGGCGCTTATCACGGAGTCGTTCATCATGTTGAACACCTGGTCAAAGCCGGCGCTCATGAAGAAGCCCATGTTCAGTATCAGTACCGTTATCATTGTCGGAGCCAGTTCAGGTATCGTAATGTACCAGGCCTTCTGCAGGGCGCCTGCGCCGTCCATGTCCGCCGACTCGTAGAGGCTCGGGTTGATGCGCATGAGCGCGGCCAGGTAGATGATCGAGTCCCAGCCCAGGCTCCTCCAGGTCTCGGATGCGAACAAAACCCAGCGTATCGCCGTCTTGCTGGTCATGTAATCCACCGGCGGCAGGCCTACGAGGCCTCGCGCCTGGTTTGCGCCGCCAGACGACGGCGACAGGAACGATATCCAGACGCCCGCTATCACCACCCAGGACAGGAAGTGGGGCAGGTAGGCCGTAGCCTGGACAAACTTGCGCAGCAACACCGACCGTAGCTCGTTGACCATAAGCGCAAACAGCAGCGGCAGCGGGAAGAACAGGATGATCTTCATGGAACTGATTATCAGCGTGTTCCTGAGCACGTCGAAGAACGCGGGTGAGCTGAAGAGTATCCTGAAGTGCTTGAGGCCGACGAATTTGCTCGGCCCTACGATGCGGAAATCCTGGAATGCCAGGGTCATGCCGGCCATGGGGGCCAGATGGTATACGGAGAAATACACGAGGGCCGGTACGAGGAGGACGAGCAGGAAGCCTTCCTGCCTGAGCCTCGTCCGGAGCGTCCGGGGCTTAAGCATTGCGCTTCTCATAGGAGAGGGCGACCAGCCGCTTGCCCAGTTCGATCATGTCGTGCTCCGCGGCGAATTCCAGGCAGACACCGGAGGGCTTGCGCACCGCCTCTATCCAGGCTGCCGGGAACGCGTCCAGGCCGTGCAGGGCTCCGGCCAGCGAGCACACGAGGCCGCTGATCGTATCCGCGTCCCGACCGAAGTTGGCGCTCCACAGGAGCCCGCGGCGGGGATCACCTTTTGTCAGGCGGAAAATCGCGTACACCTGTGGAATCGCTTCGGGAGATGACGCGTGTTCCGGGTTCCACAGCGAGGTGTGCAGTTCCTCATAGGCTATCTCGATGTCCGGTTTGGCGTCGCAGATGGCCATGGCACGGTCCATAGCCGCACGGAGCCAGGATCCGGCTGGCATCAGTGACCAGCCAGCCTGCACGATTTCCTCGGTTGAGCCGTCGGCCATGGCCACCGCAATGCTGGCGGCTATGGCCTGGGCGGCCCATATGCCGTCATTGTCATGGCTGACGGTGGCGTCCGCGGCGGCGAGCCGGGCAGCTCCAGCCGGATCTCCGGCCCGGAATATGCCGTGGGGGCTGGCGCGCATCGCGGCGCCGTCGTCTATGTTCATCACATTGTGCCTGCCGGACAGCGGAGGCTCTATGCCGCGGGCCAGGTTGGCCAGGGCGCCGTACAGGGGCCTGCCGGCTCGCTTTTTGGCGCCACCGCGGTCAAGCACGTACTTTCGCCAGGCGGCAGCCGTAAGTTCCGGTGTCAGCTGGCCGCCGCAATCCAGGAGGGCCATTGCCGTCAGCACGCCGAATTCCGTGTCGTCGGTGCTTTTTGCCTCCGGGTACATGTTCGTGACGATGCCGTAGCGTGTACGGTGCTCCTGGCTCCGGCCTATGTCGCCCATCGCGTCGCCGATCGCGAGTCCGATGAGGGCTCCGCCTGCTTTTGATTCGTAGCGTGCCCTGTCGGCGAGTGTTTCGATTCTTGTCTTCATATTATATGCCTTTCCGTTACGCTGCCGCGTACCATGAGTTCACCGGGGAAGAGTCGTTTTTCAGAGGGCCGGTCCGGGTCGCCTATGCGCGCCAGCAACAGTTCGGCGGCGGCTGCGCCGATCAACGCCCGCGGCTTGCGCACGGTCGTCAGCGTGGGACGGGTGTTGGCCGCGGCCGGTATGTCATCGAGGCCCATGAGCGAGATGTCCTTGCCGGCTTCGACACCGGCCTCCCGCAGGGCATCCATCGCGGCTATCGCCAGTATGTCGTTCCCGCAGAAGATGGCATCGACGCGGCTTCGCCAGTCATGCAGAGCAAGCAAGCTGCGCGCCAGGTCACGGCCGCCTTCGTCTGACAGCTTTACCGAGAAGACGATGCCCGGATCCGGTGCCACGCCCTTCTCCGCGAGGAAGCCTTCATAGGTGCGGCGCCTGAATGACAGGAACCGTTCGCTGCCGTGTTCGCTTGTTGCTATGCCGATGCGCCGGTGTCCGGTTGTCCAGAGGTATTCCAGCGCCAGCCTCGTCGCCATGATGGTATCGGTACCGACGGTGTCGATGTTCTGGACTTCTGCCCGCTCGCCTACCAGCACGACGGGAACGCCCATGCGGTGGATCATGGCGATGTCGTTGGTAACGCTGTTGATCACCATGCCGTCAAAACGGCCAGAGCGGGCCAGGTCAAAGTAGCGTGCCTCGCGCGATTCCAGCCAGTCGGTGTTACCCACCACGACAGAGAACCCTTCGGCTTCAAGCCGGTCCTGGGCTGCGCGCGCGATTTCAGACCAGTAGGGGTTTGTTATGTCGGGCACCATGACCAGTATCATCCAGGTCTTCTGCGACCTGAGCCCCGCGGCCAGCGTGTTCTTGGTGTATCCGAGATCCTTGATGGCCGCGAGCACTTTTTCGAGCGCATGGGGACTCACCGACCCACCGGAATCGGCAATGACGCGTGACACGGTACTCTTGGAGACGCCCGCGTGGCGGGCAACCTCAATGATGCTTATCTTTGGTTTCATGGTGTTGGGAACGTTCCCATGAATGGTATACCACGGGTTTACAAAACGCGCAAGTAAAAAGTGGGAACGTTCCCGGAGTTGTGGATAGGATATTAGTACATAAGCCAATCCCGATACAAAGATAAAAACACTTGCACAAGTGTATCTATATTGGTACACTGCATGTATGCCAGAAATAAAGAAAATTTCAGTGGTCTTTTATAAAACACCGGCAGGGAATGAACCCGTCCGGGAATGGTTAAAAGCACTGCCAGTGGCCGAAAAGAAAACCATTGGCGAGGATATCAAAGCCGTCGAAATGTCCTGGCCGGTTGGGATTCCTCTCGTCCGGAAGATGGACACCGATTTATGGGAGGTGCGCACACAATTACCACACAAGATTTCCCGCGTATTTTTTACCGTTTGGAAAGGCTTCATGGTTCTCCTTCATGGCATCATTAAAAAGAGTCAGAAAACACCGAAGGATGACCTTGATCTTGCGAAAAAGCGGCGGAAGGATGTTTTGAAAGGAGGGCGCGAAGATGAAAAATAATGCTGTTGGTAGTTCGTTTGACAGTTTTCTCGAAGAGGAAGGAATCGCAGAAGAAGTTGAAACCGGTGCTGTCAAGAAACTCATTTCATTTCAGCTTCTTGAAGCTATCAAGAAAGAAAACCTTTCAAAAACCGAACTCGCCCATCGTCTTGAGACTTCTAGAGCTGCTGTTGATCGGTTGCTTGATCCGGATAACGAATCGGTAACGTTGTTGACACTTATTAAAGCAGCATCAGTGCTTGGAAAGAAACTCAAACTCGAGTTGATCTGATGTACAAAGCCCCCCCGTTGCCGCTCCATGCCGCCTGAGCCTATACTCGGCGCATGGAGCTGCTGACAACTTCTGCGCATGATCTGGAACGGGCCGCCGAGGCCATCAAAGCTGGCCTTCTCGTCGCCATACCCACCGAAACCGTCTACGGGCTCGGTGCCGATACCTGGAACCGCGTGGCGCTGGCCCGCGTCTTCGAGGCAAAACGCCGCCCGAGTTTTGACCCGTTGATTGTACACGTAGCAGAGCCTGACGCCGCCGCCGAGGTGGCAGACATCACCGTACCGTATGCCAAACTGTTGTCTGAACGCTTCTGGCCCGGCCCGCTTACCATGGTACTGCCCAAACGCGAACGCGTGCCGGACCTGGCTACGAGCGGCCTGCCCACCGTGGCCGTCCGCTGCCCGGCCAACGCGGTGGCCCGGGAGATAATCCGCCGCTCGGGTGTTCCCGTGGCAGCGCCCAGCGCCAACCCCTTTGGCTACCTGTCCCCGACCCGCGCGGAACACGTCGTAGCCCAGCTCGGCGACCGCGTTGACTTCATCGTGGACGGTGGCCGCTGTCCCGTAGGGGTGGAGAGCACCGTCCTCGACCTTAGTTCAGACCCGCCCCTGATTCTCAGGCCAGGCGGACTCCCCGTGGAACTGATAGCCGAAGTGGTTCCAGGCGTCCAGGTCTTCGACCGAGCCACCACGAGTCCGCGTGCGCCAGGCCAGCTGCCCAGCCACTACGCTCCGTCGCGCCCCCTGTACCTGGTAGCCTTCGGGAGTGTCGCGGGCATAGAGCCCCGGGGCCGGGCCGCCGCGATATGTTTCGGCTCTGAATCAGCGCGCGCCGCGCACCGGAGTGGCCACTGGTCCCGTATTGTCGATCTGTCGCCTGCGGCAAATCCTGTTGAAGCAGCGGCGGCGCTCTTCGACATACTGCACGAACTCGATGCCGCGGGCTTCGACGAGCTGTGGGCAGAGCGTCTGCCGGACACAGGCCTGGGGCTCGCAGTCAACGACCGGCTCTATAAAGCTTCCGTCAAATAGACCCCTCAAGGCCCGGCCCCGACAAGAAATACTAATAATCCTCCACACCGTTCCGATACATAGAATAGAACGTCGGAACAGAATGTGGAGTGGACTATGGATGTACGTATATCGAATCAACTTCCGTTGTCGTATGCCTACACTGCCGGAGCGAGTGGCAAGGTATCGGTACCGGTGTCTCCAGCCCAGCTCCTGTATTCCAACTTCAAGAACGTATCCGGCACCCCGAGCGCAGGAGCTTCGGCTTATTCCCTGGACAAGCTCAAGATCCTCGATACCCTGATAGAGCGCTTGCGCACCGTCAAGAGTCAGCCCCGCATAGAGCGTGAATCCAAGGGCTTGACCGACGAACGCATCGACGCGCTCATCCAGCAATACGGCAACCAGCTCCACTCCGCCATGGTCGCCAGCACCCCCTACAACAAGCCCGCCGGCGTCGTTCCAGGGATGTTAGTCTCCCTCGCTGCATAGCCCTCGCCGCATAATCGGCCGATTCTGCGGCGACGACGTTTCCGTGAAAGTCATGCAATTCAGGGTCGGATAGTCTCTCCTATAAGCCAGGCAAAATAGGAGCGTAGGTCGCCTTCGCCGTAGAGGGCTGCGTATGAGAGTGCAGCGGCCGTGACGTTGCGGCCGTACTGGCGGGTTTCTTCGTAGGACAGGGCTTCAAGCATAAGGTCGAGTGGTAGCTTGCCGTATTCCGCTTCCCAGCGCTTGAAGCGGGTGGGGCCACCGTTGTATGAAAATACTGCAGGCAGCACCCTGCCATCGACCCCCGAAAGTACCCTGGCAAAATAAGCCGACCCTATGGTCACGTTGTCCTCCGGATCGGTCAGGTCGTAGTCCACCAGCTTGAGCCGTGCGGCCATCTCCGCGGCAGTGGCTGGCATCAGCTGCGTCAGGCCTACCGCGCCGGATTTCGACACGACCACACGGTCGAATGCGCTCTCGGAGCGTGCAAGCCCGTAGAGCAGGAATTCGTCCAGACCGGTTGCCTGGGCCGCCGTGGTAAAAACCTCGCGGTAGGGGCGCGGCCAATAGAGTTCCGCGTCACGCCGGGTCGGCACAAAATCGGCCTTCCAGAACTGAGTGGCTATGAGCCTATACGCCTGGTCATGGCGGTCCGCTCTCCATAGCGCTTCGGCTACCTGCCTGACCGTCTCCTTTGTCAGCAGCGCAAATTCCGTGCCCAGTTCAGTCCTCAGCCGGTGGCCCAGCCCGAATCTGGCCAGGCCGAGCGCATACTCTTCAGGCCCGATGACGGTTTTTTCCTTCGTTACGGGTGCCGTGACTACCGGAACCGGCTCGGTGGTCTCTGGAGTCTCGAGCAGGGCGAACAAGGGCTCGCCCAGCCAGTAAGCGGCAGCCAGCCGATACCAGTCGTCGGATTTCTGATTGTATGCGGCCCGCAGGCGCGCTTCAGCATACGCACTGGCATTTTCAAACGTGCCGCCAAAAGCCGCGGTAACCTGAGCGTCCGTGATGATGCCGCTCTGGGCAGCCCGTGCGCACAGGTACGCCAGCCGCGCCGCATCCCTGCCGCTGGCCCGTGCGGAAACCGCGGCATCGAGGGTGACCAGTGCCTTGCCGTCCCTGGCCACCAGTGCCTCGCGGGACAGCGGTTCGATCAGGTCAGAATAGTAGCCGGGGTTACGGCTCGCGGCGAGGGCCTTGCCCAGCGCTGGTAGAGCTGCGGCCCTGGATTGCTTCAGGCTGGCCTCGACGGCGTACCAGGCGGCCGCGTCACGTTCGGAGGAGCTGGCCGCAAGCCCGGCAGCCTTCCAGAACCAGGTTTCAGCTTCCTTCCAGTTCTCGGCATCCCGCAGGAAACGCGCATGCCAGTATGCGTCAAAATAACCCCGGGACGGATCTGCACCCCGGTCAAGCGTAGTCTGGACTATTGACCGGAAACCGCCTGCGCCTTCTTCTTTTGAAGCTGCGATGAACGACCTCGCCGCATCGGAGGCGGCCGCGCGGGGTAGTATCAGGAACAGGTTTGCTGCGTCTTTGGCGGAGAGCGGCAAGGCTGCGTAGTCCGGCATGGAAACCTGCATGGTCACCGCAAGACTCGAATCGGCCATGGCAGGTTCTGCAGGTTCGGCTGCTGAGTCCTGCCCGTAGGCTGGCTGCGGCGGCCGGTGGCTGCGTCCGGCTATGGTTTCAGGGGTCTCGGTGCCGGCGGCGTAGCGTCTGAACGCGACTATCGCAGGGCCAAAATTGCGGGAACCGGAAAGTGCGCGAGCCTCGGCCAGCAGGAAGGTCCTCGGTCCCACCGCGCGTATGGCCGTGGTTGCGTCGTTGAGGCTGGATGATCCAACGAGGCCGACGATGGTGGAGAGCGCTGCATAGACCTTTGCCGAGCCATCCATGGCCGTAATGGCAGAGAATTCGTCGACCCAGGGGCCCCTCCCGGCACGGAAGCCGGCTTCGAGTGCCATGATGGCCAGTTCGGCAGCATCCCGGCCTGCTTCTGCGGGATAGGCTGCCCGCATCGCGTCTATCGTCGCCAAAGCCTGGCTATATAATGAAGACAGGAAGAGGCCGCTGGCTTCCAGGTAATACCGGCGGTATGGAGGAAGCTCTGCACCTGTGTCAGACTGGCACAGCGCGACCAGTCCGGGGCCGTCCTTCGCGGCCAGTAACG
>JAIFMD010000041.1 GCA_020048755.1 Spirochaetota bacterium
GCCGCCACTATGGACAGCCCCGCTACATTGCAAAAAAACGGTCGCCTTAGTCTTCTTCGGCTTCCTGTATCCTGATAGCTGCTGCTGCCTTGGTCACATCTTCCGCAATCTTGCCCGATATCGGCGCATAGTGGTCGAATTCCACCTCAAAGCTGCCGGTACCCGAGGTCATGGCCTTGAGGTCTATGGAATAGCGGAGGAGTTCTGCCTGCGGAACTTCGGCCTTGATCTCCATGACGCCACCGCCGATTGACTCCTGACCTGAAATCTTGCCGCGCCTGCCTGAAAGGTCAGACATCACGTCTCCGAGGTATTTCTCCTCGACGAACACCATGAGCTTCATGACGGGTTCGAGCAAGGTGGGGCTGGCGTTCTTGCAGGCATCCCGGAAAGCACCGCGCGCGGCCAGCTTGAAGGCCATCTCTGAAGAGTCTACCGCATGCTCCTTGCCGTCTGTCAGTATCGACTTCACATCGACGACAGGATAGCCAGCGATGGTACCGAACTCCATGGCCTGGTGGATGCCCTTCTCGATGCCGGGTATGAATCCCTTGGAGACGGCACCGCCGAAGACCTTGTTCTCGAACTGGTAACCCGTACCGCGTGGCAGGGGCTCTACCTCCATGACGACGCGAGCATACTGGCCGTGACCACCAGTCTGCTTCTTGTGTGTGTGCTCACCAGGCGATTTCTTCGTTATAGTCTCCCGGTATGCCACGCGCGGCACGCGGGTCTCGATGGCTATTTTCGCTGCGTGGCGCACCTTGTCCAGAATGATGTTCAGGTGCAGTTCACCCATGCCGGAGATGACGGTTTCCTTGGTCTCGGGATTGAAGTGGATGGTAAAGGTCCTGTCTTCCTCCGCGGCCTTGTGGAGGAGTTCGGTAAGCTTGTCCTCTTCCTTCTTGTTCACGGCGCTGATGGCCACGGTATGGATGGGCTGCGGCAGCCTGAGGTCCTTGAACGTGATGAGGGTTTCCGGGTTGCACAGGGTGTCGTTCGTCTTGAGCGTGGGACTCTTTGACACGATGCCGATGTCGCCGGCACGCAGTTCACGCACTTCTTCGAGCTTCTTGCCCTGGGCAATGTACAGCTTGCCTATCTTTTCCTTCTTGTTCTCGCGGGCATTGAGGATTTCCATGTCGGCGGCCAGCACACCCTGGACGACCTTGACGTAGGAGAGCTTGCCCGAGAACTGGTCAATCTGGGTCTTGATGACGAGGGCGGCCAGCGAGGCAGTCTCGTCGACCGCGAGGTGCTTGGTGGTGCCGTCGGCGCAGGTAACCAGTTCTGTAGCAAGCGCGGAAGGATGGGGAGCCGTGGACTCGAGGAACGACATGAAGGCCGCGCAACCGGAATTCCGGATTGCCGAACCGCAGAATGCCGGAACGATGCGGTTGCAGGTCAGCGCTTCGAAGAGCCCCTTGACTATCTCTTCCTGTGAGAGTGTTCCATCGGACAGGTACTTCTCCATCAGGTCGTCATCGCCCTCGGCTGCTGCCTCGGAGAGCAAGGCCCTGGCCTCGGCTACCGCTGCGGTATATTCAGCGGGTACGGGAACGCCGGTTTCCTTCTGCTCGCCGGCGGCGGGGGTTGGGTACGCAAGCTGGTTCAGGACGTCAATGACGCCCTTGAAGGCAGCGCCTTCTCCCATCGGTATGGTAACGGCCACGGGGGCCTGCCTGAATTTCTCTTTCACGTCGTTGAGGGCACCCGCATACGAAGCGCGGTCCTCGTCGAGCTTGTTGACGAATATCATTCTGGGTTTGGCGCGGCTGTCCAGGTTGCGCCACAGCTTTATGGTCTCTATCTGCATGCCGGAACGGGCATCCACCAGCATGATGGCAGATTCGCAGGACCTGAAAGCGAGTATAACCTCTCCTATGAAATCAGAAGATCCGGGCGTATCAATGAAATTGACCTTGATGTCGCCATGGCACACATGGGCCAGGGTGGAGTGGATTGAGATCTTGCGCTCGATTTCCTCTTCCGCGTAGTCGCTGACCGTCTTGCCCGCCTCGATGGTCTCGGGCTTCTGGAGTGACCCAGCGCTGAAGAGGAGATGTTCGAGCAGGCTCGTTTTTCCTGTGCTACCGTGGCCCGCGAGGGCCACGTTCCTGATGAAGTCGGTCGTAAAGGCCATAGACGCGCTCCTTGTGGAAGTTTTCGGGAGGCCCCTCACACCGCCGGCAGGCGGGGCCGGGCCTCCGTACGGAACAGCTATACCGTTTCGTAGTAAGAGTGCGAATGATGGAACCGTTTCAGCATGTTGTCAAGAAAAAGCCGGCCGGCTCCGGGTATTGGCTCCGGGCATCAATTGACAAGGGTAGCGGGCGCGGCTTATACAATACGCTTGCGGGACGTAGCCTAGCGGTAAGGCGCCAGCTTTGGGAGCTGGATATCGGGAGTTCGAATCTCCCCGTCCCGATAACGGGATCATAGCTCATCTGGATAGAGCAACGGCCTTCTAAGCCGTAGGTGGTGGGTTCGAGCCCCGCTGGTCCCACTGCCCGAGACAGACCGGGATGGTGTGTTCAGGCTGACTTCAAGGTAACGGTTTCTTGAGAGGAAGCGTCCTGCGTCCCTGCCGGGCTTGCGTGGCTGATTGTGGCTGTGCCGGGGCGGCGGGCCTGGCAGCTTGCTCCGGGCGGACAACGCGCTCAGGCCTGGAAAGCCGGCGCCAGCCCAGGATGCCCGCTCCCGCCATATAAAGCAGAGAGATCAGCAGGCCCAGCCATGCGAGGCGCATGAAGAACAGGGCCGCACCGGCAGCTGCGAGCACAAACGCTCCGAGCGCCAGCAGGATCTGCTTGATTGCTCCGGGGTAACCATCCTTGGCAGCCTCTTCCAGCAGGACTGGAAACAACAGGGCACTTGCCACGAACAGGCAGGGCAGCACAAGGGCGTACACCCGGCTCGGGTCTCCCCAGGACTCTATGGTATAGGCCGCACCGAACATGGAAAGCACCCCGAACAGGAACGCGGTAACCTTGCCGTAGTCACCGCCGCGGCCCAAGCCCCTGAAGCCTGCGGTCACCGCGTACGCCGCGGCGGCCAGTCCGAACGGCAGCAGCCAGTACTTGGCCAGGAACGTCAGCACCAGCAGCCACGAACCCCAGACGGGAGCAAAAACAGGCCTTAAAAGCAGCCAGATGAGTGCGGAGGGGATGCCGGCCACCAGGCCTTTGACATAGGACGTATACGAGGCAGAGCCGGAACGGAACGTCAGCGCGGTGATGGCAAAGAACGAAAGTGGCATGGCCAGAAGCGCAAAAGCATACATGGAAACAAGGCTAGCATGGAGGCGCACTCGGTGCAAGTGACCATGAGGATGCCTAGAACATGGCCAGCAGGTCGAGGTGGTCCTGTGCCCAGCTGGCGAATTTGCGGCTGGCGTCTGCTATGGCTTGTACCGACTGGTGCTGTTCCGGATCCTGCAGCGTTGTGGCAAACGCATCAAGAGTCTCTGAAAACACGTGTTCATGGGCTACCAGGCCGCGGAGGACATCATCGGGGCCAGCGCCGGCGGGAAACACGAGCGGCTGGGCACCAGTAGTACACAGTGGATCAAGCAACCGCAAGATGGCGACATGCTCGTGCTTCTGGCGGATGACGGTTTCCAGTACCTTGCGTATCGCAGGAGCCTGCACTATCCTGCCATGCTCGCGGTAGGTAGCTACAGCGTTTTCACAGATGACGGACAGGGCGGCAGCAGCCGCGGGTACGGTTTCTTCCATTCAGATACGATAGCACCGCAGACCGTGCCTGTCAAATGAACCAATGGCAAGTATATGCCTCCAACCGTTTGACGCGACGAGTAGCTCTATGCTAGACTCCGTGACACTATAGAAATTTGCAGGGTAAGCCGAAGGAGGTCCATTGGCGGACAACAAGAACCTGCGGACCAACGATCAGATCAGGGTCCGTGCCCTTCATATGGCCAAGGAGCTTGGCCTCGACCTCGTCGAGATAGCGCCGCAGTCAAGCCCGCCGGTTTGCAAGATCCTCGACTACGGCAAATTCAAGTTCGAGCAGGAAAAGAAGCTCAAGGACAACCGGAAACACCAGAAGATCGTAAAGATCAAGGAAGTCCGGATGCAGCCAAAGATCGACGACCACGACCTGGATTTCAAGTCCAAGCACGTGCGCGGGTTCCTTCTCGAGGGGAACAAGGTCAAGGTGACCATACGCTTCAGGGGCCGCGAACTGGCCCATACCGAGATCGGCGAAGACGTGCTGAAGAGCGTGCTTGTCAAGATCGAAGGACTGTACGTCATGGAGAGTCCTCCCAGGATGGAAGGCCGCTTCATGTCGATGATGCTTATACCAAAGGCACCGGTAGCAAAGAAACCGGACGTGCCGCGGCCCGCCACGGAAGCCGCAACCGAGATACCCAGCGTGAAGGATGGAATGTAATGCCCAAGATGAAAACGAAGAAGTCAGCAGCCAAGCGCTACACGCTGACCGCTGACGGCAAGGTCAAGTACAAGAAGATGAACCTTCGCCATATCCTTACCAAGAAGAGCTCAAAGCGCAAGCGCAAGCTTCGCAAGGCTGGCTATGTCTCAGCTGGCCCCGTCAAGATGATCAAGAAAAAGCTGCTTCCGTACGGTTGAGACAGATGCGGCTCTTAGCCCCGTTAGGGCCGCTTCCATGAACAACCGTTCCGGACAACAGGCGCCGGCAAGGCGCCCGGGCGATCGGTACGCGAGTACGGTCGCCTGCTTTCTATACTATCAAGGAGATTTACCATGCCCAGAGCAGTAGACGGTACCAGGCGTAAGGATCATCGCAAGAAGATCCTCAAGCTTGCCAAGGGATACTACGGACGCAGATCCACCAACCATAAGACCGCCAAGGACGCAGTTGCCAAGGCGCTCATGTATGCATACCGCGATCGCCGCGACAAGAAACCCACCTTCAGGGCCCTCTGGATCGCGCGCATCAACGCCGCGTGCAGGGCAGAAGGCATCAGCTACAGCCGCTTCATAGAAGGCGCCGTCAAGGCAAACATGACCATAGACCGCAAGGTCCTCTCGGACATGGCCATCCGTGATCCGGCAGCCTTCAAGGCCATAGTCGACCTCGTCAAGACGACGATGACGGTCAAGGCCTGACAGCATGATAAGCCTCGAGCAGGTACGCGCCCTTGAATCGCGCGTCGAGAAGGCCGTTGCCCTGATTGGCTCGCTCCGTGCGGAGAATGCGTCAATGCGCTCCGGCCTCGCGACCGCGGAACAGCGCGTTTCCGAGCTCGAGGGCCTTGTCGCCGACTTCCAGAAGGACCAGGCACGGATCGAAGAAGGCATCGTAGAAGCGTTGCGCAAGCTCGATTCGTTTGAAGATTCCGTACACGAAGCCGTCGCGACCAGGACCGCCGTTCAACCGGAACCGGTAGTTCCAGCAGCGGACGACCTGGCAGACGAGGCGGCAGACGACATCGGGCTGGAACTCGACGTGCTTGAAGCCGAAGACGACGCTTCAGGCACAGAACCCGCCGCGGACGCGCTCGACCTGTTCTAGGATGGCCGTCGAGACCGTGCGCGTAGAGCTGCTCGGCGCCTCGTTCGTCATCCAGACCGATGAGAGCCGTAAAGTCATCATCCAAGGTCGACGACCCGCTCAAAGCGTCGATCCTGGCCGGGATATTCCTGGTAGACGAACTGTACAGGGAACGGGTCGATGCTTCGATCCGCTCGGGTCTGGCCACCCCGGATGTCGATGTGGGCGCCGTGGCCGACAGGCTTATCGCTAAAATAGACGATTCGCTACGCATAGAGGCGGATCGCACCGGAGGGTTACCATGAGCATGCCGCTAGAGGATCTTTTTGAGTACGATGGCAACGCGTACGAATTCACCGTCGCCGTCAACAGGCGCTCCTACCAGCTGGCCGTCCTCAAGACCCCCGAGGTCGAGAAGAACAATGGCAAGGTAGTTTCGCTGGCGATGCGCCAGGTATTCAGCAAGC
>JAIFMD010000067.1 GCA_020048755.1 Spirochaetota bacterium
GAGACGCCAAGCCAGTACCCCATGAGGCCTGTGGCAGCGGCATGCATGGGGACAGCGGTAAAAGCCCGGAACAACAGGATCCAGCCTCCACCAAGACCGTACATCAGGTTCTCGGCAAACGCAAAGCCAAGGCTCACACAGGCAGCATAGACTATTCCGTCCATCACCTCGTTGAACGCTGGGTTCCTGAGCAGGTACCGCTTGAGCAGGACATATTTGATGCCTTCTTCTACCATCGCAGCGGTTATGAAGGATGTCCAGGCTATACGCAGGAAACCAGGAAGCCAGGCCGCGGGAAGATCGACAACAAGCTCGATGCCGATGGCGGGAATAGTCGCCAGAAATCCATATAGTACGCTCCGGCCTATCAGGCCGACAGGCTCGGGCCGTGCCCGGTCAGCGCGGTAGAAAAAACCAAGGAGCACAACCGCGGGGAGCGCGGCGCCTGCTATCAGGATGGCGACATCGATCATGGTGACAGTATAAAGCAGTCCGTAGTACTCTGTAAGGACGAAACAGCAAGGAGAACCGCCATGGACAATCGTTCTATAGAAGAAACCACAAAAACAGTACGCTGCCTTTCAATGGACGCGATACAGAAGGCCAATTCCGGCCACCCGGGCCTGCCACTGGGCTGTGCGGAACTCGGAGCCCTGCTCTACGGGGAATTCCTGCGCCATGATCCCGCGGCACCGGCATGGCTGGACCGGGACCGCTTCGTGCTTTCAGCAGGGCACGGCTCGATGTTCCTCTACTCGCTGCTCCACCTGTCAGGCTATGGCATTTCTCTGGATGACATCCGGAATTTCAGGCAGATAGGCTCGAAGTGCGCCGGCCACCCCGAATATGGCATGGCTCCCGGCATCGAGACGACGACCGGGCCGTTGGGACAGGGCGTGGCCACCGCGGTAGGAATGGCCATAGCCGAAACGATGCTCGCAGCCCGCTTCAATACTAAAAAAAGGAAAGTCGTCGACCATTACACCTGGGTACTCGCCGGTGACGGTTGCCTCCAGGAAGGCGTTTCAGCGGAGGCAGCATCGATCGCGGGCCACCTGGGCCTGGGCAAGTTGATCGTGTTCTACGACGACAACGCGATTACCATAGACGGTGGTACCTCGTTGTCATTCAGCGAGGATGTCGGCGCACGCTTTGCGGCCTACGGCTGGCACGTGCAGAAGGGCGACATGTACGACATTGATGGCATGCGCCGCATGGTCGCAGGCGCAAAGTCAGAAGCGGGCAAGCCCAGCCTCATCATGCTCAAGAGCGTCATAGGAAAAGGAGCGCCTACGATGCAGGGTTCGCACAAGGTGCACGGCGCTCCGCTTGGGGCCGAAGAAATAGCCCGTGCAAAGACGGCCATGAGTGTTCCCGCGGACGCACAGTTCTGGGTCTCGCCGGAGGCCAAAGCCTTCTTTGAGGCGCGTGGCAAGGAACTCGCCGCCATGCACGCCACCTGGAAGGCTGAGTACGCAGCCTGGCGCGCCGAAGAACCAGCCTTAGCTACAGAATATGATGCCATGCTGTCGGGCAAGGCCCTTGCACCGGCAGTCTGGCCTGCTGTCAAGGCAGGTGACTCCATTGCGACGCGGAACTCGTCAGGCGCAGCCCTGGCGGCAGCCTTTGCGGCATGGCCAGGCCTTGTCGGCGGCTCTGCTGACCTTACCGGGCCCAACATGACCCAGTTGCCGGGTCAACCCTATTCGCCTGCCAACCGGGCGGGCAGGATGATCCACTACGGCGTGCGCGAACACGCCATGGCAGCCATTTCCAACGGTCTTGCGCTCCACGGCGGCTTCAAGCCGTTCTGCGCCACCTTCCTGGTGTTCGCCGACTACCTGCGGCCGGCGCTCCGCCTCTCGGCATTGATGGGCCTGCCCGTCGTATACGTGCTTACCCACGACTCGGTGTTCGTAGGCGAAGACGGCCCGACGCACCAGCCCATAGAGCACCTGGCTTCGCTCCGCGCCATTCCCAACGTGCTGGTGCTCCGCCCCGCGGATGCCGAAGAAACAAATGAAGCCTGGGCCTGGGCACTGGCCCGTACTGAAGGCCCGACTGTCATAGCCCTGACCAGGCAGAATCTGCCGGTACTGGAAAAGGCTGACCCCATCTGGCGCGATACCTTCAGGACCGGTGCCTACGTCGTCAGGAACCCCGAAGGCGAACCCGACGTTGTCGTACTGGCCTCGGGCAGTGAAGTTGAACTGTCTCTGCGCGCCGCAAGCCTTGTCTCCGGCAAGAGCGTCCGCGTTGTCTCGGTGCCGTCACTGGAAACATTCCTGGCCCAACCCGCCGCCCTGCGCGACACGATTGTGCCGCCTGAGGCTCGCATCCTCGCCTGTGAGGCCGGCCGCTCCCTGGTATGGGACCGCATCGCCGATGGATTTCTGGGCATCGAGCGCTTTGGCGAATCCGGCCCCGGTGCCAAGGTTGCAGCCCACCTGGGCCTGACCCCGGAAGCACTCGCAACCCTGATCTCCGAGTAAGCATGTACCGGAGTGTTCATACTGAATGCTCCGAACTGAATGCTCCGCATGGATAAAAACTGAAAAAAGCCGCCCGCTGGATTCCAGCAGGCGGCTTTCTTTACATCACGAAGCTACTCCCAGGGGAGCGTGGAGTCTTACCACCAGCCGAAAGCGGTACCACAACGGGTCAGGTACCACACGGTGACGATGCCGACGATGACCGCGTAGATGAAATACCACAGTGACAGGGCTTCGCCATCGCGCCTGGACAGGACGCCGTTGAACAAGGAGCCGGCCAGGCTGACGATAAAGCCGATCAAAGCAAGGACACCGTAGAAAGCATTAGGAAGAGCCAGCGCATCGAGGCAGAAAACGAACGAAAATGCAAAAATGAAGATGAAGAGGGAAAAATTGATCAAACCGTTCTTTGTATCCATGGTATTCGGCTCCTTTTCAGTATCTGGACATATCGCAACGGAGTATACTCCTCCATATGAGGATTGTCCATCTTGATTGAAGCCGCCTGGTAAAGGAGGAGATTTTGAAAACAGCGTGTGTAATCCTGGCCAATGGATGCGAAGAAGTTGAAGCCATCACGCCGATAGACTACCTGCGCAGGGCCGGTATCGAAGTAACCGTGGCGGGGCTCGGAAGCCGCGAAGTGATAGGAGGCCATGGCATAGCCATAGCCGCCGACGCGGTACTCGATGACATAGACGATGAGGACTTCGACTGCGTAGTTGTACCCGGCGGTGGGGGTGGATCCAAGGCCATAGCAGCCGATCCTACCGCACAGGCATTCCTGAAGAAACAGGCGACAAAGGGAAGATTGATAGCCGCCATCTGCGCCGCGCCGGCACTCGTACTGGGGCAGGCTTGCGGACTGCTTGCAGGCCGCAGGTTTACCTGCTATCCGGGCATGGAGGGGCTCGTCCCCGAAGGGCGTTTCGAAGATTCCCGGGTCGTCGACGATGGAGACCTGATTACGGCCAG
Source organism: Spirochaetota bacterium (assembly GCA_020048755.1). GTDB lineage: Bacteria > Spirochaetota > Spirochaetia > Treponematales > UBA12059 > SZUA-370. Next base: position 3,468 of record JAIFMD010000067.1, read on the forward strand.
GGCCGCAGGTTGTGCCGGTGAGTTTGCGGTAGCCATAGTACGCGCACTCGCAGGCGGAATCAAAGCCAGCGAGCTTGCCTCCTCGGTATTGTTACTCCAGGTCGCTGGCGACTGAGGATAGCGGTGTAACCCGGGGCAGCCGTGACATGCGTCCGCGCCGGGCCAAAATCGCAGCAAAGACCAACCCGATTGTTACTCCGCCCAGTCCAGAAAGAGCCTGCACACCCTCGCCGCGGGCAGGCCACAGGGCCCCTGCTCCAAGGTAGCCTGCGAAAAAAAGCCCCAGCGGTACAGCCAGCAGCCAGAAGACCCCCAATGCGCTGGCAGAAGCCGCTATCTCAAGCTCGACCAGGTCACCGACCGCGATCGAAGTGCCCGGGGCGGCTTCGCCATCCAGTTCACTGCCTGCAACACCACAAGATTCCTTGGAGTTGCAGGATGCGCACCCCTCACTCAGCTTGATGAGCACGGTCACGGCCCTTCCGTCAACCTTCGTCGCTATTCCTCGTTCCTTCATGAAAAACCTCCCTGCAAGGCACGCGCAGAGTCTCGATCGAGATGGCGCGGCCGGTAGTATCGATTTCAATGACGCAACCCTGCAACTCGGGTGTCTCCACGGCATCCTTGGCCCACACGGGTACGCCGCTCCTGTATTCACGTATCTTCATCGCAGCGTCCATGCCGCCCACCGACATCAGGCTTCCCGTGCGTCCCGTATCGGTGAGCGATGCGGTGCCGGACACCGAAACCGTAGCATCTGCCGTCAAGGCCCTGCCATAAGATCCAAGGACTGCGCTGACGCGGCCATCGGCATACTGGATCATAGCCCGCCGTTCGGCAGTGGTGGCCGCCCTGAAGTCGAGCAGCACAGCTGCGGAGCATTCCTTCAACGCAGGTAGCGCCGCATCGAATACATGGAACGGATTCTCCAGATGCACGCGCGGAAAACCGGCCTGACCCAGTAACTGAGCGACAACAACCGGGCCCTTGGGTGTCTGGTACGACCGGAAGCCGCGGCCAGGAACCCCCGGAGGATAGTTGAGCGGCCGCAGGAGCCACGGTGTCTTTGGAAACACCTCGACGATGTCCTTCTTGTAGAAGGCGGCTTCCCCGGTCGTCAAAACATCGATTCCAAGCTTGCGCAGGTAGACTGAATGAGCCTTGCCTATGCCGGACCCACCAGTCGCCCCGTTGGCGCAGGCCACGACAAGATCAGCACCGGTTTCACGCTTGAGCCCCGGCAGCAGCTTCTTGATGGCAAAGATGCCTACACGCCCTACTATTTCACCTATATAGAGAATTCTTATACCCACGGGCACAAGGTACAGGAAACAGGCTTGTGGTACAAGCCGAGATTCGGCGCAGCTATTGCCGGGCGTACTGCTCCACTTCAGCTTCGACATACTCCACGGAGATGCCGACGATCTTGAACATCTCTTCACTCTCCGCACCAGCATGGTACTTGCGGTCGCATACGACGCGCGTTATGCCGCAGTTGATTATCATCATGGCGCAGGCGCGGCACGGAGTCATCTTGCAGTAAAGCGTTGCGCCTTCTATGGATATGCCCCTGCGCGCCGCCTGGCAGATGGCGTTCTGTTCGGCATGCACGCTCCGCACGCAATGGGTAGTTTCAGCGCCGTCCTCGTGGATGGTCCGCTTGAACTGGTGGCCCACTTCATCGCAATGCGGCAGTCCTGACGGTGAGCCTACATATCCGGTTGCCAGGATCTGGTTGTCCTTTGCTATCACGCAACCTGAACGCCCCCGGTCACAGGTAGCCCGCTTGGCTATGGCCCTGCAGACCTCCATGAAATATTCGTCCCAGCTCGGCCTGCTGTAATCCATTTCAGCCATCTGTTCCTCCATCAGGGATTATACGAACATGGGTACCGTTTTGCCAGCACGCATACAGACGACGAAGGCGGACGACGAAGGCGGACGACCTTGTCCGGGCACGGGTTTCATGCTAGTTTCAAAGCATCCAGACGGAGGTTCACCCATGCGTTCATGCAAGGCCACCATCGCGGTTGCCTTATCAGTTCTTATTGCGGCTTCATCATGCAGCGGCACCCCCGATCTGCCCGCGGGACTATACGCGAGGATCGACACCGCAAGAGGCCCCATTACGGTACTGCTTGCGTACGATAAAGCACCTCTGGCTGTAGCTAACTTCGTCGGCCTGGCAGAAGGCACGCTCAACGCCTACCCAGGCAGGAAATTCTACGACGGGTTGACCTTCCACCGTGTTGAAGAAAATTTCGTCGTACAGGGTGGCGATCCCGCCGGCGATGGATCGGGTGATCCGGGCTACAATTTTCCTGACGAGTTTGATCCGTCCCTCAGGCATGACGCGCCGGGAGTAGCAGCATTTGCCAACTACGGGGCTGACACCAACGGCAGCCAGTTCTACATAACGCTTGCCGCGGCTCCTGTGCTGGACGATTCCTACACGGTCTTCGGCCGGGTGATAGAAGGCATGGATGTCGTGGGAAAGCTGGTCGCGGGCGACGTAATGACCAAGGTGACGATATTGAGGATCGGCGAAGCAGCCAAGTCATTCAAATCGGACCAGGCTGCCTGGGACCAGTATTATACGCAGGCGGCAGAAGGCGCCAAAGCCCGCATCCGGGCTACCAGAAAAACAGTTACCGACGGGTTGCTCGCCACATGGCCAGGCTTGGTACTCCGCCCTGATGGCATCATGTCCATGACGCTCAAAGAGGGCACCGGCCAGACGATGAGGCGCGGGTACCTCGTCAATATTGCGTACAAGGGCATGCTGCCGAACGGGCAGGTTTTCGACCAGTCGATACTGCATGGCGGGCCGTTCGAGTTTGAACTGGGCATCGGGCAGGTGATACTCGGATGGGACATGGTGGTAAGCGAGATGAAAAAAGGCGAGAAGCGCATCGTCGCCATACCACCCGAGCTAGCCTACGGCATGGAAGGTGCGGCAGGTCTGATACCGCCCAATTCCTACATCATTTTTGAACTTGAACTGACTGGCTTTACCGAATAGTGGAGTGCAGACCCGGCGCTACAAGGCCGGGCTTGTGGTCTCAAGCGTCCGGGAGCACTTCGTCCAGCATAGTCCAGCGGCCATCTTTCTGCACAAAGCGCGAAGCCATGGCCTCGATGTACCTGCCGTCTTCACCAGACAGGCGCAATCTGCCGGCGGGAACGTTTACTTCTACAACCCGGAACACGGTGCCGTCAAACGGTATCCTGGCTCCCTCGCCGGGCATGCTCCTCCGCGCTTCCCTGTAGAAGCCGAACTCGTATGCGAGGCAGCACAACAACCTGCCGCAGGGTCCGGATATCTTGAGAGAGTTTAGGGAAAGGTTCTGGTCCTTGGCCATCTTTATTGAGACTGGCACAAGCTTGTCCGTCACGCCGTGGCAGCAGAGCACGCGCCCGCAGACACCGCAACCTCCCACCACGCGAGCCTCGTCGCGCACGCCGATCTGGCGCAGTTCTATGCGCATCTTGAACACCGCAACCAGATCCTTGACGAGGTTGCGGAAATCGACCCTGGAATCAGCCGTAAAGAAGAACAGCACCTTGGGTTCTTCAAAGAGGTAATGCGCAAATACAAGCTTCATGGGCAGGTTGTGCGACTTTATTTTTTCCTGGCAGATTTCATGGGCCTTCTGCTCCTTGATTTCGTCGGATGCCCGGCGCGCTTCATCCTCAGCCGTGGCCAGCCGGTCGATCTTGACCACATCGTCAACACGCACGAAGCCAGGAGCCTTGACGATGCCAAGCACCGTGCAGATATCCTTGCCGTACCGTGTAGGCGCAACGACCCTGGCACCTGCCTCGAGTGGCGTCTCGTAGGCTGCGTAGTACGATTCGTTGTACGGATCGGCCCTGAGCCGGTACAGCGGATCAGGCAACTCTCCGTAATGTGCGCTGCCTTCAGAGCTCTCGATTGCCTCGTCCTCAAGATGCCGGAGGTCCTCGTCTGACTGCTCGTAATCTGTATCTTCATTCATCGTCTACTCTCCTCTAGCCCGGCTCCTCAGGGTCAAAGCCGGTTCTGGTTCAGGGCCGTCAGCGCAGAAGATCCACAAGCAGGCCGTGGATTTCATCGATGCGCCGCAGGATATCGAGCTTGTCGCGCTGGGCAGAAAGCACTTCCGCAGCGAGCCGCTCGAGCCGCTCGTCGATGACGACGACGGTGGTAAATTTCTTGCGCTTGAGGATATTGCCGCCGGAGCTTTTCTCCACGACATCATAGGCTCGTTCAACGACATAATGTACAAAATTCCTGACGGCGGTCTTGTAGGCTTTTACGCACTCCCCGTCGGGATCCTTCTTGAGATTTTCCCCTGCTTCATGAACAGTATCAAGTAGTTCCGCTGCTTCAGCCTCGGAGAACGGAACACCTTCGGCGGCTGGAGTCCGGTCAAGATCTTCGGCAGCGCGGAGGGAGGACCTGAAGACCCCGGCTTTGACAGCTTCTTTCTTTTTTTCAGTTTTATGCCCGGTAAGGCCCGGCACGAGTCCAGCCAGCAAGTTGTCTGGAATGCCTACCGTTGCCATGAGGATCCTGCTGTGACCCCAGCCTCGGACTGGTGCTCCTCGGACGGCGCATCGAATCCGAAAGGACGTATCCTGGAACCATGCTTGCGTATGAAGGAGAGCATGGCTTCTTCAATACCATCGCGGAAACCGGTTACTTCTATATCGCCATGGATGATAACGTCGCTGTCCGCGTCAAGCCTGGGGGCAAACACGTTACCGACTATGATGCCGCCCGAGAGTATGGTAAGGCGTTCGGACACACACACGTCACCATGGACAACGCCGCCTATGACCGCCGACCTGGCAACGAGAGAAGCGTCACAACGCGCACTTTCACTGACCACAATCTTGCCGGAGGCCCGTATGGAACCACGAAGATCACCATCGACACGTACGAAACCTTCTACTACGAGGTCGCCGCGGAAGGAACTTGCAGGACCGAGGAGGGTGTTGACGAGGATATCGCGGGGTGCGGACATTGCTGTATGGTATCCGGTGACCGCTAGCGCGTCAACGTAGCGGAACCAGAGCGGATATTGAGGAACCTGAGAGGATCTATGGTCTCGGTTCCAAGGTGTACTTCATAATGGAGGTGCGGCCCTGTAGAAAGGCCGGTGTTGCCGATGTAGCCGATGATCTGGCCTTGCTTTACGACGGCACCCTTCTGCACCTTGAATGCGCTCAGGTGGGCATAACGCGTCAGGAAGCCATGCTTGTGCTCAAGTATGATGTAATTGCCGAGGCTTATGTCGTACGCAACCGTAACGACCTTGCCGTCCGCAGTAGCCAGGATGGGATCCCCTGAACGGAACGTTGAGAGGTCGATGCCCTTGTGGATGTACCAGGAACCATAAATAGGGTTCTCGTTCTGACCATAGTACATCGAGATGTGGCCTATGCCGCCCTTGATGGGCCAGATGTTGGGTATTTCCGACAGGATGCCGCCCTGGGCTGCTATCGTATCGCCGAGTTCGTTGAGTGGCTTGACGCTTTGTTCGAGGTAACCCGTGACGCGTTCAATCTCCGCAGCTTCGCGCAGGCGGCCCGAACCGATTTCAGCGGGCGAGAAGAATGCGGCAAGATCACCATCAGCACGGGAAGCGGCGTCTGCCTGCCCCTTGATGCCGATGCTGGACAATGTTGCATCGAGGGCAGCCTGGAATGACCGGGCAGCCTTGACCAACCTGGTCGTGCTGTCCCTGATGGCATCGAGGTCGGCCTGGGTGGATTTGAGCGCAGTAGTCTTGCCTGCCAGTTTGCCTACAACATCCCCGTAGTCGGCACTGGACCAGGTCAGGAAACCGACCGCACCAAAAATCACGGCAAAAAAGGCTACCAACCCGAAGAAACTTATCTGTATGTTGAGTATGCGTTTTTCAGAATGGGGGACAAGCATGATGGTCATCTTCTGCCTGCCAACCCGGATCCCTCTGGATATGGCGTTGATGACGGATGCATAGGATCTGCGCAGGAAGGAGCCCGAGCGCTTGGCGAGCGATTTTTCAAGATCCTTGTATCGTTTTAGCGTCGCCAACGCAACCTCCATATGATGAAATCACTTAATACTACCATATTGGCACTTGTACTGTCAAACGCGTACCGTGATACAAAACCTTTTTGATAAATAGTATGGGCATGGTATAGTACTCAACACGATGAGTAAAAACATACCAAGCCAACAACACAGGTCCATTCCTGGCAGAATACTCACCCGCGACGACACTTCGCCCTCATTATTCTTTATCGGTGCAGGCAATGCGTTTACAAAGAAATTCTACCAGAACAATGCGTTGATCGTCAAAGGACAGGACCATGTGCTCATCGACTGTGGGACCAGGACGCCGGAAGCCCTGGCAACGCTCGGCCTGTCTGTCATGGACGTTCACACGTACCTCATCACCCACTCCCATGCCGACCACATCGGTGGCCTCGAGGAAGTGATGCTGATAAACCGGTACATGGCCAGACGGAAAACAATACCGCGCATTCCTGTGGAAGCACTCACTGAAAGGTGGCGCTGCCTACAACGAGCGGGTCAACGGCAAGTACCTTCAGTTTGACGATTTCTGGGATTCTGCAGAGATGGTTCCCGTAGCCGGGGCCGACAGGCAGCTATGCGAAACCCGTGTGGGTTCCATCAAGCTGGCTATGTTCAGGACCAGGCATATACCGGATTCGGCTCCAACCTGGCGCTCGTCATCACCCAGTTATGGGGTCGTCATTGATGACCGCATACTGTACACGAGTGACACCCGCTTCGACCCTGGCATGTTCGACTTCCTGGCAAAACATTACACCTTCGATGCGGTATTCCATGACTGCCAGCTGTTCACGGGAGGCGTCCATGCCTCGCTGGAGGAACTACGGCAGTTGCCCCCGTCGCTCAAGGCCATCACCTACCTGATGCATTACGGCGACAAGGTTGACGACTACACCGCCAAAGCGGTGGAATACGGCTTCAAGGGCTTCGTCCAGCAAGGGACACCCTACGTCTTCGAGGATAGCAGGCGATCATAGACAAGCCCGCCGCACTTGCCGATACGGCCCGTTCTTAGGTACATTCACTTTAAACTTCATCCTAATCACCCACGGGAGATCCTCCAATGGCCGTACATCAGTTCCAGGCAGAAGTAACCCAGCTTCTGCAACTCATCATCCACTCGCTCTATTCGCACCGCGAGATATTCCTGCGCGAGCTCGTCTCCAATTCCTCCGATGCCATCGACAAGCTCAAGTACCTTACCGTCTCCGACGACGCGTACAAGTCAATAGCCTTTGATCCAGCCATAGCCATCAGCTTTGATGCGGAGACCGGCACCCTGACAATCTCCGACAACGGCATTGGCATGGACGAGGTAGATCTGGTGGAAAACCTCGGCACCATAGCGCGGTCCGGCACCAAGCGCTTCCTTGAGGCGATGGCCGAGGACAAGCGCAGGGACTCCAACCTGATCGGCCGCTTTGGCGTGGGCTTCTACGCCAGCTACATGGTGGCGGACAGCGTCGTCGTCACCAGCCGCAAGGCCGGACAGGACGGCGCCTGGGTCTGGAAGAGCGATGGCAAGGGCTCCTATGAGCTCGAGCCCGGCACCCGCGACGGACACGGCACCACGCTCGTCCTTTCGATGAACGACGATGGCCGCGAATTCCTCAGCCGCTGGCGGCTCGAGGAGCTGGTCAAGAAGTACTCCAACCACGTTGCCTACCCAATCCGCCTCTCCTACGACGAAGACGAGTACGACGACAAAGGCAAGAAAAAAGACAGCAAGATACACAAGGACGAGCAGATCAACAGCGCCCAGGCCCTGTGGCGCCGGTCCAAGTCTGACCTCAAGAATGAAGACTACGTCGAATTCTACAAGAACATTTCCGATTCAGAAGAAGATCCGCTGTTCTGGATGCACACAAAAGCTGAAGGCACGATCGAGTACACGACGCTGTTCTACATTCCTGCCAAGGCCCCGTTCGACCTGTTCCATGCCGACTACAAGCCTGGTGTAAAGCTCTATGTCCGCCGCGTTTTCATAACGGACGACGACAAGGAACTGCTGCCGGTATACCTGCGTTTTGTCCGCGGCGTCATTGATTCAGAAGACCTGCCCCTCAACGTCAGCCGCGAGATACTCCAGCAGAACCGCGTGATGAGCTCCATCCGCAACGCATCGGTCAAGAAGGTCCTCTCCGAGCTCAAAGACCTGTCGACGAACGACAAGGACAAGTACGCGGCGTTCATAACCGAGTTCAACCGCCCGCTCAAGGAAGGACTCTACGGCGACTATGCCAACCGCGAGGCCCTCATGGAGCTGGTGCGCTTCAAGAGCAGCTCGGTGGACGGCTGGACCTCGTTTGCCGACTACAAGTCCAGAATGGGCAGTGAACAGAAGGCCATCTACTTCATAGCCGGTGACTCCGAGGACCGCCTGCGCAAGTCGCCACTTCTGGAGATGTACCGCAAGCAGGGCGTCGAGGTGCTCCTCTGCCCCGACGAGATAGACGAACTGGTCATGCCTATGGTCGGCAAGTACGGCGACCTGGAACTCAAGGCCGTCAACCGCGCCGGCGCCGAAAAGGAATTCGAGGGCAAGCGCGACGAGAAAAAGGACAAGGACCTGGCCCCCGTGATCGAGCGCATCAAGAAGGCCCTTGGCGACGAGGTCAAGGACGTCAGGCTCTCTGCCAGGCTCACGGACAGCCCTTCATGCATCGTCGTCGATGCAGATGACCCGAGCCTGCAGCTGCAGCAGTTCATGAAGAGCATGGGCCGGGCCGGCGACTTTGACGTCAAGCCGATACTCGAGGTCAACGGCGACCACGCGCTTGTCACCAGGCTCGCGGCCTCCGACGACGAGGCGCTCGCCGCCGACGTGGCACGCGTCCTGCTGGACCAGGCACTGCTCGTGGAAGGCGCTCCGCTAAAGGATCCTGCTGACTTCGTAACCAGGATGAACCGCTTGATCGCGGGCTGAAGCCGCGATCAAGTACGCTTACCCCGAATTGCCGGCTGACGCGGCAATTCGGGTATTTCTATTCAAGCGGACACGGCGCCTGTCGGCTCCGTGCCGCTTAACTACGGTGGGGCCTGGTTCACAGGCCAGGCCGGGCGGGCGTTTCGGTCAAGCGAGCACGGCGCCTGGCGGCTCAGTGGGGCTTGGTTCACTGGCCAGGCCGGGGGGCGTTTCGGTCAAGCGGACACGGCGCCTGGCGGCTCCGTGCCGCTCATTTTCAGTGGGGCTTGCATCACAGGCCAGGCTGGGCGGGCGTTTCGGTCAAGCGAGCACGGCGCCTGGCGGCTCCGTGCCGCTCATTTTCAGTGGGGCTTGCATCACAGGCCAGGCTGGGCGGGCGTTTCGGTCAAGCGGACACGGTG
>JAIFMD010000093.1 GCA_020048755.1 Spirochaetota bacterium
TCTCCAGGCTGACCACAGTGCCGGTCGATGACCTGGTGGACCTGCTGCCGCAACTGGAACCGGTGCTGGGCCGCATGACCCGCATCGACCGGGGTCAGCCCTTCGAGCTCATCGTCGATTATGCGCATACGCCCTCGTCGTTCCAGACCATACTCCCCTCGCTCAAGGAACGGGTACAGGGAAAACTGATCTGCGTTTTCGGTTCTGGCGATGAACGGGACGTGCAGAAGCGCCCTGCTCAGGGCAGGATAGCCTCCGAATACTGCGGAGTAGTCATCCTCTCGGACGAAGATCCCCGGGGCGAAGATCCCCTGGCATTGCTCGAAGACATAGCAGCCGGCTGCGCGGGTCTTGAGCGGGACAGGACGCTCTTCCTGATTACAGACCGGAGGGTCGCCATCCGCAAGGCCATATCGACAGCGCTCCCCGGTGACGCGGTACTGCTTCTCGGCAAGGGCCACGAAAACACCATAGACTACGCCAGCGGAGCCATCCCCTGGAATGAAATAACCGAGGCGCGGACAGCCCTCGAAGAAGCCGGCTACACTCGATGACTGGCAAACATTACGACAAGGAAGCATCATGAGAGTAGCCATACTGTACGGCGGCAAATCCGGCGAGCACGAAGTCTCGCTCCGGTCCGCCGCAAGTGTCATCAGGCATCTGGATAAAAAACACCACGTGCAACTCATAGGAATAACCAAGGCCGGCGCGTGGCACCTGCAGCCCGACAATGTGCTGGCTACCTGCCTTGAAGGTGAAGAAGCGCTTGAACTTCGCTCCAACGCTCCCTCGGTGCTTGTAGTTCCAGGTACCGGGCTTCGCGTCTACGGCGCGCGGGGCTCGGCGGATCTGCCTGTCGATGTGGTTTTCCCCGTACTGCATGGCACCTTTGGAGAAGATGGCACCATCCAGGGGCTCCTTGAATGCGCCAATCTGGCCTATGTAGGCGCGGACGTGCTTGGCAGTGCGGTAGCCATGGACAAGGAAATTGCCAAGGCCTTGTGGCATGACGCGGGGCTTCCGGTCGTGCCTTCGATTACCGCCCGCCAGGCGGATCTTGAACACATAGACAAGCTCGCCTCCAGAATCGAAGAGCAGTACGGGTGGCCGGCCTTTGTAAAACCTGCACGCTGCGGTTCCAGCGTCGGAGCGTACAAAGTAGAAACACGGTCCGACCTCCGTACCGCCCTGGCCAAAGCTCTGGCGTTCGACACCAAGGTACTGATAGAACCGTTCATAGTTGCCCGCGAGATAGAATGCTCGGTGCTGGGCAACGGCTGCCCCCGCGCTTTCCCACCGGGAGAACTCATACCGTCACATGAATTTTACGACTACGAGGCCAAGTACATCGATCCTGACGGAGCCAGAATAGTGATTCCTGCTCCGATACACGAAGATACAGCCAGCCGGATCAAGGAAATTGCACTTACCGCCTATGCAACCGCGAGCCTCTCGGGCATGGCCCGCGTCGATTTCTTCATTGACAAAAAGGATGGCACCATATACCTCAACGAGGCCAACACCATACCCGGCTTTACCTCCATCTCGATGTATCCCATGATGTGCGAATCAGGGGGGCTATCCTATTCGGCCCTGCTCGATGAATTGCTGGATTTAGCTGTCGAACAGAAAAACAGCAGGGCCTCACTGAAATACGATCACGTATAATCATGCGGAGCTTCTGCATAAATATCTATATTGAAACATTTTACATATTTCATCACAATATATGCAGTGGAATTACAACGTAGTGCATCAGAATATCCTAGGAGGACCGAATGAAGAGCAGCGATTACATTGCCCTGGACGAACAGTACGGAGCCCATAACTACCACCCCCTTCCCGTAGTTATTTCATGGGCCTCCGGGGTCAAGGTCAAGGATCCGGACGGCAAGGAATACTTTGATTTCCTGTCCGCGTATTCCGCAGTCAACCAGGGGCACCGTCACCCAAAGATAATCAAGGCCCTTATCGACCAGGCCAATGTATGTACACTTACCAGCCGTGCATTCCACAACGACCGCATGGGCTACTTCCTCAAGAAGCTTTGCGAATTCACAGGCTATGAGAACGCACTTCCGATGAATACCGGCGCAGAAGCCGTGGAAACTGGACTGAAGGCCGCCCGCCGCTGGGGCGTAGAAGTCAAGGGAGTCAAGAACGGCAATCAGGAAATCATCTGCGCCGATGACAACTTCCATGGCCGCACCCTCGCAGCTATTTCCATGTCCAACGACCCCGACTCCACCGTCAACTACGGCCCCTACGTCCCCGGCTTCGTCCGTGTGCCGTACGGTAACGCAGACGCCATCGCCAAGGCCATTACCCCCAACACCGTCGCCATACTCGTGGAGCCAATCCAGGGTGAGGCGGGCGTCGTTGTTCCGCCCGCTGGTTACCTCAAGAAAATCCGTGAACTCTGCGACAAGAACAAGATCCTGTTCATAGCCGACGAAGTTCAGACCGGTTTCTGCCGCACCGGCAAGCGTTTTGCCTGGCAGCATGAAGGTGCCCGGCCCGACATCATGTGCCTCGGCAAAGCCCTCGGTGGCGGCGTATTGCCCGTCTCCGCCATCGTTGCCGACCACGCCGTGATGAAGGTCTTTACCCCCGGCACCCACGGCTCCACCTTCGGAGGCAACCCGCTGTCCAGCGCCGTGGCCGTGGCCGCCCTCGAGGTACTCGAAGACGAGAAACTCGACCAGAATGCAGAGAAGCTCGGAAAGCTCTTCAGGGAAGAACTGTCCAAGATCAAGTGCGCAAAAATCGTAACCGTCCGCGGCATGGGCCTACTCAATGCGGTCGTCTTCGAGAAGGGCTTCGAAGCCTGGAACGTCTGCCTCGCGCTCCGCGATGCCGGACTCCTCGCCAAGCAGACCCATGGCAACATCATCCGCTTTGCCCCGCCGCTCGTGATCAACGAGAAGGAACTGCGTGACGCCCTGGCCATAATCAAATCCGTCTTCGAAAAAATCGCCTGATTTTAGAAAACAGGGATTTTTTGCAAAGAGACACAGAGAAGATGAGAAAAGAAATCTCTGGGGCCAGGAGAAGCTAGGATAATTGGCACAGAGCCACAGAGAAGACGAGTGAAGGAAGGAACGAAGGAGGGTCCCTCTATCGTTCCTTCCTTCTTTTATATCCAAAACTTCGTTTCCTACCTCATCTTCTCTGTGGCTCAGTGCAAATTTCTTTGTCTATCAGTCGGGCTTTTCGAGGGGCAGGGTTACGGTGAAGATGGAGCCGCCGTCGGGCCGGGCTGCGTAGGTTACCTCACCCCCGGAGGCTTGTACGTTTTTCCTGGCCAGGGCAAGACCCAGGCCGCTGCCTCGGGCTTTTGTGGTAAAGAACGGTTCGAATATCCGCCCCACGTCCTGTGCCTCGACGCCAGGCCCCCTGTCGAGGATGCTCACGTGAAGCCGGTGGGCCTTTATGCGCACTTCCATGCGTGGTTTTTCTACCGCTTCGGCACCCGCTTCTATGGCGTTGTTGACTATGTTGTCCAGGGCCTCGGTCATCCTGGCTTCATCAATAGAAACAATAGCCTCATCGCCGACATCGATATCCGCTTCCAGCACACCCGCATATCTGGCTGAAAAATCGCTCAGGTACCGGCGGACAGGCATGGGCATCGAGCCTTCATCCCCGGATTTGAGGAAACGTCGAATCCTGTCTGCCAGCTCGGCAAGACGCTGGGCCTCGTCATCTATTACCGCCAGCCCGGCAATGGTCGTCTCATTGGCACCCTTGCGCAATATGCCGCACTGTATCCTGATTACCCCGAGCGGATTCTTTATTTCATGGGCTATAGTCCTTGCGGCCTGCCCCAGTTCGACGAGTTCCCGGTCCCTTGCTTCACGGGACTTGGCGGCCGCATAACGGCGGTTCATCGCGACGATTACAATCCAGAGACACACCAGTGCAAGTGTCGTCCCCACGGCGCTTGCCAGACTCAGCATTTCTTCTGCCCTGAAACCTTCTGTGGATATTTCAATAAAAGAAAAAGCTGGAACACGGGCCTGGGGATCAGCGGCAGCGGGAGGCAGGGATGGAGCTGCCTGGTTGCGCATCCTGCCGGTCCTGTCGGTACCCATCATCATCCTGCGGCCAGGCAGCTCTCCACCGAGAGCCCGCATCAGCGTAACTGAAGATTCGCCCAGCACAAAACGTGATGGAGCGGCAAATGGCCCCGGGATATCCATGCTCAGAGGTGCGTTGCCGTAGCGGTATATAGCCGTACCATCAAGTGCATACAAACCAAAAGCCAGCACATTCTTGAAGTCATCCTCACTCAGTGTCTCAATCCTGGCAAGGTCACTCAGGGAGGTTACTGATTTGTGCACTTCATATTCCAGATACAATCGCTTGTTGGCGCGCTCCCGCAGCGTCAACGCCCAGACAGACGCGGTCAGCGCAAGCACAAGGATTCCAGCACCCAACGGTACGACAGCGCGGCTTAGCAGCCGCTGGTAAGGTTTCCGCATGAACGCATTCTACGCTCATGGCGGCGAGGCCGCAAGCCGGCCCCGCAGGGCCTGGAATCCCCTTGTGGCCATCCCCGCAGTCCTGTACATTGGATTGCATGGCAAGGACTTCATACGCGGCGTTATTCACCAAGGCTCAGCAAGCCGGAAACCGACGGGATTATGCAGAAGCAGAAGCCATCCTCACGCGGATAGTCGCCGAAACTGAATCAATACCGGAAGCCTGGCTGTATCTTGGCCGTACCAGACATGCGCTGGGTGACCACGAGCGCGCCATAACCGCATACGCGGCATTCCTCCGCTACCAGCCAGAATCCGGAGCAGGCTGGTTCTTCATGGGCAGGACGTACCTGGCCCTCGGTCGCTCCCGTGAGGCAGCAGCCTGCCTGCACTCGGCCATAGAAAAAGGCCGCGAAAACGCCGAGGCCTGGGCGCTGCTGGGTTTCGCCGAACTCAGGCTCAAGCGCTCGGCTAGAGCTGTCGCCAGCCTGGAACGGGCTGTAAGCCTTGCCCCCAGCGATGTGCGCATATTCCGGGCGTATTTGAATACCTTATACGTGCACGCCATCCGCACGCTCTCGCGTGGCAACGCCAGCGAGGCTGCGGGGATGCTCGGATTCGTCATCGACAACGGGCTGTCCGGCCCTGCGCAACGACTTTACCATGCACGTGCGCTCCGTACCGAGGGCAGACTCGCAGAAGCAATATCTGAACTTGAAGCAGCCATCAAGGCCGCGCCAGACGATCCGTCACTGCTCCTCCAGGCCGCCACCTTGCGGTTTTCAATTGGCGATACCGAAGGCGCAATGGCAGACATACAGCGCTCGGGCGTCACGCTGCCGGCCCAGGAAGGCGCGCCCTGGACAGCAGACGCAATGGACCGCTGGCGTATACTGGTAGCCCTCAAGGAGGGAGACTACAAGACCGCGTTGAAGGCCGCTCTCGACCGTATACGCAACGGAGAGTCCGATGCGGCCATCCGTGCCGTTGCTGCCCAGGCCAATTATGAACTCAAGCGCTTCGACCGTGCCGCAGCCCACTACAAACGTGCCATTGAAGCTGATCCGGGTGCTCCCGATCTGCGCCTGGGCCTGGCCCTGTCGCTGTGGGAACTCGGCGATTACCCGGGAGCCCGCAGTGCAGCAAAAGCGGCTTCGGCCCGCGGAGCAGTCCGCGAAGATACGCTCTATGTAGAAGTAATCTGCGACATCAACACAGGGGCGGATCCTTCACAACTCCTTCCAAAGGTGCAGACCCTGCTCAGAGCGCGCCCGGGAGACCCCCGCCTGATGCTCGCCCTCGCGGAGTGCCTCTACAAGACAGGCCGGCCAGACCTCGCGGACAGCTGGTTCCAGGACGTGCTCTGCGTCTGGCCGGAACACGAACTTTCACTGCTGTACCGCATTTCAGTCTCTGAATCCATAGGTGCCTTCGAGGCTGCCCAGGAGCGCTATGCGGACTATCTTCGAGCCTTCCCAGACAATGCCTCCATCAGGAAAGACTACATAGACATCCTGGTGGGGTCTGAATCCTGGAGCAAAACCGCAACAGTCATAGAAGAAGGATACGCCTACGGCGGTGCCAGGGGTTACGATGGCCTGCTTGCGCTCTGCTACCGCAATGCAGGACGGTACCACGAGGCGGCAGCCCTCTACCGCAGTCTGCTCCGTGCCGATCCCGGCAATGTGGAGCTATTGCTCGGGCTTTCATACTCGCTCTATAAATCCGGAGCCAGGACCGTAGCGGTGGATCTCCTCGAGCGGGGTGCTGCCTTCATAGGCAGGAATTCAGAACCCTACCTGGCGCTCGGTGTACTCAGGGCAAGGCAGAACGAAGCGGAAAAAGCAGCAGCGGCTTTCCTCAAGGCCTCGGAACTGGCTCCTGCCGATCCCAGACCACTGCGCAATCTGGCTAAACTCTATGCAAAGGCGGGCATCCCTGATACGGCTGCACACTTTGACGAGAGGGCAAAAGCATTGGAATCTCCAAATTCGTCATCTAGGAAACGTAAAAATGGTTGAGCCAAGGCGATTTATAGCGTATTGTTTAATCAAGTGCACGGAGGAGGTTTCAATTGCCGGTAAAAGCCATGGATCTGTTCGACGCCTACAACAAGAACATGCTTCCCAGCGAACAGGGATTCATTGTTTCGTCGTATTTCAGCGCGCATTCCGCATACTCGCGGTATGAGGTCGTCTCGTACAACAATGTAAAATCAATTTATCCCGCGGATAACGGCCTGACGTTCCAGACGGATGGCAAAAAACTGCACATCCTCATTGAACCATCAAACTATCCTAAAAAGGGTGAGGAACCCTACGTCCGGTCGAGTATGGAGCAGATTCCACACCGCTTCTCGGAACTGGACCTCCACACCTGCAAGAACCAGACAAAGATCTATTCCGGCAAAGAAGCCATCATGTCGTATACCTCGTTTACCATCATGAAACCCCAGGGTGTCAATTTTTCTTTCATCTTCTACAACCTTCCCGATGTTTTCGACAGCATGACACTGTTCTTTGAAAAAACATTCAACAAGGAAGCGGGCGTTCCCATGCCCGATGCCAAGAAGGTAGCCAAGGAATTGGGCATAAAGCTTAAAAAGACTATGGCCTGGGATTATTCCAGCTAGAAGAAGCCCGGCAAAAAACGATTCATCCAGACTGCGGCCTGTATAGAAAGGCGGCCCCTTGCAGGGCCGCCTTCGTCTTTTCTGGTCGCGTTACGATTTCAGCTTGTCTTCTCGAGTTCAGCCTGGGCCACTGCCAGGCAGGCGATCGGCACCGAGTACGGTGAGCAGGAAACGTAGTCCAGCCCGGCTTCCATGCAGAAGCGCACGTTGTCAGGATTGGCACCATGCTCGCCGCAGAGCCCCACCTTGAGCGTAGGCCTGGTCATGCGTCCCCGGCGCGTTGCCATCGCCACGAGTTCCTTGACGGGTGCCACGAGGTTGGAGAACGGGTTTCCTTCTATCAGGTCATAGAGCGAGTAATCAGGCATGAACGCATTGAAATCGTCCCGGCTGATGCCCAGGGTTGTCTGGGTCAGGTCGTTGGTGCCAAAGCTGAAGAACTCGCTGTACTTGGCGATTTCTCCGGCCACCAGAGCGGCTGCCGGCAATTCTATCATCGAACCAACCTTGTACGATATCGGTTTGACCTTCAGTTCCTTGCGGACATCTTCCTCGATGTCCACAATGCCCTTGTAGGCTTTACCCTCTATCTTCTTGCCGTAAATTATCAGCTTGAGTTCGGAGGCGTTCATCACGATCGGTATCATCAGTTCCATCCTGACATCTACCTTCTCTGCCTGCAGCTTGTAAGCGGCCTGGAACACGGCGCGCGTCTGCATCGCATATATCTCCGGATAACTGACCGCAATGCGGCAGCCGCGATGGCCCAGCATCGGATTGAATTCCGAGAGCGTCTCGATGCGTGCGCGGATCTCTGACTTTGATGGCGTCTTGGCTGATTTCTTTCCTGAACCCAGATACGCCATGAAGCCTTCAAACTCCGCATCGTTGTGGGGCATGAATTCGTGGAGCGGAGCATCCAGCAGACGGATGGTCACTTCCTTGCCAGCCATTATCTTGAACAGGCCGTAGAAGTCTTCGCGCTGCATTACTTCAAGCTTGGCCAGGGCCTTTTCCCGTGCCTCAAGCGAATCCGCCAGTATCATCTCGCGGAATACATTTATGCGCTTGTCATTGAAGAACATATGCTCGGTACGGCAAAGGCCTATGCCCTCGGCACCAAAGGACAAGGCCAGTGCCGCGTCGCGAGGACTGTCTGCGTTGGCGCGGACATGGAAGTCTTTCATGTGCTTTTTTACTATGGCAATGAACTCGAAGAGACCGGATTCCTTGGGATTCGGCTCTATCAGCGAGGCCTTTCCCAGCCAGATCATCGGCTCACCGTAATACGGAACATTGATCGTTATATAGTCGCCCTCGTTGACAACGATCTGGCCTATCGTAGCCTTCTTGCCCCGTATCTTCATCTCCGGCTTGACGAGCGAGACCTTGCCGTACTGGCGGGCTACTACGGACGCATGCGCCGAATAACCACCCTCGCAGGAGAGGACGCCGGATGCCACTTCTATGGCTTTTACGTCCTCTGCGAACGTGGAGGTCATGCACAGGATCAGCCGCTTGTCCTCACCCTTCTGCTGGGCAAGGCGATATGCCTCAAGGAGTGTCTCCGTAGTAAAGTACACCCGGCCGATGGCCGCACCTGGTGCGCCTGTAATGCCGCCATTTGTTGCTGGCAGTTTCTTGACCGTTGTCATGTCTACTATGGGGTGCAGGATTTCATTCAGTCGTCCCGGCTGGATGGAATTGATGACGAACGCATCGTCGACCACCTTGCGGGAATTCAGATCGAGGCCCAGCTTGAGATCGGCCTGGGTGCTCTTGGCTACGACCTGGCGCTGCTCGATGAGCCACAGCTTGTTCTTTTCTATCGTAAACCTGATCTGCCGGATTTCCTTGTGGTGGTCCTCAAGGGAATTGGCGATAGCGGTTAGTTCCTTCAGGTGGGCGGGAGCGATCTTGTTGATGTCGTTACCGGCGGCACCTATTTCATCGAAGTGTTCTTCAAAATATTCGCCCTGTAGGGTCTTGTTGCCGTTTACGACGTTTCGGGTAAAGAACGAACCAGAACAGGATCCCTTGCCATAGTTGCCATAGACCATGGGCTGGATGAGTATGGCAGTGTCGTAATCGTCCTGCTCGTCCAGTTCCAGAAGCCGCGAGATACGTTTCAGCGCAATATCGAGCTGTGTCCACGCGTCATCGAAGAAGCCCTTGGGTATCAGGTCTTCATAGGCCGCCATGAGTGCTTCAGCCTTGGCTCCTGGTTTGTCGGAATCCAGTGTGTTGCTGGCCAGTACGATGCGTTCCTTTATCTTGGCCACATCCTTAGTCCGACCTTCGAGCTCTGCGATGCGCTCTTCTATCTTGAGTATGCCGCGAGCGAGGAAGGCCACCTCGTGGGTACCGAAATTCTCTCCCACATTTTTGTTGAAACCGCCAACAGTTGAACGGACCAGCCCAAAATTATGCAATGTCGGATAGTTGGAAATGGTCAGGTTGGGTGAAATGACGATTTTAAGCAGCAGTGGTTCCCTGGCATCACCGTATGTCTTGGCTACGATACCCGAAACCTTCTTCATGTAGGGTTTGACTGCGTCAAGCACGTCCTGTTTTGCCAGCTTCGATGCAACAACAGAATCAATGATGAATCCTGGCAGTATGGGAAAACCGAGTTCTGCGAATTCATTGGCCTGACGACCTCGCTGCCCCAGGGTTTCTTTGTCTACGCCTTTGGCTATGGAATCTTTCTGGCTGAAGAAATGTACATTGGCTTTCATTACGTTCTCTCCTTACTCAAAAGAGGGCCAGCACGCCGTTGACCGGCCCGCGGAGGAAGGCTTCGAACATGGAGCTTGC
>JAIFMD010000193.1 GCA_020048755.1 Spirochaetota bacterium
ATCAGCAGCAGTCTCAAGAAGCTCAAGGCGAGCAGGGCCGCATAAGAACATGACTGCGTCACCGGTGGAAGTCTGCCCGGAATGTCCCGTATCGACACGGACCACATCGAAGCGGGCTTCCACCTGGCGCTCTTTCGCTACGCAGACCTTTGCTACGCGGACGGCGGCACTCGCCGTCCGCTCATTGCTGCGTGAGGCGGAGGCCGGTCCAAAACCCGGCCTCGTCGACCGCTTCAGCCCCGGCGCACATACCGACATGGACATACGCCATTTCAGGCTTTCCGCGCCGGCGCTCGGGCCGTATTTTACCCTCATGGTTGCCACCCATCAGCCTGAAGCCCTGCGCAACCTCGGAATCGAAGCCGAAACAGCCATGCTCGCGGCCACAGGAGGCGTCAACACCCACAAAGGTGCCATCTGGACGCTCGGCCTCCTGTGCGCTGCCGCCGGCTCGCTCGTGTCCGGGCAACCTGCCCGGAGGATCACCGCCAACCCTCCCGCCGCGGAGTTGGTATGCGAGCGGGCGGCGGAAATAGACCAACGGCCAGTCCGCCAGGGGCGCTTACGGGCTCCGCTCTGCCCGCGACGAAGCGGTAGCCGGCTTTCCGGCGATCCGCGCCCGCGCCCTCCCCCTCGCCCGTTCCCTCCGCTCCGGCACCGTGCCGGAAGACGAACGTGTCATCACCGTGCTGCTCGGGGCCATGACCGCCTGTGACGACACCTGCCTGGTTGCCCGCGGCGGCATCGAGGCCCTGGGCTATGCGTGCAGACAGGCATCCGCGGTACTCGATGCCGGCGGCCCGGCGTCGTCGGACGGCGCGGAAATATACGCCGACATGGTGCGCACATTCCAGGCCGGGCGCCTCTCTCCTGGCGGTGCCGCCGACCTGTGCGCAGCCGCGCTGTTCCTGGCAGACCTGGAAGCAGAACCGGCTTGCCATGGACTCGCTTAAGGATTAGGCTCACACCATGCAGAAGCTGTACCCATGGATAGAACTGTCAACAAAGAAGCTGCTGGACTGCAGGATATTCAACGTAACCTCGAGCGAACGGCAATCGGCCAGCGGCAAGAAGGGCACGTTCTTCTCCGTCGATGCGCTGGACTGGGCCGGGGTCATTCCGGTCGTGGAGACCCCAGAAGGCCGATGTTTCGTCATGATACGACAGTTCCGCCATGGCACAAAACACCTGTCAATGGAATTCCCCGGCGGCATAGTCGATGAAGGCGAAGATCCGGCCTCCGCGGTGGCTCGCGAGCTGCTTGAAGAAACAGGCTACAAGGCTGAGATGATAGTACCGCTGGGCATACTGTCACCAAACCCGGCCTTCATGACCAACACCTTCCATGCCTTTGTCGCCGAAGGCTGCGTACTCGAGCGGCCGCAGTGCCTGGACGCGCACGAGGAGATCGAGGTGTTGCTCGTGCCCGAGCGCGAGGCCATAGACCTGATAGGCGCCGAGGACATGGGCCATGCGCTGATGACGGCCACCCTGTTCTTCTACGCCCGCTACCGCGGCCGCCTGGACTGATCCACCGCCCCTGGGCGATGCGCGACTAACCGGCTACCACCGGATTCCTGAGCGTGCCGATCCCGTCTATCTCCACCTCGCAGACATCGCCGGCCTTCATGTAGAGCGGAGGCTTCCGCGACATGCCCACGCCCGAGGGCGTGCCGGTTACGATGACGTCGCCGGGTTCCAGCGTCAGCACCTCGCTGAGTATGGACACGAGCGAAGCCACGCCGAACACCATGTCCGCCGTGTTGCCGTCCTGCACCAGCTGCCCGTTGAGCCTGGTCCGTATGCCGAGGCCGGTTGCGCCCGGCGGCAGTTCGTCGGGAGTTATCAACCATGGACCGAAAGCGCCCGTGCCGTCGAAATTCTTGCCGATAGTCCACTGGGACGTGCGCAATTGATAGTCGCGTATCGAAGCTTCGTTGAACATGGAATACCCGGCAACGTACTCGAGCGCAGCAGCCACCGTAACGCCTTTGCAGCGCCGCCCGATGACCGCGACCAGTTCCGCCTCGTAGTCGAGCTGTTCGGAAACCCGCGGCTTGACGAGCGCTCTGCCGTGCCCGACCAGGCAGGACGGAAAGCGCGCGAACACCGCCGGATAGTCAGGCGCGCCGAGACCGGTTTCAATGCTGTGTGCGCGGTAGTTGAGGCCGATGCATAGAATCTTGGACGGATGTAGTAAAGGAGGCAGGAAGCGGATGGAAGCCTGGTCTACAACCGGAGCCGCCGCGAGCGCTTTGCCCGCAGCCTGGAGGTCCGCGCCGGATGACAGCAGTTCGTCGAGACTGCCCGGATAGCCCGGAGCACCTGCCTCGAGGCCGCGGAGTTCCGTACCCTGCCATATGCCGATACCCACCATACCGTTCCGTTCGTAGCAAGAAAAACGCATCGCGGCCTCCTATGGAAGCGGCAGTATACCAAAGAGCGGGCGGACGGGCTACAGATGCAACTGTTGAAAGTCCGGCATGATTGTTGTAATATTGTTGCCACGGAGGCGCCCTGTGCATATACCCCTGAGAAAAATAGGCAATTCCAAAGGCATCATATTGCCGGCAGCCTTGATCGCCGCCTGCGGACTGAAGAGCGAGGTAGAACTCCGCCTTGAAGGAAAAACCATCATCATCGAACCCGCAGGAAAGAGTCGTTCTGACTGGTTCGACGCATACGTCGCAGAATCCGATATGGATGCGTGGAGTACAATTCCACAGGATGAAGGAACAGACGAATGGGACTGGTGAGCCGTGGCGAGGTATGGTGGGTCAATCTCGATCCAACCATCGGAACCGAGATCAACAAGACCCGGCCAGCACTGGTAATCTCGCCCGACGACATGAACACCGTTTTGCCGCGCGTCATTGTAGCCCCGCTCACGAGCAAGGGACAGAGGCTGGGTTGTCGTCCTGAGGTTGTCTTCCAGGGCAGGAACGCCCGCATCCTCCTGGATCAGTTGCGCTGCATTGACAAACGCCGCTTGATTTCCAGAATGGGTTCGATACAACCTGATTTCTGGCACGACACCTTGATTGAAATGCTCGAATAAGACTGAACCTACACGGTCCCCTTGATGGTAAACGTCTTCCGTAAAAGCGCTACCAGCTTCTTGAGCCTTGGGTCGGCGAGGCCGGCCAGTGCAAGATCGTTGATGACATCCGACCGTTCGGCAAGAAACCAGCGGTACAGGCGGCCAGTCAGCTGTGACACCGGATCCTTTGACGAAACGATGCGGACCATGGCCAGCATCTCGTCACCCGTAA
Organism: Spirochaetota bacterium; assembly: GCA_020048755.1. Taxonomy (GTDB): domain Bacteria; phylum Spirochaetota; class Spirochaetia; order Treponematales; family UBA12059; genus SZUA-370. The sequence continues at coordinate 3,273 of JAIFMD010000193.1, forward strand.
ACATCTTCCACTTTCCCCGGTATACCAGATCGTAGGTCGAGCCGTCGCTGGCTGCCTGGATGGCAAAATCGTCACCGGTTACCGCTGGCGTTGCTGCGCCTGGCTTTGATCCGGCTACCTTCCTTGCCCGGCTGGAAGCACGGTCCGCCTCTGCGGCGGCAAGCTCCAGTTCTGCCGCGCGCATGTTGTACAGGTGCACCCGGGCCTGTTCGATGAGGAAGGCCAGGCCTTCCGCGTCCAGCTCGGTTATCAGCGAAGCCAGTTCCGCGGCGAGCATTTTTGTTTCCGTCTCGGTTCCAGCCCCGGCCGTCGGTCCAGCCTTCTTCCGCTTCGTAGAGCCTGTCGTCTTCGCCATACGGTCTCCTTGTGCACTCCGGACCCGATGCCAAACAGACGAGTGCGGTTTATACTCTAGCACATGGAATGTACCGAATCGAATGAATCCGCGCCGCAGGCAGGCACGCAGGATCACGGGCTCGTAAACCTGGCCGTGGCCTGTCCCGGCGTCCTCATAGACCTCCGATACGCGACGACAAGCAACTTCTTCAAGACGCGCCTCTATGACGGCGATCAGGGCTGGCTGCTCGCCGCGACGGCGCGCAGGCTCGCGGAAGCCGCGGCAGCAGTGGCGCGGCTCGGTTTCAGGCTCGTCGTCCTCGATGCTTACCGGCCGCTGTCCGTACAGGTGTTGATGTGGGACATCCTGCCGGACCCGGATTTTGTCGCGCCGGCAAGCCGGGGGTCGATCCACAACAGGGGAGCGGCAGTCGATGTGACCCTCGCAGACCCGGAAGGCCACGAACTCCCCATGCCCAGCGGCTTCGACGAATTCTCGGAGCGCGCTTCCCACCTGTACTCAGGCGGCGATGCGGCCGCACTGTCCAACCGCGACCTGCTCCGGTCCTGCATGGAACAGGCTGGCTTCAAGGCCTACGACGCCGAATGGTGGCACTATTCTGATCCCGAATCCCGGGCCAGCCCGCTGCTGGATATCCCGCTTTCAGAACTCTAGAACCTCCGCTTCAGCGCTATCGCGTCCTCCGGACAGACCTCGTGGCAGCAGTAGCACCGCAGGCATTTGGCATAGTCTATGGCGATGAAGCGCTTGTCTCCGTTCTCGCCGGAAACGACTAGCGCAGCGGCGGGGCAGATCTTGACGCAGGCACCGCACAGCACGCACTTCTCCCGGGAGAAGAAGGGCCGCGGTACACCGAGGTTCCGGAACAGGCCACGGACCGGCCCCGACCACTGCAGGGGGCTGTCGGCCACGATGGGCACGCGTTTGAAATCCTTGACGCGCGCCTGTTCCAGGCTCAGCCCCGCGGTCTCTATCCCGGCCGGATCCAAACCGTAGACGGTATTTGCGGCGGCAACCTTGAGGTACGGAATGTCGAGCGGGTCGTAGCCCACGATGGATGACGCTACCCAGTCCAGTGCAAACAGGTTGGCACCTGCCAGCACGTAGCCCACTTTTTTCGGGGTTCCGTTGCGCGGCCCCGGCCCTTCCATGCCGACTATGGCGTCCATGATGGCGTACTGCGGCTTCACCGCCAGCATCAGGTCGGCCAACATGGCTCCAAACTCCGGCTTGCCGGGGAACCGCAAGTGGAAGGCGCTCTTCTGCAGGCCCGCGATGACGCCAAACAGGTTCTTGACCGCGCCGGTGAAGTGCATGAACGAATGGTTCTTGAGCCTGCAGACACTGATGACCACGTCCACCTCTGAAACAACGCGGGCCAGGGCAAAGCGCTTGACCAGCTGGCCGTCCGGTACGCCCACTTCGACGGTCTCGCTGAAGTCCACCCACTCTGCGCCTTCCTCCAGCGCCACCGGCTTGAGGCCACACTTGATGCCCACCGCGTCACCCGTCTGGAAGGCCGGGGAGTCGCCTACCAGTATACGCCGCGCCCCCAGGCTTTTAACCAGCCGGATGGAGGCCCGCAGAATCTCCGGGTGCGTCGTCACGGCGCTGTCGATTTCAGCCGTGGAGAGCATGTTGGGCTTGAGCAGCACCGTCTTGCCGGCCACATCCAGCCCACCGGCCTTGCGCGCCGCATCGGCTACGGCCACAAGCACGGCCCCTCGGTCATAGTCGCCGCAGGGGATGATCGATATGGTAGTTTTCATGCCAGATCTACAACTGTGGTCCAGCCGTACACATCGGGCAGCCGTCCGGTCTGGATGCCGTCAATCACGTCGTAGATAGCCGTGGTAACCTTGCCTACCACGCCACCGCCAAACGGGTAGCTGGTGCCTTTCCAGTTGAGCGACCCTATCGGGGAGATTACCGCGGCGGTACCCATGCAGAACGCCTCGTCGGCAGGACCCGCGGCCGCAAAGGCGCCGAGTCCCAGCACGCGGTCAAGCTCCAGCGGCGCAAACACCACCTCGAGGCCAAGCTTCTCGCGGGCCACACGCATAACCGAGTCGCGCGTTATGCCCTTGAGGATGGATGGCGAGTCGGCCACGTAGAGCGTGCCGTTCTTTACCATGGCAAAATTGGCCGAGCCCACTTCTTCTATGTACGTAGCCGTATGATCGAGGAACAGCAGGTCGGCAAAACCGTCTGCCTTGGCCTTCTTGGTAGGATAGTAGCACGGCGCATAGTTGCCGGCGGCCTTTACCCAGCCGGTGCCCCGCGAGGCGGCCCGCTGGTACGCATCTTCAACCTTCACGTCAATGCAGGCCAGGCCCTTGAAGTATGAACCCACCGGCTGTACGTACACCACAAAGAGCGTCTCGTTGCAGGGAGCTGGAGCCAGAATCATACCGGAACCTACGAGCAGCGGCCTGATGTACAGCGAACCCTTGCCCAGTGGCGGCACATAGTCGATGTTGGCCTGTACCACAGCAACGACGGTCTTGCTGTAGAGCTCTTCCGACGGTGCGGAGAGCATCAGGCGGTCGGCCCCGGACGCCATGCGCCTGGCATTGTCGGCAACGCGGAACAGCCTGACCTTGCCGTCAACACCCCGGCGCGCCTTCATACCCTCGAACAGCGCCTGCCCGTAGTTGAGGGCAGAAGCCTGGGGCGGCATCCTGAGCACACCGGTCCTGACCACCGTCTGCGGCTCAAAAACGCCGTCTTCACCCGCAATGCTGCCGCCCATGAACGGCGTCACCTTCAGCGAGAAACCCGCCTTCTCCCATTCAATCGACTCAAGCGGAGTCGGATCAAGGGACCCGGGTATGACCATGGCCTCGAACCTGGTCGTGATCTGCTGCTTCGTGTCGTTCATGTGCGATGCTCCTGAAAACGTGGTTTGTTGCGGCAGAGAGTAACAGAAATTGTAAATCGGCTCAACGGGCATCGTAGATGCGGCGCAGCCTCCGCTCCCGCTCCCGCAGGCCCGAGGCAAAGAACCGCATGCCGGCCAATACCACGAGATAGCTCGCCAGCGGCCAGGCCAGCATCCAGCGCGCGCCCAGCAGCTTGAGCCGGTACAGGCCAATCAGCCCGGCTATCTCCCCGGTTGCTGAATCCAGCAGCGGCGGGTCAAACGTCATCACCGTGCCGCCGACAAACAGCATGAACACGCCCAGCCGGCCCACCAGCTGCAGCACCGCCACCGTCTGGTCTGCAAAACTCTCCAGCAGTTCCTCGGCCAGGAACGGCATCACGTGCCACCTGAAGATCCAGAGCCGCCCGGCACCCGCAGACGACGCCGCCTCTACGAAGGGCGTCGCGAGCACCGCGCTGGTCTTGGCGGCCATCGAGCCGGCTATGGGCCCCAGATCCAGCACCGTCAGCACGCCGCACTGGAACAGGAACAGCCGCCAGCCCTGTATCCCCGAGTTTATGGTAAACGGATACAGCGCAAAAAACGCGATCACAAAGCCAGGAATGCCTGCCAGCGGCGAAATGCCCCGTTCGCGGCCGGGCTTCCTGGCCACGGCACGGAGGACTCCCGCTGCTCCACCAATGAGCACCCGTGCAGCCGCCACGAGGAACACGCACCCAAGCGTCCAGCGGAAGCCCCAGACGATGCGCGTCAGGATGTCGTAACCGTACTGGTCGGTCCCGAACAGGTAAAACGCCGATGGCGCTTCCGGCGCAAAGAGCCAGTCAGTACCGGAAGCCGTCTCGACAGAACGCAGCGTATCGGAATAACCCCTCGGCCACGGCGTAAAAACCCAGGGAAACACCGCGATGACGATGAGCAGGGCCAGGATCGTCAAACCCGCGGCCAGCCTAGCGTTCACCGGTAATGGCCCTCCGGACCAGGTACAGAGTAAGAGCGAAGAACGCCCAGGCGGCAAGGTACAGCACCAGCACGCCCAGCAGCACCGCCACCGCCACCGGATACTGGTAGAACTCCATCCAGCCCGGCCGCCTGCCAGAAAACGCCACCTTGAACAGGAACCGCGTTATACCCGGCAGGGCAAAGATATATTCGGTCATGAACAGGTTGGTCTGCATGATGCCCAGCAGCGTCGGCAGCTCGGCCGACATCGCCGGCACCACGGCCGCACCTACATGCCTGAGCCGCACCGTACGCCTGTCCAGCCCCTTGGCCAGCGCATACACCACGTACGGCTCCAGTTCGGCTTCCATTGACTTGCGGAGCGTCGTCCTGAAGGAAAAAGCCAGCGGGTACACCGTCATCAGCACAAAGGGCAGCACCAGCAGGAAACCCGTTGTAGAATCATACGAAATGCGCCCGAGCTTTAGCCCGGTGGCATCGAGGAGCACGATAGTGAACAGCTGCAGCAGCAGCGCCGCGATAAAATCCGGCACGGCAAACACCGTGTTCAGTATGGAAGAAACAACCGCGGCAGCCCTTCCGCGGAGGGTCAGCCCCAGCACCAGGCCCCCGGCCATGCCGAGTGAACCGGCCAGGGCGATGTATAGGAATGAAACCATGAAGTACAGCGGTGCCGTCTCGAAGAAGTTCCAGACCGTCGATCCATAGTGGTACTGGAATGAAGAACCGTCGGCCAGCCCCCGCAGCCAGGCCCAGACAGCATCGAGCGCAGGGGCGAATACCAGCACAGGCGTCCCGCCATGGTTTTCAAACAACAGCGGTATGGCGGCTACGAGCAGGACGGCGGCTGGCGCAGCGGCAACCGCTAGTAGCCCCAGCGCGGTGCTTCGAATTTTTACGTTACTGGCAATCATAATCCGGGCTGATGATCCCCGGAAACACCGGGTCAGTCAACCTGATCACCACAGGAAAGCCTTCGCAGTTTCTCTTCCAGTTCCTTCTTGTCGGTGATGTCCTGGTGCGTGCCAAACATGCGCAGCGGCTTTCCCTCATCGTCCCACTCTATCACCTTGCCGCGGTCCAGCACCCAGACCAGATGGCCGTCCTTGTGCCGCATCCGCCCCTCGAACTCGTAGAAATCCTTCTCGCCGGCAAAGTGCCTGGCCAGATGCGCTTCTGCTATGATGAAGTCGGTAGGGAGTATGTGCCGCTTCCAGGTATCTATGGTCGTTGGCTCCAGCTCGGTCAGCGTGTAGCCGAGCATCCCGGCCCAGCGCTCGTTGAAGATCGTCTCGCCGGTAAGCAGGTTCCATTCCCAGGTACCCAGCCTGGAGCTTTCTATGATGTTGCCCAGACTACGCCGCTGCACCTCCAGCCGGTTTCGCAATTCCACCTGCTCCGTGATGTCTATCATCACCGTCAGGAAGAGCCTTCGGCCTTGATTCTCTACTATGCCGCCCGAGAACAGCCCCTGCACTATCCGGCCGTCTTTGCACCTGATTTCCATCTCCACATTGTTGATGCTGCCTTCCCGTGCCAGTTCCTCGCCAAAACGCTTGCGCTGCACCGGATGTACAAAAAGGTCGATTTCCAGCCCTGACTTGCCAATCACCTCGCCGCGCTTGTAGCCAAGCCGTTCCAGGAACGCCGTATTGACGTCTTCGAACCGTCCGTCCGCGGAACCCGACAACGCCATGGGAGCCGGGTTATCGTTGAACAGCCGGGCAAACATCTGCAGTCGCGCCTGCTCCGCGCTCAGATCCTTGCTGATGCCAAAGAGGCAATTCTGGCCGTTCCAGGGGCCCAGCCAGACCCTGGTCTCTACAGAAAACCGGCTTCCATCTTTTCTGAGCAGCTCCAGCGGGCAGGTATCCCGCTCCCTGCGCATCATCTCACCTACGATGCGCCCGGCCTCCTCGCGGCGGTCCACGGGATGCAGTTGCAGCAGCGGCATCGAGTCCAGCTCCTCACCCGAGTAACCCAGGCAGCGTTGCACGGCCCTGTTGGCGTACACGAGCCGCCCCTCCGGATCGGCCACGACGATCAGGTCATCGATAGTATCAAAGAACTGCCTGAAATTGGCCTCGGAAGCAGCCAGCAGCACCCGGTCAAGGTCACGCTCCATCACCGTCGAGACAACGCCGGAGACGATGCTCAGCACCGAAAGTTCCTCCACATCCCAGCCGCGGCTGCGCCCGCACTCGTCAAATCCTATGAATCCGGCCACCACATTCTTTATATGCAGCGGCAGCACAAGCAGTGACTGAATATCCTGGGGTTCCAGAATCGCCCGTATGTCGGGGGCCAGAGTAGAAATATCGGTGGCCAGTATGCGGCCTTCCAGCTCCAGCATGCCGCGCCAGGTCGGAATCCCCGCGTACTCAATCCCCTGCAGAGCCTCACGCTGCGGCTCTATGCCTGGCGCGCACCATTCGTGTGTATTGTCGGTAATCGCGTTGCCGGGCCGGTCCAGAAACACGTAGGCGCGGGACACCCCGAGATGATGCCCTATCTTCTCCAGCGCCTCGTTCATGCGGTCGTCAAGCGCTCCCTGCCCCGCCAGGCCCAGCGCAACTTCCGCCAGCAACTCAGAACTCTGCATCCCGTGCCCCCAGTGGCAGCAAATCAACGCCCGCTACCTGATCCAGCATACTACGGGTCTGTGCGGTGCGCTACTACCGTACGGTTTTCAGAACCGCACACCACCAATCTTTAAGAGCCGGGGGGCGTCACATACCGGCCCCCATCCGCCTGTGCCAGACACGCCCCCCCGCCGGAGCCTCCTCGCTTCCCCGAAGGAAGCTCCGGGGATTGGCGTACGCTCATAAAGCAATGCCGGGAAAAACGTTCGGACTATTCATACGGCATCGTTGATAGCCCTGATGGCCTGGTTGCGGATATCGATGAACTAAAGAAAAAAGTCTGCCAGCCGCAAGGGATAGCTTCATGCAAACATGCGTTTGATCTGTATGCGATAGAACTGGCTACAGCGCGTGATGGTCGGGATTTCAACGCGTCAATCAAACGTTGCGAATCAATTTGTATCTACTTCAAGAAGGTAGTTCTCACTTTATTCAGCCCCCAAAAGCGGTCCGATTTCTTTGTCTCATCTTACTCCTAACCGTTGCTTGCTTTTCCAGTCATTGACTGCCATACTGGAAACTGTCATATTATGACAGTTTCCAGTATGAACACACTAACACGGACACTCTTTGAAACCCTGGAATACCCTCTCTTCTCGGCGGCCGATGTACAGAATATCGAGCCTAACGCCAACATCCGGTATGGCCTGGTAAAACGTGCCATGAAGGACGGGGACCTGGTGCAGCTCAAGCGGGGTCTGTATACACTCTGCCCTTCATTGCGGAAGCGCCCGCTCAATCGGCCCGCATTGGCAAACCGCCTCTATTTCCCGTCCTATGTGAGCTTCGAATATGCCTTGAGCGCACATGGCTGGATTCCAGAAGCGGTGGTAACAATCACCAGCGCAACCTCAAAAAACCAGGCTATCTTCGATACCCCGGAAGGACACTTCACCTACCGGAGGATTCCGCAAGCCCAGTTCTTCTGCGGTGTTGAAACTGTTACATCAGAAAATGGCTCCTGGCTCCAGGCACGTCCGCTCAAAGCACTGGCCGATTATGTCTACCTGCACAGACTGGACTGGACTGACAGGAAACCGCTGATCGAGTCACTAAGAATCGACGAGGATGAACTTGAAACGCTTGACGCCGATGATTTTGACAGCATTCAAGGCAACTATCAGACAGCAGCCAATGTAGAATCATTCCTGTCTGGACTGCGGAAGGACCTGCATATATGAACACCAGGAACAGAGATGACGAGACGAATCAACAAGATGGATTGGAACCGCGCCAAAAACGATGTCGCTCCCTTCATCTCCCAGACCGAGCACCACGGCTTGAACCTGTGGAGCCCCGATTTGTTCCTGTCAGCGTTACAACGATTGCCTTGAAAAGACCTCGTCAGTTATAGAGTCTGTAAGCCTTGGACAATTCATCTTTCACCAAGCCGAGCAATTCTTCCGAGCCCAGAACCTTGCCGGAAGCGCCCAGCCAGGCCACGATGCGCTGTAAATGCAGCATTTCGTCGATTTTCATGATCACAGGACCTTTTTCATGCATTTTATTGGAAATAAAATTCTAGCAAAGTGCACCCCAGCAGGCAATGAAAAATGGTGCTGTCTCAAGTTTCCGCTGCCTCAAGCTTCCCACCCGATTCCATGCACCGGAAAGAACCAGAGCCAAGATCCCTGCTCGGAGGCGATACCTACTTGAATATTCCCTCTTGAAACCCTATATTTAAATTGACCAGCCTTGACCAGACTTTAGAAAGGGGAATCCATGTGCCAGGTCAATGTACTACAAGCAAAAACGGAACTATCCAGGCTCATTTCCCTCCTGGAAAACAAAAGCGAAGACGAAATAGTCATAGCGCGCAACGGCAAACCCGTAGCCAGAATAGTTCCCTGGAACGGTAAAAGCGCTGAAAATCGTATCGGAGTAGCCAA
>JAIFMD010000047.1 GCA_020048755.1 Spirochaetota bacterium
GCAAGGTCAACATCGCTTTCAGAATCCGCGTCTCCACGTGCTCGCGAACCAAACAATATGATCTTCTTCGGAGGATCCAATCTGACGATAGCGTGAACGATATCTTCAAGGTTTTTTTCCATTGCATCCCCAATGATGAAAAGCGTAATCGATTCAGGGAACATTGTCGAGATCAAGATAGCAAGGGCCCGACGGATTATGGTTATCGGCACCATCATAGCGATCAGCCGCGGCATCATCGCCGTGCTGCAGGATTTCCAGCAGGCTGATGGCACCGTCAAAATCCCCGCGTCTCTGGTGCCACACGTGTGGTTCGAGGTTATCAAGAGGAAGTAAATTGACCCCCGAAAAACCCCAGGAGTACCCTAAAAGCATGCACAGGTATTCAATACTGTTCGAGGAAATCACTGATCCAGAATTCCCGGTAGGCTGGTACTACGCCAATATGCCTACCTTGAACCTTACTACCCACGGAAAAGGTCTCGAAGGCGCGAGGGCAACCGCTGTGGACCTGTTACAACTCTGGTTCGCCGAAAAGCGGGCTCATGGTGAGGACATTCCCCAGGTACCTTCAGATCGATACTCAAGCAATCCGGGTTGAGCGAAGATGAGTTCAGGAACCTGTAGACCCGTGTAAACTTCAGGGCGTCGAACCTAGTGAACACGGTAGCTGAACATGCAAGCAACACATGACCACTATACCTATCGTCAAGAATGGTCTTCAGAAGATGACGCGTATATCGCTCGCTGTCTGGAATTTCCTTCACTTGTCACTCATGGCCCAAGCCCTGAGGCAGCGCTTTCAGAACTGCGCATGCTCGTGACAGACATCGTAACGGAAATGCGCTCGAACAACGAAGACGTTCCGGAACCGCACTGATGGAGTACATTGAGGTCGTTGGTCGATCTTGACCGACTTATGCTCTGTAAACATCTTTTCGGTGACCGATCGTAACCACCACGATGACAAGCACGTTATCGAGTAACTGACACAATACTCGGAAGTCGCCTACCCGGTATCGCCAAAGTCCCTTCCTGTCTCCCACCAATGCCTTGCCCTTTAACCGTGGATCGGCACGTAGGGCCACTTCGTCTTCAAGATAATTTACAATAAGTGTTTGACACGACCTGTCCAGTTTGAGCAACTGTTTCTCGGCCGTTGCGGTAAATTCAACGCTCCAGGCCAAGTTCTTTTCTTACTTCGGCAAGGGATTTTCGCGGTTCATTACGCTCAAGGACAGAAACAGCAAGAAGATAATCCTCCCGGTCTTCAAGAAAGGCATCTATCGCCTGCTTGACGTAGTAACTTTTGCTGCGCCCTGTTTCGCGTGACAGATGAGCCAAGCGAGTCTCTGTTTCAGTATCGAGTCTGACTGCAAGCATACGTACTCCTGTATGACAAGTATAACAATAAAAGGGTTTTAATCAACCAGTTTTTATTGTCGGGGCTGGGGTAAGTCAGTCCCGGGTTCTGCCCCTTCAAACCAGTTTTCCAGGTACAGATCGGGAACCGTGTCAAAGTCCTGCGTATTGCGGGTAACCAGTATGAGGTTGTTGGCCAGGGCGATAGCGGCGATGAGGCCATCAGCAAAGCCTTGCAGCGTTCCGGCCGCTTCAAGCCTTGAGCGGAAGGTTGCGTGGATCCAGGCAGCGTGATCATCATAAGCCAGAACCGGGAAGGTCGGTGCAACAACGTCCAGCAGATACGCACGCAACCTCCGCTCCCTGGCTCCCAGGGGCATCCTGTTCACACCAAAAAGCAACTCATGCCAGACTATCGAAGGGATGGCCATCATACCATCGTTCCTATGCAGCCGTTCGATTACACCGGGATCTGGTACTGGCTTGAGCGGTTCCGACAGGATATTGGTATCCAGAAGATATACTATATTCACAGATCGACTCGCCGGCCACCTTCATCCGATCTGATGTCAGCAAAGGGGTCTTGGTATTCCCCGGATTCATCGACAGGCCATGCAAGCTGAAAACGGTTCAGGCTGGTAGAAATATTCCGTTGCGTACCAATAAATTTTTCATAATCGGATCTTCCCATCAGCACCGCCACAGGCTTTCCGTGCCTGGTCAGCTGCACCGGGTTTCCTTCTTCTGCCTCATGGACCAAGGCCGTCAAACGATTCTTTGCTTCAAACAAGGGAACATCATGCATTTCATACCTCCACCTGCATCAAGAGCATCATGTATATAGCCATATTTCAACAATGATGGCTATATTGTGCGACCGTTGTTCCAGCCGCACACTCAGCTGGCTGGCACAATGATGGTCACGGTGGTTCCACCGGCACCATCCAGTGGGCTCATGACGGCCATTGTCGCGTGCAGCTGCGAGCAGAGTGCCCTGACGAGCAGGAATCCTATGCCTTCCTGCATATCCGCCACAAGGCCTGCTCCGTTGTCGGTTAGTATAAATTCATGATCATCACCGGAACGCCTGAACTCCACGGTGATTTCCGGAATCCGGTGTATGGAAATTCCGTGTTCGTAGGTGTTGGAGACCAGTTCATTTACAATGAGCCCCAAGGGCATGGCGGTCTCGAGTTTCAGGACTATGGGTTCCAGAAGCTCCTTGCGGGTGATGGACAAAGACGTGCGGGCCTGTGCGCTCTGGTGATACGACAGGATGCCCTCTATGTAATCATTGAACGGCAACTCGGTGTATGCACCAGAATCCATCAACTGCTGGTAGACCAGTGCCATTGAATTGATCCGTCCCTGGAGTAGCGTGAGCACCCTGCCGGATTCTTCGCTGATGCCCCTGTCCTTCTGCAGGTTTATTATGCTTGCAAGTACGGTCAGGTTGTTCTTGACGCGGTGATGGACTTCGTCGATCAATACACCTTTCTCGGCAAGTTCCTTCTTCAAGGCTTTTTCCCGCAGGATTATATGCTTTTGCATCTCGCCCATCGCGGTACCGAGCGAGTCCAGTTCACGGATACCTGTGGAGTCCAGGGCCCGGATCGTGCCGGCAGCCCGGGAGGTCAACCTTGAAAAATCCGACAGGCTGGCCAGTGACTTACGGATCTTGCTGGTGAACAGGAACGAGAAGAACAGCGTGATGCTGCTTATGAAGAGCACCAGGACGATCAGCATGGTTTCAGCGGCTTTTGCAGGCAGGAAGTATTCATCCTCGTACAGACCAGCGCACAGGATCAGATCCCAGGGTTCTATGTACCGCATCAAGACGATTTTTTTCCGCTCGATACTATCTTCGGGATTCTTCCATGTATAATCGTACCGGACGACTTCGTCTGTGGCACCGGCTCGAAGCGTTCCATTCAGCGTGGAGATCTGCACGCCAACGAGTTCGCCGCTGGTATTGCGCATGTTCGTTACATCAACTGCCTCTATCTGCGGATGAAAGTATTCGTAGCTGGACACATTCTGATCTATGGCTGCGGTTATGGCCCAGACATATCCAGTAGAACCCAGGCGTACGATGGCCTTGGTTGTGTCGCGAGAAACCCTCACAGGGACCTGCTCGTTGGCAAGCAAGCGCCGCGCGCGATCATCGAGGCCATCCCAGGCCAGTGCCGCCTTGCCCACCCACTCCGGATCGGTGAGCAACCAGCTCCCATCGGTATTCCGGTGGCCAAGGCTTCTCCCTGCTCCGTCTGCGAGGGCGTCCCCGGTAAACACAAGACTTTCAACGGGCAACAACTGGCCCAGTGCTGCGCTGGCTTCCGAATCAGTAGAAGGCCCGATTACTATCCTGGCTACGGGTCCGTTGAGCAGGCGTTTCAACCGGGCCACAGCGGCACCATCAGGAGCCTGGCCCTTTTCGGGGCTGTCCAGCAGCAACAACTGGGTCGTACCGTCCAGCGCGTCTCGGATCTGGGCCAGGCCGAGTGCCTTGCTGGAATCACCGATATACTCGAAGTGCCAGAGGAGCAGGAACGCCAGAGAAGGGATGAGCGTTGCCCCAAGGAGCGCTGTAGAGAGCAACGTGAATACACTGATGCCGTTTTTATTCCAGGCTCCGGGCATTATTCTTGATGTTCCATTTCAACGCCCTTTGGTGTATTCAAAGAACACAGAATCGGCCTTTATCATGTGCCCGACGACGACCTGGTTTACCAGGAAGTCGAACAACTGGGCCGCGGAACAGTCTCCTGCATTGACACGGGCAGCAAGCTCAAGGGATTTCTGCACGAGGTCGCGGTGCAGGTGTGAATGGCTTACGACGCCAGGATACCGCAGTTCAGACAGGATTTTTTCCTCGTCGGCAAAATGGGCAACCACGTGATCCAGCAGGGCTTCCATTCCTGGCATCCAGTCCGCACCGTTGTTTTCGGAGAATGAAAGGTCTAGCAGGCTGTTCGACAGTTCCAGCAACACACGGTGCTCGTCATCGATGACCCTGTTTCCTGAACTCCATTCCGACCGCCATTCTATCCTGACCGACGCAACCGGCAGGGCATCCATAGCTCCAAAGCCTACAACCCTGTTGCGGCCATTGTTCTTGGCCCGGTACAGAGCCTGATCCACGCGCTTGAACCAGTCTTCACTATCCTCGGCCGGTCTGAGTTCTGCCACGCCAAAGCTGGCCGTCAAGGTGCCAACCGACGGGAAGGTGTCCTTTTCAATGGCTGCGCGCAACTTTTCAGCGAGGACAACCGCACCCTGCAGGTCAGTATGGGGCGCTACGATAAGGAACTCTTCGCCCCCCCAGCGGAACAGGTCATCAGGTCCCCTGACGAGCGAGGCAGCAATCCGTGCCATCTGCTTCAGCACGTCGTCGCCGACAGGGTGTCCCCAGGTATCGTTGACATGCTTGAAATGGTCGATATCGAACATGATGATGGAAAGCGCTTCATGGTAGCGGTTGGATCGTTCCATCTCTGCGGCAAGCTTGGCATCGAGGCTGCGCCGGTTGTTAAGCCCGGTTAGCTGGTCGCTCGTCGCCAGTTCCTCCAGGATTTTGCTTTTACGGCCGGATTGCTCAAAAAGGTCAGCAACATCTATGAGCAGGATAAGCCCGGCCCACAGAACGGCAAATAAGGCGGCAAAGGTGTACGCGTTGACGAACCGGTTGTCCATGAGCCGGGCCAGAACGCTGGCATTGATCAGCAGCACGGCAATGCGGAACACGTGGAGCAGACTGAACGTCAGCGCTACGATCCATACCGAATTGCAGACTATCCTTGAGAGGGCGGGCTTGATACTTGAAAACGCTACCAGAAACTCCAGGGTGGCGATGATCATGAAGCCCGAGAACAGGACCGAGCGCAGGATGAAGGAGTCTATTGCCAGGGTCGCGATGGTAATGGTAGCGAGCCATGTTGCCAGATAGGCGCTGAACCGGCGAGGCCAAGCGGGGACAAGCTTCACATTGATCCGCAACCCCAAGGCAAGGCACAACTGAAAAAAAAGGATCAGCGTGCTGGCGAGTATCAAGCCCAGGAAGCGGGACAACCTTCCCTGCACCACGAATACACTCAAACCAGCTACGGCGGCGAGGAACCCGACCGCATAGACGGCGAGCCCCGCTTCCCTGCGGTACAATGCAAAGAGTACGAGCAACAGAGCAAGCGCTGTTCCGATCAGGGCTAACGTGAACGATATGGTCGTACTATCCATGGGTCTACAGTATACGATACCGGCTGGATTTACCAGATATTCGTGTGTACGGGCACTGGCCGCTACACCTCCACCACCATCACGGCCACATCGTCGTCCGGATTGTCAGCACCCAGCTCGTGAACCAGAGCGTGCGGCAATTCCTGCAGGGGCAAATTGCGGATTCCGCTGACTACCTCCATCAAGTGCTTGTTAAGGTCGATATTCGGGGCTGACTCCAGGTGCAGTTCGACGAGACCATCAGTGTACAGTATGAAGCGGTCACCTTCATGCACGTCCATCGATACGGAGTTGTAACTGGATTCCTCGAGCATGCCGATAAAAGGGTTCTCGCACTCGGCCAAAGAGATAGGGCCGTCCTTGGGCAGGTACAGCGCCGGAGGATGTCCGGCGGCTGCGAATACAGCCTTGCCGGCTCGGCGGTTGATGCGCAGCGCAAACGCCGTCAGGTAGTTATCCTCGAGGATCGTCTTTGAGAGGATGCCGTTCAGGTAGGCCAGCGACTCTTCAACGGAATGGGCTGGTGTGGCACACTGCTTGAGCAGCACCTTGACCGCCGGGGTAACATAGCTGGTACCTACATCATGCCCAGCCACATCGGCCATCAGGTAGAAGAATACTCCATCAGACACCGGAACCACATCGTAGAAGTCACCACCGGCCTCACGCAGAGAGCGGTAATACACAGAAAAACGAGCTTCCGGGAGTTCCGATGGTTTTACGAGCATGGATCGCTGTGCCTCGGCGATCTGCTGGAGGCTCTCGGCCCTTGCTGCCATCAGTTCCTCGTTGGCTTTGGCAAGCCGCACGTGCACGCGCACCCTGGCCCGAACCTCCGCCTCGTTGGCGGATTTGACGATGTAGTCCACGGCGCCGTAATCAAAAGCCTTGAGTTTTGAGTCCTGGTCTCCCAGGCTCGTCAGCATGATGACGGCAATGCGCCTCGTGGCAGGATCAGTCTTGAGCCGCCTGAGCGTCTCGAAGCCGTCTATGCCCGGCATCACCACATCCAGGAGTATCAGTACTGGAGACTCGGCAGTGGCTGCGGCAAGACCGGATTCGCCATCGGCGGCCTGGGCAATGCGGTAGCCATCCTCCTCCAGGATGCTGGCGAGAAAAGCCCTGTTTGCTCTGGAATCATCGACCACAAGCACGGTGTACGAATCGTCTGACATAGAGCCTCCGGAGTATCTAGGCCGTGGCCGCAACCTTTATGACGTCGGCGAGCGCGGCCATGCTGCAGGGTTTCTGGAATATGGCGGCCAGCCCGATATCGCGCTCGAGTATCTGAACGGCGGATCGGTCTGCATAGCCGGTGAGCAGGATGAGGCAGATGGCCGGGTGTCGTTCCCTGACCTTGCGCAGGAATTCGTCACCTCGCATGCCGGGCATCATCCAGTCACTGACGACAGCCGTTACCGAATGACCATCCGCGATGCATTCCTCTATCAGTTCGAGCGCGGATGCTGCGTCGAGTGCTGTCTCGTAGCGGTAGCCGTCACCTAGCCTGGTCCGAAGGGCATGTTTGGCTGCCATGAGGAGTATGGCCTCGTCATCGACGCACAGCACGATACGGTCAAGCATAGCCTGATTCCTTGAACTCCATGACAGTGCCGGGTTCGATGATACCGGCACTTGGCAACCGGACCGTGAAGGTCGTGCCGGCCGGGCTTGAGTCGAATTCAAGCGTGCCGCGATGAGTCTTTATGATCTCGCTGGCCGTGCTCAGGCCGAGCCCGGTGCCCGTTCCCTCTGACTTGGTCGTGAAGAACGGCTCGAAGATTGCATCCCGGTGTTCGGGCTGTATGCCCGGGCCGGTATCGGTAATCGAGACGCAGAGGCCAGCCTCGTCACGGCGGGCGACGATTGAAAGAACTCCCTGTTCGCCCATTGCCTCGACGGCATTGCTTATGATATTCATCCAGACCTGCTGCAACTGGTCAGCAAAGCAGCGATACTCCGGCAGGCTGCCATACCCGGCGACTACGCGGATGCCATCATCGCTTAAACGGTCGGAAAACAGCGTGAGCACCGAGTCGATCTGGAGTGCCAGCGATACCGCGACGGCTTCGCCCTTCTGGTCGCGATGCGCGTAGATCCGCAGTGCTCGAATGATTGACCCCATGCGGTCCAGCGCCAGGGATGCGGCATCGAACGTGTCGAGCCGGACCGTCAGAGTACGAACCTCCGACAGCAACTCTGGGGATGCTTTCTTTAAAATGCTTACGACTTCAGCGTCCGGCTCCAGTATTCCAAGCTCCGAGCACACCGGAGCGAGCCGGTCTGCATCTGCAGGAACGAGATTGACCAGGCGTGCGTGGATGGCCCGGAGTCGTCCCCGTGAGTCGGCCCGGGCTTCCGGAACGTGCTGTCCACGGTGCGCAAGCAGGTATTCCAGCGCGCTTGTCTCATCAGCGGGAATGCCGTCATGACCGGTGGTCGTTCGCAGCGTGTCGAGGCTGGCCATGATGACATGCAGGGGCGTGTTGAACTCGTGGGCAATACCGGCCACCAGGGTACCCAGCGCCGCCAGCTTTTCAGAACGTACCAGAAGGTCGGTCCGTTCAGTGATCTTGCGCTCCAGATCACGGTTGGCCATGCGGAGCCTGCCGGTAAGGAGTCTGATGACGAATAGGGCAAGGCCGGACGTGATGAGCAGCGTTGCGAGCATTGCTATGAGCCAGGCAGGCACTATCGTCGTCTCGGTGCGTTCATGCCCCAGCCACTCGGTCTGAAGCTTGTAGTAATAAGAATCAGGATCAGCCAGCAGATCGCTATACCGCTCTATGATGGCATTGAATTCCGACTTGAAAGGACTCTGGAGTGACAGGACAGGATATGAACGGAATGGCGCAAAGACTATGGTCGTAGGCTGCACCCGTTTTTCAGCGGCAACGAACCAGTTGGACTGGACACCGCCAAAGACCTCTCCAGAACTCACGGCCTGCACGAGCCGTTCAAAGTCGGCATATTCGACGATGGTGCACGGAATGGCCAGGGAATCTATGTAGGTCCTGAAATTGGCACCGTTCCTGTCGTCTGTCACGACACCTATGGTGCGGTTCTGCAAGTCCAGGACGGATAGCAATTCGGTACGGCTGGCTACGAAAAGCTGGCCCCAGCCTGCTGATACTGCCGTGTCTGCAAACCTGAACGAGTCTTCTCGTTCGGGAGTCTTCACCAGCGTCGTAAAGAAATCGATTTCACCCGAAACCATCCTGGGATACAGCTCAGCGAAGGTGGCGACGCTGAACTCATAGTCGATGTCAAGGTCATCCATGATCCTTGTGTACAATTCGATAAAAAAGCCGGTAGGTTTGCCCGAGGCATCGACGTAGGTGGTAGGCGGCGAGTTGGGCACAAGGCCGTAGACGAGTTTTCTGGTCTGGGCGAAAACAGGCATCGTAGCCGCCGGAAATAATACCAGCAACAGCGAGACCTGAATCAAACGCGCAATGCGCAACGTTCTGGACATTCAGGGATTGTAAACCATGAATGGAAAAAGTTGAATATACTATCGCAATGGTTCGACAAAATTTTCCGCACAAAAAAGTGGGGTTTGCACTTACAATCCGAAGCGTTGCTGGATAGACTTGCGCCAGTCGAACTTCTCTCCTTCTTTTTCCCACTGGATGCGTCTCTTGATGGTAAAAGCCGTCATGCTCTTGTCGCGGTATTCAACCACGGCGAACGCACCGCGTCCGACATAAGCAACCCGTTCAGCGGGCTCGAGGTTCTCGCCGACGGCGGCCTGTGCCAACGCACAGTCAAAATGGATAGGCCCCTTGCCGTCCCTGCCAGCGAGTGCGCTGGAGAGGTCAAAAATCTGTTTGTCACAGATCGAACACACGACGGCTGGCTGATCAGCCAGAACAGACTTGCGTTCGTCTACGGATTCTTCTGAACCTGCGGCCTCGGCTGTCCGTTCGCCTTCTCTGGCACCGGAACGCCCGCGCCCGCGCCGTCCGAATCGTCGCTTAGAATCCTTGTTTCCATCCGCCATGGCTTACTCCGATACCGTCCATGATTTCATCGCTGAGCACGTACGCTATGCGAAGAATGGCAGGACTGGAATCGTGTCGTGCTTCTTCAGTCATGTGCGCTCCGCGAACGCGTTCTCGAAGTATTCCGCCACGGCACCCGCCGCTACGGCAGCGACATCGTACCGTACGGTGGCGCTACTAAATTCTCGATGCGCGGAGACAAAGAGTTTAGACGTTTCGACTATCCTGAGGCGTTTTCTTCTCCCTACTGACAGTTCAAGGCTTTCGAGGCCGTATGCATCTACGGATTTCACCTCGACTATGGCCAGGAGGTCGTTCCTGAAGGCGACAATATCCAGTTCACCTCGGCCGCGGCGCCAGTTCCGGGCGACTATGGACCAGCCACCGGCAGCCAATGAAACGGCCACGAGGTCCTCGGCCGCGCGTCCCTTGGCGCTCTTGCTTGTCAAGCCGGAGCGGCCAGCTCGCGCGGGTCGACAGCCCTTGCTATGAACAAGGATTTTTCAGCAAGAAGATCTATGGTATCACCGGAGTCATCCTTGTAATGCTTGCTGAATTCATCGACTATGATGCGGAGCTTGGGCCGGAGAGGCGCATC
>JAIFMD010000061.1 GCA_020048755.1 Spirochaetota bacterium
ACCATGCGTTCCGCGCTCCACGGCTCAAGCGGGTCTTTGAAATTTTCGATCACGCAGCCATTTTTATCCTGATCAGCGGTAGCTATACCGCTTTTGCCCTCACACTGCTACGGGATGGCCCGGGGTGGTGGCTTTTTGGCGCTGTATGGGCAATTGCAGCATTTGGCATCGTCATGGAGTCTGTTTTCCTGAACCGCTGGCCTTTCATCACACTGGCTGCATATCTCGCCATGGGATGGCTTATCGTCCTCGTATGGGGGCCGCTGACCAGGATTGCAACCGGAGCAACCCTTGCGTTCCTTCTGGCAGGCGGGCTGTCATATACCATAGGCACCATCTTCTATGCACTGGGCCGGAAGTGGGGGTGGTTCCACACAGTCTGGCATCTGTTCGTTATGGGCGGCACGGCCTGCCATGTACTGTCGGCGTTGAACGCCCTGCCCGGCACCTGATTTCCGTTCGGTTGCCTTCTCTAAGAGGCCCGTCCGTGCATATATTGAAATGATGAAAACCATAGTGTTGTTGTCATTGTTGCCGCTGGTCGCGGCAGGCGTCGGGGCCCAGGGATATACACTCTCCAATCCGGGGGCATCGCCGTCGGAGGCACAGGGCTGGATCTGGGAGTCCTTCGCGGACACCGTCATGGGTGGCAAGTCGCAACTCGTACCTCCCGCCATAGTCGCGGCGGAAGGCGGCAAGGCACTGCTCCTGGCGGGCAGGGTCATAACGAAGGGCGGCGGCTTTATCCAGGTCCGTCTGAAGCACGAACCGGGTTTGTTTGACGCATCGGGCTACACAGGGGTGGAGGTTGAAGTCGACGCCCGCACGACGACGTCATGGTACGTATTCCTCCGGACCAAAGACAACGTGTTTCCCTGGAGCTACTACGGAGCTTCCATAAGTCCGGGACCGCAGAAGAGCGTCATACGCATCCCCTTCAGTGCCTTCAAGGCGGAGAGCACACTAAGGAAGTCAGTCAGAACAGAATTCCTGTCGAGCGTAGCCCTGGTAGCCGCCTACGAGGACTTCAACGCGTACATGCGGATCTATAGAGTAGGATTCTACTAAACCATATTTTTTCAAGGAGAGTACCATGGTACGACACGAAAGCGATATCAAACCGGTGGACATGCAGGGAAACGGCATAGTCGGGGTCACCAAGCAAATCGTCATAGGGCCGAAGGACGGCTATGACGGCTTCTTCAGGGTCTTCACTGTACAACCGGGCGGCAACAGCCCCTACCATGCCCATGACTGGTTCCACGCCAACTACATACTTGAAGGCCAGGGCAAGCTGGTCATCGAGGGTTCAGAGCAAGCTGTAAAAGCAGGTTCCGTGGCGTACATAGAAGGCGGCAAGAAGCACAACTTCGTAAACACCGGAACAACGCCATTCAAGTTTATCTGCCTCGTACCCCAGAGTGGAGACGCTTACTGATCAGGCCGGTTTGTAACAAGGGCGGGAAATAATTTCCCGCCCACTTTTTTTTCTCCCTTTAGTTTCCCTTCTGTATAGCAATAACACTTCTTACTAAACCAGTCCCTACTTTGATACTAATATATAATTCCATATACAGAATGTATTTATCCATGGTACTGTGTACAAGCATAGCACTTGGCATGCAAATTGCTGTATAGAACATGTTCTATATGTCATTTTGCGTATAAGGGAGAACTACATGAAACACACTTTCGGAACGTCATGCATCATCGCAGTGGCACTGCTCGCAGCAACGGCAACGGGCTGGGCTTCCGGGCCGGACTACGGCGCGGCGGCCGCGACTGCTGCAATCGCGGGCAACAAGGCCTTCACCATTACCGACATGCTGCGCTGGGCAGCCGAGGACGAGTACCTGGCACATGGCGAATATGTTGCCATCATGAAAAAATTCGGCACCATGCGACCGTACGACAACATCATGGCCGCCGAGGAGCAGCACCTCTCGTGGCTCAGGACAGAGTACGCAACACGCAAGCTGACCTTCCCCTCTGACGGATCAGCTGCGTACGTGATAGTACCTGCCGACCTCAAGGCAGCAGCCCAGGCTGGCGTAGACGCAGAAATTTCCAACATCGCCATGTACAAGGCATTCCTTGCCCGCCCGGAACTATCAAAACCAGAAAATGCCTCGGTGAAGACGTTGTTCGAGCAGCTGATGCGCGCCAGTGAAAACCACCTGAGGGCCTTTAAAACCCAGTTGTCAAAGTACTAGAATACACTGTCGGAATAATCACAGGAGGTTCCATGTCTACAGTTGCAGGAAAAATCAAGCCGAAGAAGGCTTCGCAGTGGGTGCGCCGGAGTATCCAGGTTTTCTTTCTGGTACTCGTCGCACTCATCGCGACCAACGAGACCCTGAGCGAACGCGGCATTGAAACGCTGTCGTTCATCAAGGGCGCGTCGCTGCACGCCATATGCCCCTTTGGTGGCGTCGTATCGTTCTGGCAACTGTTCACAACGGGAACCCTGGTCAAGAAGGTGCATGAATCAGCGGTAGCCCTGTCCATTATCGGGCTGGCACTCTCCGTGCTCTTCGGGCCGGTCATCTGCGGCTGGATCTGCCCGCTGGGCAGCGTACAGGAATGGCTGGGCTCATTGGGCCGCAAGCTGTTCCACAGGCGCTACAACACCTTCGTGCCACGCTCCATAGACAGGCCGCTCCGCTACCTCCGCTATGTGGTGCTCATATGGGTCTCGTACATGACGATAATGACCGGCAAACTTTTCTTCCAGGATTACGACCCCTACTACATACTGTTTAACTTCTGGACCGGCGAGGTAGCCATCGCCGGAGCCCTCATCCTGGTGGCAACCCTGATCGGCTCGCTGTTCATTGAAAGGCCGTTCTGCAAGTATGCCTGCCCCTATGGTGCATTCCAGGGACTGTTCAACCTGTTCAGGATCTTCGGGATAAAGCGCGTAGCTTCTACCTGCATCGACTGCAAGGCCTGCGACAGGGCCTGCCCCATGAACATTGAAGTATCGACGAGTGGCACGGTGCGCGACCACCAGTGCATCAGTTGCCTCAAATGTACCAGCGAAGACTCCTGCCCCGTGGAGGCAACCGTTGTCTTTGCGGCCGGTGCCATGCCAGGTCCCGCTGCTCTCGCTGAAAAGGAGGCGGTATGATCCGCTTGAAGACCGTACCCTTGGCTGTAATCACGGTCGCAACGATATTTGGCGGCATCGTCATAGCAAAGTCAGTGGGATACTATGAGACGACGTCGAGCAAGCAACCGGTAAAATTCAAAACCGGAGAACTGGCAGGTCTACCCAACCCCGCCGACATACGCGGGTCGTACACCTGGAATGACATCGAGCGGGTCTTCGGTGTGCCGGCCGCACAGGCTGCCGCAGCCTTTTCGGTTCCAGGCCAGGCTCTCGAACCTGCGGAGCGAGTGAGCGTGCTGGAATCTATGTATGCTGAAATATTGCCGGCCGGGCTTGAAATCGGCACGGGAGCCGTACGGCTCTTCGTCTCGCTGTACACGGGACTACCCATGGAAGCCGAGGAAGGCTCTGTGCTGCCCCCGGCCGCCCTCGCGATGCTGGCGGTGCGCCCTGGCCTGGATGCTGAAACGCTGCGTCGCTATGCAATACCTGGCACGACGAATCCAGGTATCGTTGAGATTGACGCCCCGGCTGCAGCGCCCTTTACTGCCCCTGCGATGGGAACAGGCACTGCCGCAGGATCGGGTTCTGGCGGTGGTGGCGGTGGCGGCGGCAGCGGTTCAGGAACAAGTTCTGTCCGGGCCGTTGTCGGCAGGACGACTTACGGCGACCTGTATTCCTGGGGGCTGACCGAAGCCCAGGTCGAAGCCGTAACGGGATTCAAGCCTGGCGCGCGGACGCAGACCGTACGGGAAGCGGCCGCTGCGGCCGGCATAGAATTCTCGGCCTTCAAGACAGCCCTCCAGGAGCTGGTAGACAAAAGCGCACCCTGAAATGGCATGAAATAAAACCAGTATTCCGGTAAAACGGTCAGCGGGTTCTCCTCCGGGGGAACCCGTTTTTATTGACCATACCGCATTGAGGCCAGGCACAAGCTTCGATCAACTGACCTTGTCTTTGCTGACTGTTTTACTTAGCTTTAGTCCATGCTTACACTGACGTACATACAAGACATGTCGTCCTCACCAGCCGAGAATATTGCACTGGAAGAATGCCTCCGCGCGATCGTGGCTGAGAGCCTGGCCCGCGATGAAAGCGCAACGGAATTTCCAGCCGCGTTTTTTACAACCTACAGCAACACACCCTGCGTTGTACTCGGACGCAACCAGGATGCTGCGGTGGAACTGAGCCAGGCGACGCTAAAATCCGGCACACCCCGAGCCTTCAGGCGTACTACAGGCGGAGGAGCGGTGTACCATGACTCAGGCAACCTGAACTGGAGCTTCGTGGTACCCGGAACACTTGCAGACCGGGCCGGGCTCCTGCAGCTGATACTGGGGGCTCTGGCAACTGCAGGAGTGCAGGCGGCCGTGGGTGGCCGCGGGGAAATAACCGTAGCCGGGCGCAAGGTGGGCGGCACCGCGAGCGCGGCGGGCAAGGGTGTGCTGCTGTTCCACGGAACGCTGCTCGTCGATACGGACCTTGTGGCTTTGCGTGAAAGCCTGGCTGCCCACGAGAAAGACTACAAACCCGGTTCAGTCCGGTCGGTACCAGCGACGGTGACCAATCTGGTCAATCTGGTACCAAAAATGACGGTAAAATCGCTTGCGGCAACCCTCACGAGCCACCTTGCTGGTACTTCTTCCGTTGCCTGGAATTCATTGATCAATGAGCAACAGGTTGCAGCCATGACCAATGAACTTTCCTCTGATGCCTGGATATTCAAACGCTCGGCGCAGTTCAGTCGGGAGCCCTCCATGACCCGGAAACCAGAACTTGCCGAAATGAAAGGAACCACATGAAAATCCCTGAACCGATTGAAGAACTTCGCACGCTCCTGGACACGGCCAAGGTTGGATTCCTGACAACCATCGGCACTGACGGTTACCCGCACGGCAGATGGATGACTCCGACTATGCTTCCCGGAGAACCCAGATTCCTGTATTGCGTTTCCATGGCCGTTTCACGGAAGGCCATGGAGATACAGAAGGACCAGAAAGTATTCTGGTCGTTCCAGACCGCAACGCTGGGCAAGGTGATAGCTGCCCGTGGCAGTGCTGTTGTTCTGGACAATCCGCAACTCAAGGCGCAGGTGCTTGAATCTATAGGTCCGAATCTTGCCAACTTCTGGCGCATCAATCCCGATGCAAAACAACTCATAGTCATAGAAACCGCACTTGAGCGCGTATCTTTGTACCGCCCGGCTGAAGGCACCGTTTCACAGGCAGAGGTGCAGGCATGAAAAAGCCGGATATCGAACTGTACTGGAACCTGCGCAACGAGATGACAAGGATACGCCGCTTCGAGGAGAAGACTGGCCAGATGTATGGCCTGCGCAAGATCGGCGGTTTCTGTCACCTGTACAACGGGCAGGAAGCGGTAGCGGTAGGCTTCATAGGGGCGATGGACCACGAGAAGGACAAGGTACTCACCGGATACCGCGACCACGGGCACGCCCTGGCAGCAGGCATGGATCCAGACGGAATCATGGCGGAGCTGTTCGGCAAGGTTACCGGAGTATCACGCGGCAAGGGTGGCTCCATGCACCTGTTCGACCAGGACAAAGGCTTCCTCGGCGGCAACGGCATAGTAGGTGCCCAGATACCGGTGGCGGTCGGTGTGGCGTTTGCGCAGAAGTACAAGAAGACTCGCGGCGCAACCGCGGTTTTCTTCGGCGATGGAGCCATACACCAGGGAGCCTTCCACGAGGCACTCAACCTGGCAAAGATATGGAAGCTGCCAGCGGTACTGATATGCGAGAACAACCAGTGGGGCATGGGCACCAGCTGGAAGCGCGTGTCTGCGGTGGACGACTTCTCGCTGATGGCATCAGCTTACGGTGTGCGGGGTGAGCAGGTGGACGGCATGGACGTGCTGGCCGTACGCGATGCGGCACTCCGCGCTCTTGACGACGCCAGGAACGGCAACCCTGTGCTCATCGAAGCCCGCACCTACCGCTACAAGGGCCACTCCATGAGCGACCCGCAGAAGTACCGCACGCGCGACGAGGTAGACGAGTACCGCAAACAGGACCCTATCTACCTGCTTGAAGAGAAGATCAAAGCCGCAAATGCCTGGGACGAAAAGCTGGCGCTGGCCCAGGATGAAGCTGCCGATGCCATGGCGGAACAGGCCGTTGCCTTCGCCGAGTCATCGCCGGAACCGGCCCTGCACACAATATATGAAGACATTTACGCTGGCGTTCCGTTCTTCATGGGCGGACACGACGCAGCCACGGGGAGGGCCTGATCATGGCCACAATGACGTACAGGGAGGCCCTGAACCGGGCCATGGACGAGGAGATGGCCAGGGACGAGTCGGTCGTGCTCATGGGCGAGGAAGTGGCTGAATATGATGGCGCATACAAGGTATCGCGCGGCCTTCTGGCCAAGTACGGCGACGGGCGAGTGCTGGACACCCCGATAACCGAGCTGGGTTTCACAGGCCTGGGAGTCGGCGCCGCGATAGCCGGCATGCGGCCGATAGTCGAATGGATGACTCATAACTTTGCGCTCCTGGCTCTTGACCAGGTGGTCAACGAGGCGGCCAAGCTCAGGCACATGTCCGGAGGCAGGCTCTCGGTACCCATCGTGTTCCGTGGCCCCAACGGCCCCGCTGAATACCTGTCCAGCCAGCACTCGCAGGCGCTGGCCAGCTACTGGGTGCATGTGCCCGGACTCCGGGTCGTCTCGCCGTCCAATCCGGCTGACGCCTACGGCCTCCTCAAATCGGCCATCCGCGACAATGACCCCGTAGTCGTGCTGGAATCGGAGCTGCTGTACGGCGACAAGGGCGAGGTGCCGGACGAGGAAACGCTCGTGCCGATAGGCAAGGCCGCCATAGCCAGAGCCGGTACCGATGTGACCATCGTGGCTTTCGGCCGCCCGGTAAAGTACGCGCTGGAGGCAGCCGCCATCCTGGAGCAGCGCGGCATCTCGGCGGAAGTCGTTGACCTGCGGAGCCTGCGCCCTCTGGACGAAGACACCATCATGGCAAGCGTCGGCAAGACCGGCCGGGCCGTCGTCGTGGACGAATCCTGGCCAGCGGCCAGCGTCGGTGCCTACGTCGCGCACCGTATAGCCTCGGAGCGCTTTGATTCGCTGGACGCTCCGGTGGAATTTGTCTCCAGCGAGGACGTGCCGATGCCGTACAACCACGCGCTTGAACTGGCGGTGCAGCCGTCGGCCAGCAAGATCGTAGCAGCCGTCCTGCGCGCGCTCTACCTGGAGGCCTGAAATGGCAATATCGATACTGATGACAGCGCTGTCCCCGACCATGCAGGACGGCGTCATAGCGGAGTGGCTCGTGGCAGAAGGACAGACCGTCAAGGCTGGTGACGCTCTTTGCGAGATAGAGACCGACAAGGCAACCATGCCCTACGAGTCGCCGCGGGCCGGCACCATACTCAAGATCATCGCACCGGCCGGCCACAAGGCCGCGGTAGGAGAAACGATAGCGGTGCTCGGCAAGCCCGGTGAAGATTGGCAGGCCATCGTCGACAAGGCGCAGGCAGCTTCTACGGCTGCACCGGCAGTTCCACAGCCGCCCGCGGCCCCGCTACCAACCCTATCAACCCAGTCAGCCTTCCCGGCTCTCGGGCCGTCTGCTCATCCGCCGGCTATACCGGTTCAGGTATTCTCGATCCAGAATGCGGATCCAGCACCTGCAATCCCAGGTACGCAAACCAGCCAGACCTATACCGACCACCCCGCCCTTCCCTCCGGCCAGCCGCCCTCGTCTCCCCTTGCCAGGGCCACCGCGAGGGAACACAGGCTGGACCTCCGCGGCGTGCGCGGCTCAGGCCCGCATGGCCGGGTGGTCCAGCGCGATGTGCTGGCAGCGGCCAGCAATGCGCAGGCAGCCGTGCCCGCCACAATGCCCGCAACGCACATGATACCCACCCAGGGCAGCATGGCACCGCGGAACGACGCGGCCGCCGCAATTTCCCGCCCGGCCCGCGGCGCACTCCGCTCCGGACTCCGTGACAAACGGGTGCCCCTCTCAAAAATGCGCTCCATCATCGCCGAGCGACTCGGCGCCAGCTGGACCCAGGCTCCCCACTTCTTCGTCCGCGCCGCGGTGGACATGGAGCGCCTCCTCGAACTGCGCGCAGCGGTCAACGAAGACCGAGAGCGGCCGGTAAGCCTCAACGCCTTCGTCATGCGCATCACCGCGGCCGCTCTTGAACGCCATCCGGGCATCAACGCCTCGTGGGAAGGTGACGCGATACGCTACCGGCCTGCGGCTGACATAGGCCTTGCTGTCGCCCTCGATGGTGGCCTGATAACCCCGGTGGTCCGCGCCTGCGAGCGCAAAGGCGTAGAGCAGATAGACGCGGAACTCGCCGACCTCGTGCCGCGCGCCAGAGCCGGAACACTATTCCCCGCGGAATATTCAGAGGCGAGCTTTACCATATCAAACCTTGGCTCGTCGGGCGTCGAGGAATTCACCGCCATAATCAACCCGCCGGGTTCTGCGATACTCGCGCTCGGAGCGGTGTCAAAGGAGGCGGTCGTGCGGGGCGATGCCATCGTAGCCAGGCGTACCATGCGCATCACCCTGTCCAGCGACCACCGCGTCATAGACGGCGCCGCAGCGGCAGCGTTCGTCGGAGAACTCAAAGCCCTGCTCGAGGAGCCGGCCAGAGCCCTGCTCTGAGACCTAAGGAAACAAGAAATGGAAACTGAATACGATATCGTCATCATCGGTGCCGGCCCGGGCGGGTACGTAGCCGCCATCAGGGCAGCCCAGCTCGGCCTCAAGGCCTGCATTGTGGAAAAAGACAAGCCAGGCGGCGTCTGCCTCAACGTCGGCTGCATCCCCAGCAAGAGCCTCATCCACCAGGCCGGGCTCGTAGCCGGGGCCGAGGCACTCCGCGCGCTCGGCGCACAGGTAGACCTCTCGGGCCTCGACTACTGCAAGGCATTCACGGCCAGCCGCAAGGCGGCAGACCGACTCTCCAAGGGTGTGCAGTTCCTTTTAAAAAAGAACAAGGTCGACTATAGGGCGGGCACCGCCCGCTTCGCATCCGCTCGCGATTTACTCATTGACGGCGCTGACACGGTGCGCGCAAAAGCCTTCATCATCGCCACCGGTTCACGGCCGCGCACGCTCGCAGGGTTCGACTTTGACGAGCGTACGGTGCTCTCCAGCACCGGCGCCCTGATGCTCGAATCTGTTCCAAAGCGGGCGGTCATCCTTGGCGCCGGTGCCATCGGCATGGAACTCGGCTACGTCTGGAACGCCTTCGGCACAAAACTGACCATCGTGGAAGCGATGGACCGCGTGTTGCCACTTGAAGACGCAGAAGCCGCAGCCGTTGTCCGCAAGGCCTTCGAGGCCCGCGGTGTACAATTCATAACCGGCGCGATGGCCACAGGATACGACGATGGCCACAGGATACGAACTCCTGCCGGACGCTCCCGGCAGCACAGGCCAGTCATCGGCCAGGGGAGCCTTGCGAATCGCGCTGTCGCCGGCACAATCCAGCTCGCCAGCCGGATCGCCCACCGGCACACCGGAAGTCGCGGTGATACCAGCCTCGATTGAAGCAGACGCCATCCTGGTCGCCGTAGGCCGGGTGCCCAACTCGGGCAGTCTCGGCCTTGAGAAACTCGGTATCCAGTTCGAACGAGGCTTCATCAGTACCGGCGACTGGTACGAGACTGCCGCCGCGGGAATCTACG
>JAIFMD010000052.1 GCA_020048755.1 Spirochaetota bacterium
GATCTGCATCCGGTAGCTCTGGGCAGTTTCCTCTCTGACTGCATGGAAGAACTTGCTGCGGATCACCCCGCGCTGAGCGTAAAGACAGTTTGTGAGGCGGACCCGCTGGTGCGGCTGGATGCGCAGAAGCTGCGGCGGGTCTTCGCCAATGTGGTACAGAACGCTGCCTCGTACGCGGCCACCGCGGGCTCTGCGGAGCCTGGCCAGCGGGGGCGGCTCGATGTTTCTCTGAGAGTCGACGACGGCACGGCCATCGTCGTCCTCAGGGACTATGGACCAGGACTGTTGCCTGGAACAGAAAACCGGGTATTCGAGCGCTTCTACCGTGCTGACGCGAGCCGGGCGGGAGGTGGAGCCGGCCTGGGCCTGGCCATAGCTCGGCGCATTGTCGAGGGGCATGGTGGTACCATCCAGGCAGAAAACGCTGAAGGTGGCGGGGCAGCGTTCACCATCGAGTTGCCGGTGGTCGCGTCATGAGCACCACCATACTGCTCGTGGAGGACGATCCGAGCCTGTCCGCCCTGGTCTGCGACTATCTGGCCATAGCCGGCTGCCAGGTGGACCGTGGAGGACGATCCGAGCCTGTCCGCCCTGGTCTGCGACTATCTGGCCATAGCCGGCTGCCAGGTGGACACGGCTGCAGACGGGATTCTGGGGTTGGAAAAAGCCCTCGTGGGGGCCTTTGACCTGATGATACTGGACATCATGTTGCCAGGGCTTGATGGCTTCGAGATAAGCCGCCGCTTCAGGGCCGTCTCCGACAAGCCACTCTTGATACTGTCGGCACGACGCGAGGACATAGACAAGATACGCGGTCTGGGCCTTGGTGCGGACGACTACATGACCAAGCCGTTCAGCCCCGGCGAACTGGCCCGTTACGAGCGGCTCACCGGCGGTAGAGCCGATGCGCTGGTCAGGAGCATAGAAATACGCTCGCTTTCGCTGGACCCCGAGGCACGCAAGGTTCGCGTGTCGGGCCGTGAGGTGGACTTGGCTCCCAAGGAGTTCGAGCTTCTGCGCCTGCTCATGCGCAACCCTGACAAGGTGTTCTCCAAGGAAGAGATATTCGACCGCATCTGGGGTGAAGACCGCTACGGCGACCTTTCTACCGTTACGGTGCATGTGCGCAAGATCAGGGAGAAAATCGAGGTAAACCCGTCAGAGCCGGAATACCTGGAGACTGTCTGGGGCATGGGGTACCGTGTGCGCGTCTGACTTGCGTCCGCGCCTGACCCGCCGGGGCTGAGCCGACAGGCTCTTACACCGTATCATGTCCCGGAAACACTATACCTGCATCCCTGCGCACGCGGTCCAGCACTTCCATCAGGTCTGCCGAAAACGACAGCGGCAGGAGCGGGCTTTCCTTCCTGCCGGCATCCAGGCATTCCATCACATGTGCGGCTTCAAGTTCGTAACCGGTGCCGGTTCCCCGCGGAAAGTTGATGGTGGTCTCTTCGGCCTTTGACTTGCCCAGGGTGAGCGAAGTGGCGTTGTTGAACTGCCGGTTGAGCCGCGCGTAACCACCCTCGAACCAGAACTCCGCCTGCGTGGGTGAATCGGCGGCTATGCTGGAGGCCAGAGAGGCCATCCGCCCGCCAGGATACCCGAACGACATGACTATGCTCTCCTCGGCTCCGGTGGCGCTGAACGACGCCAGCGTCTTTATGGTGTCGGGCTTGCCCAGGGTCATGAGGGCGGCAAAAACCGGATAGATGCCGATGTCCAGCAGCGATCCACCGCCCAGAGCTACGTTGTACAGGCGTTTTTCCGGGTCAAATGCTCCCTTGAAGGCAAAATCGGCACGGACAAGCTTGAGGCTACCCAGTTCTCCGGAACTGACCAGATCCAGCACTTTCTGGAAGCTGGGCTGGAAGCGTGTCCAGAACGCCTCCATGAGGAAGGTGTCGCTGGCCCTGGCGGCAGCTATCATTTCTGCCACTTCGCGGGAATTGATCGCAAAGGCCTTCTCGCACAGCACTGCCTTGCGGTGTCTGAGGCAGAGTAGCGTGTGATCGTGGTGGTGAGAATGCGGGGTGGCAACGTACACAATGTCCACAGCGGGGTCAGCGACGAGTTCCTCATAGCTGCCGTAGGCCTTCTGGAAACCCGCCTGGGCTGCGAAGTCGCGCGCCGTATCGAGAGACCGGGAGGCCGCGGC
The DNA here is from genome assembly GCA_020048755.1 of Spirochaetota bacterium. Classification (GTDB taxonomy): domain Bacteria; phylum Spirochaetota; class Spirochaetia; order Treponematales; family UBA12059; genus SZUA-370. The sequence continues at coordinate 2,159 of JAIFMD010000052.1, forward strand.
ATACAGGGTGGCGTTGGGGAGTGTTTTGAGGTCCGCGGCGAATTTTCCGGCTATCTTGCCGCAGCCCAGGACAGCCCAGTTCCAGGTTTTGCTCATGCCTGAGCCTCCGCTGTGTCCACCTTGAAGCAGCCTATTTCCGCAAGCAATGTATCGATGCTGTCCTTGTTGTTGCTGCTGAGTTCGTTGACGGTATTCACAGCCTCTGATATCTGGTCCGCACCAGCGGCCATCTCGTTCATGCTGCTTGATACTTCCTCGGTGATCCTGCCCAGGTTGCCGCTCTCCTTTATTATCTCGCGGCTGCCCGTGAGCATTTCTGCCGAGCCTGCCTTGACCTGGCTGGTTATCTCGTTGAGTTGTCCGATGGCAACGAGAATCTCCTTGCTGCCCGCACCCTGTTCGTCCATGGCGTTGAGTATGCCTTTTTCACGCTCGGCGACCGCCTGTATTCTCGAGTCTATGTCCTCGAACTGCGCGAGCACGGTGTCGGTAGAGCCGGTGATCCTGTCCATCGCGTCCTTGATTTTCTTGAGTGACGACGAAACGGTCTTTGACTGCTCGCGCGAAGACTCAGCCAGCTTGCGTATCTCGTCCGCTACCACGGCGAAGCCCTTGCCAGAATCTCCGGCATGCGCAGCCTCTATGGCGGCGTTCATTGACAGCAGGTTGGTCTGGCTGGCGATGGCCTGTATCACCTCGCTGATCTCAAGCAGCCCGTCTGATTCCCTTGCCACCTCGCGTATGCTCTCGGAAACCGCCGCAAGGTCTGACCGGCCGTTATCAGACGCGGCCGTGAGTTCCTGCATGTTTCCGGCATTCTTCGTGAGCGTGTTTGTTACCGAGGCGATGTTGGCCATCATCTGCTCTATAGCGGAAGACGACTGGGTAACGCTTGCGGCCTGCTGTTCAATGAATCCGTCAAGTTTCTGGATGTTCAGCGTTATCTGTTCCATGGTGGAGTTCGTCTGCACGACGCTCGCGGACTGGTTGATAGTCTGGCGCTTGACGCTCTGGATGCTGGCACTGATTTCTTCTATTGAAGCGGCAGTCTCGGTCATGTTGGTAGAGAGTTCGACGCTTGTCCGAGAGAGCGTTCCGGTCTGGCCCTGAATCGATACGATGAGGTGCCCCATCGATTCAAAGGTGCTGTCGAGCAGCCTTGCCAGTTCCGCTACCTCATCGGAGCCGTGCAGGTCCAGACGTTTTGACAGGTCTGTCGTCGTGCCATCGGAGACACCTTTAAGGTACGTCATGATGCGGTTGATGGGGCGGGTGATGGTGCGTGACAGTACAACAGCGGCTGGTATGACTATGAAGGTTATCAGAAGCAGGACCAAGAGCTGTTTCTGCAGGTTGACCATCATGGTGGCCTGGATGTCCTCAAAGGAAATGTCGAGGCAGAGTACTCCGTCTTGCCTGCCGTCAGGCAGCCTGATTGGCGCGTAGGCGCTCAGGAAGGTGCCCCACGCGTCGGAGTAGAAGTCCTGCTCCACGACCGCCTCGGAGAGCTTGTCTATGGAAGCATCGAGCAGCGGGGTGACCACTTCATATATGTCTCCCAGATGGGAAAGCGAATCCTCGTCTTCTTCGGCATCCGCGACGAACATGATCCTTCCGTCTCCGGTCCTGCGCGCCGTGTAGGCAAATACGATGCCGGTGCTCTCGCGCTTGATGCGCCTGAGGGCCGCCACGGTGGAGGTATACGCGGATGCCGCTTCGTCCGATGGCTGGCGGAGCAGGGCGTGGTCTTCAGCATTCAGGCTGAGTGCCCCTAGCGCGGCATAATCGCGCAGGCGACTGCGGAGGTTGTCTGTCAGCGCGTTTCTGGTCAGCAAAAAGGAAACAAGAACCAACGCCAAAGAACCAGCCAGCCACAGGCTGATGATGGTGAACAGGATTTTCTTGTTGATTGTCATAAAACCACGGCGTTCTTTCATGGAGTTAAGCTCCTCGTTGCATTTCGTCATCGTTACAGGGGTATCGAACGATGAGTATATCCCGGAAGGGCAGAATGTGCCATTCCAGCTTGACAGCTGGCAGTGCCCGCATGGATTATAATTGACATTCAAGAATTCCGGAGGCTACATGAAGGTCTTTACAACGCTGCGGGCCACGGCGCTTGCGCTTGCCTGCCTGGTGCTGTTTCCATCGTTCGCATTTGCTGTCCCGCGTGTAGCGGTGCTTGAACTTGAGAACCGCTCGGGTGACCCGCGTTACGACTACCTGGGCGGCATCGTGCAGGGCCTGCTCCTCTACGACCTGTCCTCGAGCGGGGCTGTCGAGTTGCTCGACCGTAGCTCGATAGCGGCGCTCCTGGCTGAACGCGAACTATCGCTCTCGAGCATTGCCGCGGCCCAGGCCAGGGCTTTCGAGGGCATTTCCACCGCCGATTACATCGTGGCGGGTGAATATGTATTGCTGGGCACGGAACTGCGGCTGACGTTCAAGCTGGTCGATGTGGCCACATCCCGCGTGGCTACGTTTTCTGATGCGGGCTCCACCGAGAACCTGGTCCACAGTCTTGCCGAGGCAATGGTCGAACGGTTGTCAGGCAAGCGTCCCGCGCTGCGCGAAGAGGGGCGCAGCCGTTCGTTGCTTTCGCTGCGCGACGAGACGCCCGGTTCAATATCGCTGTTTTCCCCGCTGATCGATGCGCAGGTGTTTCTGGATGGTGAATTCGTTGGCTATACAATCGGTGACCGTCGTGTGCCGTTTGTCATCGAAGGTATCGATCCCGGAGATCACGTGCTGTCAACAGATCTTGGCGCTGATTTCGGCGTTATCAGTCTGCCGGCTGTCACGTTTGCACCGTGGAGTGAAACCGTACGCGTAGTCTCGGGCAAGCGAGTCATCGTTACCGACCGCAGCGCCCACTTCAACGACGGCCTCTACCGCCTGCGCTCCGTGCTGCGCGAATCGCCCAAGGTCAGCTTCGACTCTACCGGGCAGTATTCCACGACGTTGCCGTTCTCGTTCCAGGACCGGACCGGCACCCTGCGCAAGGGCCGCGTGCTGCTGACGCTTAAAGCTCCTGCCGGCGAACAGGGGCAGGGTTCGGGCACGGCCATCTGCGAGTTCGACGGCCAGACCAGGGTGGAGCAACTGGTGTATACGCTGGAAACCGATGCGGACGTGGAGTTTGCCATCGGCCTTGCCCTGTTTTCGATAGAGGTGGAAAATAGCTACGGCCGGGTCGATCTGGACCTGTCTGTTGAACGGACCGACGTGGAACAGGGCATGCACCGCGATGAGGACTGATCGCGTGCGGCCCGCGCCGTTGAACAGGAGTTGCCCGTGAAGGATCTTGGAACGATGCTTCTGCGGGAAGACGCGTTTTCTGAAATAGTCATAGGCAACACCGCCGTGGTCCGTGCCATGGTGGAGTCGGGGGTTCGTTCGGTTACCTCGTATCCAGGCTCGCCGACGCCGGAGATGGCCGACGCGATTGGCGCTATTCCCTCTGGACTGCGGCCGTTCCGATTCGAGTTCTCCACCAACGAGAAGGTGGCCACCGAGCTAGCCTTTGGTTCCGCGCTCAACGGGCACCTGTCGGTGGTGTTCTTTAAAAGCGTAGGACTCAATGTGGCGGCTGACAGCTTCGTGCAGTTGCCGCTTTTGGACATACCCGGAGGCCTCGTCGTCGTGCTGGGCGACGATCCAGGCGCCAATTCCAGCCAGAACGAGCAGGACAACCGGCACTATGCGCAGCTGTCGTACATGCCGCTCTTCGAGCCGGCCACTGCCGGGGAGGCGTATGGCATGTTCAAGGCCGCTGCCGGCCTGGCCGCGGCGCGCCGCATGGCGGTGATCCTCAGGCTGACGACACACGTGTGCCACGCCAAGGAACGCGTCTCGTTTGCCGCATACCATCCTGTTCCACACGACCGCACGCCGCGTTTTGACCCGGACCGCGAAAACTACATTCCGCTGGCCGCCTCGGTGTTCCCGATGAAGCGGCGCGCCCTGGAACGACTCGCGGAGGTCGCGGCCGATCCGGTTGCGCTCGCGACCAACCTGCTGGTGGACAACGGCAACCGCCGCCGTGGCGTCATCGTCGCCGGCGGGGCCTTCCTGTCGCTGCTTGACGCCTTGGAGCTGCTTCCGGGCATCGCTGACAGCCCCGACATCCTGAAGCTTGGCCTCGTACATCCCCTGCCGCGCCTGGATGCGCTGGCCTTTCTGGTTGCGCACGACGAGGTGAAGGTGCTCGAGGATCTGGACCCGATCCTCGAGACCGGATTGAAGGCCCTGGCGTATGACGCCGGGCTCACGACGAAGATACTCGGCAAACAAAATATCGACGAGTACATGGGCGAGTACACTCCGGTCAAGGTGCGCGACATACTGGCCGCCACCTGGCCTGACCTGTTCCCTGTGGTACGTCCTGTGGCCCTGCCTGCCACGGCTGAGGCGCGGCCACCCCAGCTCTGCCCGGGCTGCGGACACCGATCCGCGTTCTACGCCGTCAAAAAGGCCCTGCGTCCGGACGACATAACGGTGGCGGACATAGGCTGCCACACGCTGGGTTCCCTGCCTCCGTACCGTATGGGCACCGTCCTTTTGTCCATGGGCCATTCCACCTCCACGGCGTCGGGACTGTCGCTGTTCAACGACACCCGCAGGGTGCTGTGCTTCATGGGCGACTCCACGTTTTTCCACGCGGGGCTGCCGGGCATAGTCAACGCCGTGTACAACGCCCACAGGGTGCTGCTTGTCGTCATGGAGAATGGCACCACGGCTATGACCGGCCACCAGGAGCATCCGGGCACCGGCCGCAACTTCAACGGCGAGGCGCAGAAGCTCTCCGTGCGGGCCGCTCTGGAGGGCCTCGGGGTTGCGAACATCCGCGAAGTTGACGCATACAAACAAGTTGAGCTTACCGGCATGGTGCGCGAGGCGCTGGACGAGCCTGGCTTCAAGGTGATCATCGCCAGGCACCCCTGCATGCTCAAATTCACCCGAAGCGCGCGCCGCAAGGCCGGTGCCAGCTGGAAGGCCAGGTACATCAAGGTAGACCAGAGCGTGTGCACGAAGAACCACGAGTGCGTGGAGCGCTTTGGCTGCCCAAGTTTCCAGTTGCAGGAGGGGGGCGTCGTGGAGGTAAACCGCGACCTGTGCATAGGTGACGGCTCGTGCAGGCAGACCTGCCCCTCGGTTGCGCTGGTAGAAGACCTCGGAGGCAGAATATGAGCGAGCAATTCGACATCTATATGGCCTGAAGCACTGATCCGTGCCATCGACTATGCTGGCCTGCCCGTCAAGGGCTGCGATACGCATGGCCTGGCCCAGCGCGGAGGCTCGGTCTCCAGCCACGTACGCATCGGTGCAGGAGCGCACTCGCCGCTGGTAGCAGAAGGGTGCGCCCACCTGGTTGTAGCACTGGAACTGCACGAGGCTGTCTCTGCCGGCAGGTTCTACCTGCGCGAGGGTGGCACGCTGCTCTGGTTCGACGCCAGCTGGCAACCCATCCAGGTGCGTCTGGGTGAGGCTCTGGCCGCTGTGGCCGCCGATGCCGATCAGGTGGCCGCTCTGCGCCATGGCTACGCCATCCGCGTGGGGCGGGAGGCCGTACCCGATCCGCGCATGCAGAATACCGCAATGCTGGCCGCACTGTGCAGGCGCGGCCTGGTGCCGGCCCTGCGGCTGGAGCACGCCCGCGCGGCGCTCGCCGACCTCATGTCCGGGGCCGCGCTGGAGGCCAACCTGGCACTACTGGCCGAACCATCACGATGACTGTTATGATGTTTGGGATTCTTGATTTTTTCATTTTTTTTAGAAGGAGTTACTGATGAAAACAAACAAATTCGCTTTTTTGGCCTTGGCCGTTCTGGCCCTGACGTTGGCGGGCTGTTCGAGCCTTTCCGTAAGGATACCTGACGGCATGTACATGTCGTCAGGAGCTTACGTTTCTGGCGTCCGCACTGAAGGTATCGTACAGGTACACAAGCAGGCCTGGACCCCGTTTTTCGTGCTGTACGATGCAAGCAAGGTGCGCGAAGCGCTCTACAAGGAGTTGCTGTCCAAAGTAGACTCGATGGTCGGCGTTGATGGCATCACCAATGTGTCGTTCTACTCCAAGCCGTCACCGCTATCCGTGCTGGCCCCGTTTACCCTCGGTGTAGGAATCTGGGTCGATCACTATGCTGAAGGTGTCGTCATAACGCTGGAATAATATTCCGTTCAGGGTCCGCCTGACGCAGCCAGCTTCTCTGAAGCCTTGATCGCGGTTTTGCGCAGGCGCATTGCATTCATAGTAAAAGTTTTATATAGAAATAATATGATGAAGATAAGGTCAGGTTATAGTAATGCCCCCGGTACTCCAGGCTCCGCGGAACAGTAGCGGTCAGTCAGCCACAAGGTCGCAGAGGCTTTTAATCGAATCAAGGTCTATGGGTTTTGCCAGGAAGGCGAGGGGAGCAGTAGCGGCAGCACGAGCCTTGGTTTCGGTATCGGTGTAGGCGGTAGCGTAGACAAAGGGGATCCCCAGCCGTTCGCGCAGGACCATACCCACATCGATGCCGTCTTTTTCGCCTTCGAGGTTGATGTCAAGGAAGGCTAGATCGGGTTTGATGTGATCGAGTGCCTCTATGGCTGCGGGCGCGGAGGTTACGCAGGCGCAGACGTGGTGGCCGAGCCTCTCGACCATCCGGCTGAGCATCATGGAGATGATCCGTTCGTCCTCAACTATCATGATATTCAGGCCATGGTGCTGGGTCATGTCTCTTCTCCGGGAAAATCTATCTCGAACCGTACGCCGGATCCGCCCGGCTCGTCAACGGACTTGTCCGTGATTTTCAGACAGCCATGGAGCTGAGCAGCCAGTCCTTCCACCAGAGACAGCCCAAGGGAGCACGAATCGGCGTCATCATGGCCCGGTCCCAGCCCTACGCCGTCATCTTCTACCACAAGCCGGATCAAGCCGTTGTCCACTGACATCGTTACCCGGATTTCACCGGTCCGGTTGTCCGGATACGCATATTTGAGGGCATTGGTCACCAGTTCGTTGAGTATGAGGCCGCAGGGAATAGATTGTGTAATGGGTAACTTCAGCGAGCATTTCCTGAATACGATGGGAACCGTGATCTCAAGGGCCTCGGAGAGGTCCGCACAGAGTTTCTTTACGTATTCACTCATGTCCACTGAAGCGAGGTCTTCCGATCGGTAGAGTTCCTCGTGCACCAGGGCCATTGACTGGATGCGGCCACGGCTTTTCTTCAAAGCGTCACGGAGAGCGGCACTCTTCGAGGAGTCTGCCTGCAGGAACAGCAGGCTGGTGACGATCTGGAGGTTGTTCTTGACCCGGTGATGCACTTCCTTGAGCATGACCTCCTTTTCCGCCAGGGCCGCTTGCAGGCTCGCGGTGCGCTCCTCGAGATCCCGGGTCCGCCTTGCCACCTCGAGTTCAAGGTTGTTATAGAGGAAAGCGTTTCGGAGTACCAGCGAGAAAGCCGGCGTAAGCCTGTCCAGGGTTTCCATTATGGTTCTGGAGCCTGTTGTATCGAGCAGATCGAGCAACAGGAGCACACCCATCCTCGTTCCACCGTGCTTTATGGGTGCTACTATCGCTGAGCCGATTCCAAGCCGTCCGAGTGCCTCGGCAACAGGACCATGGGTATGCGGTTCGAACAGTTCCGTGTGGTCGAGATCATGTGACGTTTCAGCGATGCTCTGCACGGCTTCGTGATATCCCATCGACCGCCGCCGTTCCGGAAAAACCGAGACTATCTCATGGAGCCGTTCTCCGGAAAAGTGCGTGCATTCCAGCACCAGCACGGTTCGGGCTCCGATCAGGGCACGCAGGTTCTCTGCCAGGAAGTCCGCACATCTCCCCGGCGAGTCTGCCATGGACAGGATCTTCTCCACGAGGTCGGTGAAGAGCATATTGAAGGCCTGTGCATGATCATGCATTGCTGCCATCCAGCTTATTTTCAGTCGTACGTATAGCGTTCAGCGCAGTTTTCAACGCTGCGGTAAAATGCTCAGGTCCTACAACCTCAACCGTTACGGCAAGGCCGGTGTACTCGGAGAATTCCGCAAGCGGAGCCAACGGTACGGGTACCGTGCCGGTATCGATGTAGACTGCCCTGCGCATGGACTGTGCCATGAATTCACGGGCCAGTTCCTTCGTGTGCAAGCCGAGTTCCGTTATAAAAATATGCTTCCAGCGGGCTGCCCACTCGGGCATCAGGAAGAATACTTGTTCTCTCCTGAGCTGGCAGTACCGCTCCGGGCCCAGGTATATCTCGCAACAGTTGATGCCGGGCGTTCTGGCCACACCCCTGCGCGACGCAAGCTCCCGCATGTATGGACAGCAGTCGCCAAAGGCCAGAACGGTGCGCTCGTCCTGTTCGTTGTTCATCGCTGCGGAAAGGATGCCGTCCAGCCGCACTGGATCCATGTGCAGCATGGAGTCTAAGAACGCAGGCTTTATCGCGGCCTGCAATGCCTCCGGCAGCAGTTTGATTTCATTCCTGAAAATTCCGCATCCGATGAGCCTGACCGGTACCCGGGAAGGATCATCCGTGTGGAGCATCAAAAGACCTCGACCGCTTTGCGGACCGCAACGATGCAGTCTGGATCGGTGTCGTAGGGAATGTCAGCATTTGAACTTGCCAGGATGAAGTTAGGATCCTGTTCGCGGTCGCGGAGCACCCGGGTGGTCCGCTCGGATATCTCGGCCGGGCTACGGCGGGAAAAGTGGGGGCCGCTCAGGTTGCCCAGGAGCAGCGGTGCCGCACCGAGCGTCCGTCGGGAGACCGTCAGTGCATCCCGTTCGTCAACAACATAGCCGGCAATATTGGGCAGACCCATCAGCCGGTCAAGACTCCTGGAGAGGCGGTTGCCGCCGTGATGGAATACGATGGGGCCAGGCGAACGCCCGAATGCATCCCTCAGTATGGGCAGGATGGTCCTGTCGGCCAGTTCCGGGTGGATGATTGATGGATTGGCAAGCATCACCGGCGAGACAAGAAAATTCACGCCTGCCTTGAAATATGCTGCGGCCAGCGATTCAAAGTGTTCTATCGCAAGTAGGCTCCAGATGGCCGCCAGTTCTGGCTTGAACAGGAGCGTGTTCAGCCACTGGTCCATACCGAGCAACAGTACCGGCAGATCGCACGGTGCCGTTATCGGTACCGCAACCGGACGCGTGCCGTGCTGGTCCTGCACCACGGCACGTACCGACTCCACGAGGAAACCAAGCCCCGGATCGCTGGCCGGGGTGGGCCTCGGAAGGCCTGCGATATCCTCAGGTGTCTTGAAGGCATGCTTCTTTACCAGCGGAGGCGCATCGGGGAACCGCTCTACCGTGGCTCCGTACGCTTCCGCTTCCAGTGCCAGCGCAAATGGCCCGAACAGGATGTCCGGCTCGCAGAGATCCACCACTGCCCGCTGGCCCGCCGCGTACAAGGCCGGATCGGCAAAATAGTCAACAGCGCTCGTGCCTGTCAGCCTGGCTCCGTACAATGACAGAGTCAGGGTAAATGGCCTCCGGTCCGGCGTGCCGCCCGAGAGCACCGCTCCGATGCGTTCCATCGAGTTCATGCGCGGCCCGCTTTCTTGCGCAACAGTTCGAACAAGGCCGGTGCTTCCAGTGCCGTCCTGGCCGTTCCATCACCGCCCACTTCACCTACAAGATCGGGCCGCATGGCAAACACCGCACCACCAACGGCCAGTTTCAGGTGGCCAGCGAGTCCCCTGTCTTCAAGCACCTGCCGAATTTTTACGATATTCCTGGCCGTCGTCAACATCATAGCCGAGGCTCCAATTACACAGGCGCCGGCTTCGCTGGCCCTGTCGACGAATTCTTCCGCAAGCACGTCGCAACCAAGGTCGACGATATTCCAGCCCTCTATCGCCAGAAACGACGCGACCATTGACCTGCCCAGCACATGGTAATCATCCTCCACATTGCCGAGCACCGCGATCTTCGGAGGAAGCCTGGACCCGTCATCCTCCGCGGTTTCAGCCTCCGCTGAATGCCGCAATACATTCTGCACCGTGCCCAGTATCAGGAAATCTTCAGCCACCTTGCCCGCAACGAAACCCTGCGCAAGGGAAATGCCGTCCGATGCCCAGCGCTCGCCAACCATGCGCAGGGTTGGTTCCAGTATATTCCGCAGCGCATCGTTATAACCCATGCCCTCGGCCGCGGCCGAGAGCAGCCTCCGGGCTTCGGCTCGGTCTGCTTCTATGATGTGTCGATAGAGGAGTGTCACCGATTCGGTGGCTGCAAGGTGTTTTTCCACGATAATCGATTTTCGTTCATTTACCACATTGGCGCAAGCCCGGACTACTGGTTTGATCTGCAATGCTCACCAATCAGGGAAAACGGGTAAAGACGGTCCTGTCAGGATTTTCGAGGAGCCCAAGACCGAGCCCCAGACTCGAAGCAAGCCATTCCATGCTCTGTCTGCTGAAGAAACCCACATGGGTTTCGTCCATGCGGTAGCGCCAGCGGGCGAATCCTGCGCGGTCTAGCCTGGCATGGCTCCCGGAATTGGTAGAGTTTCTGATGGTTGCATAGATATCGTTGACGACGGGTGGAAAGCGCGTGCGCACGCAGAGCGCTCCGCCGGGGACGATCAGTCCAGCAAGTTCGGTTAAAACGGGCAATGGGTCTGCCAGATGCTCCGCTACCTCGTGTACAAGGATGGCGTCCCAGGTAGTGTTCCGCCAGTCGTCGCCCGGCGCAAAGAACGGGTCGAAAATGGTGACGGCGCAACCACGCTCGGCCAGCAGACGCGCCGGCACCGGTTCCGGACCCGAGCCAAAATCCAGCACGCGCGCTCCAGCCGGCATGAATCCGGCCGTCGCGTCCAGGAAATCAGCTATCCATACACGGTAGCGTTCGTCATCGTATGAGTTCTGGTGCAGCCGGTAGCGCGCTGCCTCTGCCTCCGGTGTCGGTATCATGGCAGTATCCACGCCTGTGTACGAGCAGACGGGGCACTCGGCGTACGTTGTCCCGCCTGCCTGGAAGGTTTCGGCGCTGGCGCCGCACAGTCTGCATAGCATGCGCTGATCCTACGATAAACGTGGCCATCCAGACCAGAGGCAGGGCTCCAGCTTGACATGAACAGCCGCAGTGTTTAACTTTGTCTCGAACGCTTGGATCCGGAAAACGGACCGAGACGCGAGGTGTGCACAATGAATGTTCCCTTCCTCGCGCGCCGTTCGGGGCGCGTATGGCGATTGTAAGCACTGATTCCCTCAGCTATACCTACCCCGGCTCACTGGAGCCAGCCTTGTCTGGCGTAAGCCTCGAGATCGACGAAGGCGACTATATCGCCATAGTCGGAGCCAATGGTTCCGGCAAGAGTACCTTTGTTCGCTGTCTCAACGGGCTGCTTCAACCGCCGGCCGGTGCTGTCAGCGTCGCAGGTGCCGATCCTTCCACCCCTGACGGTCGTACCGCGGCCCGCAGGGTAATATCGCTCGTATTCCAGTCTCCGCCGGACCAGATCGTCGCCTCGGTCGTAGAGGAAGATGTGGCTTTCGGGCTGGAGAACCTGGGGGTGCCGAGGCCCGCGATGCGCGACAGGGTAGAAGCGGCCCTTGTGGCCGTAGATCTGCTTGAGGAGCGTACCCGCTCGCCGCGGTTCCTGTCCGCCGGCCAGCAGCAGCGTCTCGCCGTAGCCGGAGCCATAGCCATGCGGCCCCGTGTCGTTGCCTTTGATGAAGCTACCTCCATGATAGACCCGATGGGGCGGGCTGCGGTGCTCGGCCTCATGGATGACCTGGTTGCCGGCGGTATCGCGGTAATCCATGTTACCCACGACATGGACGAAGCGGCACGGGCCCGGCGCATTGCCGTGCTGTCTGAAGGGCACCTTGTGTTCCTTGGATCTCCCGCCGGGTTGTTCGCGTCCGACCGGCTTGATGCATTGCGCCTGGCAAGGCCCCGTTCGTATTCTGCCGCTCTTGCACTGGGGCTCAAGCCTGTCATCGGCGAAGACGCTGCGGCACTTGGCCATCGTGCTGCCGCCGAACTGAAGTCCGCACCTGAATTCCGGCAGTCCCCAACATCGACACCCGTAGATACAGCGCCGGCCTTCAGTCTTAAAGCCGCTTCAATGAGCTATCTTGCCGGGACGGAAAGTGAGCGGCTTGCGGTGGATGCCGTCTCGCTGGAGGTGCCAGCCGGATCTGTCGTCGCGCTGGTCGGCAGGACAGGCTCGGGCAAGTCGAGCCTGCTGCAGTTGCTGGACGGGCTTGCGCTTCCGGATTCCGGCGTGGCGCTCTCGCTGGGGGTTGATACAGCCAGCCGTAACGTTGATTTGCGTGCTGTGCGCATGCGTGCGCCACTGGCGGTACAGCGGCCGGAGAGTGCCATCTTCGAGGCATATGCGGGGGACGAAGTGGCCTTTGGTCCGCGCAACCAGGGGCTTTCAGGGCAGACTCTCGTGGACCGTGTGCGCGCGGCGATGGACGCAGCGGGGCTGCCTTTTGACGAGTTCCGTGACCGCCAGCCGCGTACGCTTTCCGGTGGCATGAAACGCCGCCTTGCCCTCGCGTCCATCCTGTCGCTTGATCCGGATGCGCTGCTCCTCGACGAGCCCGGTTCGGCCCTCGATCCGGCATCCCGTGCCGAGATCCTCAACCTAATCCACGAGTACGCCGGTTACTGCACTGTGGTTGCTGCTGGCCGTGTCCGTACTGTGGTCATGTCGACGCATTCCATGGACGAGGCCGCAGCCGCTGACCTGGTCGCGGTAATGAAGGCCGGGGCAGTGGTGGCGTTTGGTCCTCCCGCTCGGGTTTTCGGGGACAATTGGGATGAATCCTGGGGGCTGGACCGGCCGTTTGCCTACCAGCTTCAAGCGGCCATGTCCACTGCTGTGCACGAAGCAACGTTCTTGTCGGCAGCACATTCGAGTGCCCCTGCTTATGTTAAAGCGGGAGGACCGGCATGAAAGGGCTGGAATTCTGGAAGCATGTTTCCATCGGCCGCTACGTAGAAGCCGATACTCCGGTGCACCGGCTTACACCGGCTGCAAAATACCTGTGGCTGCTGGCGTTGATGCTGTCCGCCAGCATGTCCGGTTCCGCCCTGGTCATCTGCATTTCAGCCATCCTGCCGCTGTTCTTTGCAAGGCTTGCCCGGGTGCGCATCCTGTTCCTGCTCCGGGGCTTCCTGCCGGTGCTCCCGTTCATGGGCCTTGCCGCAGTTTTCCAGGTACTGTTTTCGTGGCCTGCGGACCGGAGCACCGTACTGCTGGACCTGGGTCCTGTCTCGCTGAGTGCGCGTGAGGCGGTAGCGGTTGTCCTCATGGCGCTGCGCTTCGTCGCCATAATGAGCACCATAGGGTTGTTTACTTCGGTTACCAGCGAAGGTGATACCGCCCGGGGGGTGGAGGACATTTTTGCTCCCCTGGCCAGGGTTGGTTTCCCCGCGAGGGGCTTTGCGCTGATGATTGCGGTCGCTTTCAGGTTCATTCCCATCATCGCCGGTGAATTCGAGTCTGTTGTCAAGGCGCAGGCCGCCCGGGGGGCTGATTTCGGCGCCGGCGCGCGCGGCCCCCTGCGCAAGGCCAGAGCTTACCTGCCCCTCATTGTACCGGTGACGATACGCGCGCTGGAGCGGGCAGAAGCGCTTGCAGAAGCGATGGAGGCCCGCTGTTATGGTGCCGGACCAGCTACGCGTTATGTCGATACCACCGGCGGCTCGGCAGACATGGTGGTGCGCGTAGCCGCCATCCTGTACGCCCTTGGAATTTTCATTGTTCCTGTTTTATTAGCATCGTGATCGACCGCAGGCATTGCCCGCGGCAGTATGGATTCTGGAGGTACTATGGAACGATCAAGTGTACGTCGTATCGTCATCTCGGGAGCTCTCGGCGCGGTATCGGCGGTGATGGCAGTGACGCCTCTCGGATATCTGCCCTGGTTTGGCGGCGCATCCCTGACCATCATGCACATTCCGGTAATCATCGCCGCGGTGCTTGAAGGGCCTGTCGCGGGTACCGCGGTCGGACTCGTGTTCGGCGTGACGAGCCTCGTCAAGGCCGCCACCGCCCCGATCGGGCCGCTCGATCCGCTCTTCGCCAATCCCCTCGTCTCGGTGTTGCCGCGGCTCGCCATAGGCTTTATGGCCTGGGGTGCGTTCAGGCTGTTCCGCGGCAAGATGCTGCCACTGGCAGCGGGTGTTGCCGGAGCTGTCGGCAGCATCACCAATACGGTCCTCGTGCTTCTGGCACTGGGCCTGACGGCCTCAGAGCAGATGTCCGGCGCTTTCGGTGTACAGACCGGAGCGCTTCCGGCCGCACTGGCATCCATCGCCCTGTCCAACGGCCTTGTGGAGGCTGCCGCCGCCGCGGTATTCACCAGTTCCATCGTCGGCGCATGGAAAGGCCTTGAAAACGCCCGGGGCCGAGCCAAGCTGTCGGGTGAAGGAAACTGAGGCCATGCTGCTGGTGCTCGATGTCAGGAATTCAGGCATAGTTGCCGGATTCAGGGATGGCGATGCGTGGTCTGCCATAGTCCACCTCGGGATCGACCGGAGTGCTGATGAACTCGGCATCCTGCTGGAGGCCAGCGCGCGGCGTGCTGGCTTTGGCGCAGAACTCGGGCTTGCCGAAGCCTGGAT
>JAIFMD010000212.1 GCA_020048755.1 Spirochaetota bacterium
ATGAGGTCCGGATAGCGCTTGCGGTCGTGCTTCGCCAGCCGGTACGAGGTGCTCTCCGCCGGCGTCGCCTCCAGGTTGAACAATTCACCGGAGTCGACCTGGTAATCCTGGAGCCGCCTGCGCATGTGGTCCAGGACTTCCTCCGCAAACGCCTTGCCCGCAGGTTCGACGATGCTCGTACCCTGGAAATTCAGGCAGCACTCGTTCATGCCCACGAGTCCGATAGTAGAAAAATGGTTGTCAAAGCTCTTGAGGTAGCGCTTGGTATAGGGGAACAGCCCGCCCTCGAGCAGCCGGGAGCAGACCTTGCGTTTGATCGTCAGGCTTTGTGCCGCCAGGTCCATCAGCCGGTCCAGGCGGCGGTAGAAATCGCTCTTGCCGTCTGCCAGGTAGCCAAGGCGCGGCATGTTCAGGGTAACGACGCCGATGGAGCCGGTCAGCTCGTCGGAACCGAAGAGCCCACCGCCGCGCTTGCGGAGTTCCCGCTTGTCGAGCTGGAGCCTGCAGCACATGGATCGCACATCGCCGGGATCGAGGTCAGAATTGACGAAATTCTGGAAGTATGGCGTGCCGTACTTGGCGGTCATCTCGAAGAGGAGCCGCGCGTTGGCAGAATCCCAGTCAAAATCGCGCGTTATGTTGTAGGTGGGTATGGGATACTGAAAGCCGCGCCCGTCGGCATCGCCGCCGAGCATCAGTTCGATGAACACCTGGTTGATCACATCCATCTGTAACTGGCAGTCGCCATAGGTAAAGGACTGCTCCACCCCACCTATCACGGCTGGCCGGTCGCGCAGGTCTGCCGGGCAGGTCCAGTCCAGCGTTATGTTGGTAAACGGTGCCTGGCTGCCCCAGCGACTGGGCGTATTGACGCCGAACATGAAGCTCTGGACGCACTGCCTGACGTCGTCGGTACTCAGTGCGTCAACCTTTACAAACGGCGCGAGGTACGTGTCGAAGCTGGAGAAGGCCTGGGCTCCTGCCCACTCGTTCTGCAGTATGCCCATGAAGTTGACCATCTGCTGCACCAGCGTGGACAGATGCCGAGCCGGAGCGCTGGTTATCTTGTCCGGCACACCGCCGAGCCCCTCGGCTATCAGTTGCCGAAGCGACCAGCCGGCGCAGTAACCCGAAAACATCGACAGATCGTGGATGTGGAAGTCTGCGTCACGGTGGGCATTCGCTATCTCTTCGGGATAGATGTTCTTGAGCCAGTAGTTGGCGGTGACAGTACCTGAATTGTGCAATATCAGGCCGCCCAGCGAATAGTTGACGTTGGCGTTTTCCTTGACCCGCCAGTCTACCTGGGCCAGGTAGCCGTCCATCGTCGAATTGATGTCCAGCATGAGGTGTTGCGCGTCACGTACGGCCTCGCGCCTGGCGCGGTACAGGATGTAGGCCCGCGCCACCTGTGTCTCCCTGGCTTCGATCAGGGCAGTCTCCACGAGGTCCTGGATTTCCTCGATGGCCGGAATGGAGTTCGGGTGCCGGCCGGAGAGCAGCAGGGCCAGGCGCGATTCGACATCCGTGGCGATGCGCTGCACCCGTTCCTTATCTGCCAGGCCTGTGACGGCCTTGAACGCCTTGTCTATCGCCGCTTCGATACGGCCGCGGTCGTAGCGCTCCACACTGCCGGAACGCTTGGCCACGAAACGCCCCGGACCCTCCCCGGTGCCGAGGAAGGTGCTCCATTCGGGGAAAACCTGCTGGGTTTCCGACATGTTCAGTCTCCCTCGCGCGCGTTCTCGAGCCGCTCTATCTCTTGCATGAACTCAGCCATGGACTCGAACTTGCGGTAGACGCTCGCAAAGCGGATGTATGCAACCTTGTCCAGCGAGTAGAGCTTGTGGAGTGTCATCTCGCCGAGGGAGGAACTCTGCACCTCGTTGCCGCCCTTGCCGAGCATTGCCGCGTCGTCTTCTATCTCGTTGAGGATATTCTCTATGGTCATCTGGGAGACCGGGCGTTTCTCCAGCGCGCGCTGAAGGCCGCGTTCAAGCTTCTGCCTGTCGAACGGCTCGCGCCGGCCGTCACGTTTGACTACCATCATCGGCTTTTCTTCGATGCGCTCGTAACTGGTAAAACGGAAGCCACAGGAGAGGCACTCGCGGCGGCGCCTGATGCTCTCGCCGTTTGCGAGCGTGCGGGAGTCAGTAACGCGGTCATCCATTGATCCGCAATGCGGGCATCTCATTTTTAAAGCCTCCAGAAAACCAACTTGGTACGATTCTTGCAGTGCCTTATATACCAGTTATAGTATCCAGTGTGATCCAGATATCTACATATAGTGCTGACTTGCCAGCTTGTCAAGACAGAACCGGAGTATCACATAATCATTGCATTTTTTAACGATTGTAGCGACTTTTAACTGGTAGAGCGATCATACTTAGTCAACCGGAGGTGCTATGACATTTTCAGAGCGAATGAAGGGTTTTATCGACCAGGGCATCAAGACATCCAAGGAACTGGCCGGCAAGGCCGGAGACAAGGCCCAGGAATGGGGCGAGAAGGGCGTACTCAAGCTGGAGGTGATCCAGCTCCGTAGCCAGTCCGAGAAGCTGACGGCACGTCTGGGAGCCGAGGTGTACGAGGTACTCGTCGAAAAGGGCCAAAAAACTGTAGGCAAGGACTCGCCCGCCGTGCGGGAGACGATAGACCGGATACAGGAACTGCAGCGCCTCATCGACGCCAAAGAAGAAGCCTTTAAAAAGGCCGGCGGCAAGGAAGAAGACCTCACCGCTCAGTAGACCGCTTGCGTATCCTGGCTACATAGAGCGGGCCTGCTCCTGCCGCCCTGTCAGGCAGGTAGTGCAATCCGAATTCGGTGCGCTCGGCACCACCGCCATCCGGTAGCGCATCGAGTTCTATATCGTCCTCGTATTTTTCGAACAGCCGCTGCATCGGGCCATCGTTTTCCTCGGGAGCAAGGGCGCAGGTCGCATACACGAGCGATCCCCCAGGGGCGAGCAGCAGGAAAGCGCTGGACAGCAGCGACCACTGCCTGCGCGACAGGAACTTGATGCGCGCGGGGGTCCACGCCGCCAGCGCGGCCGCATCCTTGAGCACGTGCCGCTCGCTTGAACACGGCGCATCGAGGAGGACCGCGGCGAACCGCCCCCGCTCGGACAGCCTGCCCCCCGCCGCCGCCGCGTCGAATCCCGACACAGTCACCGTGCCCCGTTGTGCGGGCGGCAGGTGCCGGTCCAGCACGTCGGACAGCCGCCGCCGCCGGTCGCTTGACAGCTCGTTGGCCAGCAAGCGCGTTCCCGGCGCCATCCTGGAAGCCATCACCAGCGTCTTGCCACCAGGCGCCGCACACGCATCGAGGATCTCCCCCGATTCAGGCAGCCTGAGCGCCATCGCCGCCGCCACCGACGCCGAATCCAGCCGGTACGGCTCCAGGAGCCCTTCCCGGTAGTCTACCGCGTCGCCTTCACCGAGCAGCGCAGCCTTGAGCCCGGGCCATCGCCCTTCGAACAGCCCAGCAAAACGCTCTTCGAACTCCCGCTCCCCCATTAAGTCCCCCAAAACTTCCAGTTGACCCACCATCACCATACTTCGTACTCTATGCATATCCTGACAAACAAGGACCCTCCATGCTCCTTTCTTCTTATTTCTTTTCTTTTATTTTTCTGGCACTTTCTCCCCTCATCTTCTCTGTGTCTCTGTGCCAAAATTTGTATACCAAGCCTTATACCAAGCTCTGGACCAACCCATGATCAAAGCCATCCTGTTCGACCTCGACGGCACCCTCGTGGACACCCTCGCAGACATCGCCACCGTGATGAACGGCTTCCTGCGCACCAGGTCCTGGCCCGAGCATGCAGTTGAAGACTACCGCCTCATGGTGGGCCGTGGCCTCATGAACCTGATACGTGCCGCCGTACCGCCCTCCGAGGCCCACCGCGCGGACGAACTCTACAACGAGGTCTTTACTGTATACGAGGCCATGGGCATAGGCGAATCCCGCCCCTACCCCGGCGCCACCGGAGTGCTCGAGTCCCTGAACGCCGCCGGCATCCCCATAGCCGTTGTCTCAAACAAGCCGGATGCCATTACCAGAAAAATGATGGATGGCCTGTTCGGCGGCATACGTTTTGCCCTGGTCCGTGGAGGACTGGACGGCGTGGCACCCAAGCCCGACCCGAGCTCGGCTTTCGAAGCGGCCCGCGCCTGTGGCGCCGCTCCCGCTGACTGCGCCTTCGTAGGCGACTCCGATGTGGACATGAAAACTGCCCTGGCCGCCGGAATGTTCCCCGTCGGCGCGGCCTGGGGGTTCCGCGGAGAAGCTGAACTGCGCGCAGCGGGCGCTACAATCATAGCGACCACCATCACCGACGTACCCTCACTGGTAACAGCGCACCAGTAGCCTCGGTGAGGGTCGACCCCGAGAAAAACGAGCTTCACGTATCCGAAGCTGACCAGTATACTATACCAACCAAAACCGGAGGTTTACCGTGGAAAAACAGGCAATTCTTGAACGTGCGCGTGATTATATAGCCAAAGAGAGCGATCCGGCCTTCAAGGCCGAAGTAGAAACACTCATCAAGAACGACAACCTCAAGGAACTTGAAGACCGATTCTATCGCGACCTGGAATTCGGCACCGGCGGACTCCGCGGCGTCATAGGCGGTGGCTACAACCGCATGAACTCGTACGTCGTCAGGCGGGCCACCCAGGGCATGTGCGACTACATCAACGCCACCGTCAAGGGCAAGAACCTCTCCGCCTGTGTGGCCTACGATTCACGTCATTACTCCGACGTCTTTGCCCTGGATACCGCGCTGATCTTCGCGGCCAACGGCATCAAGGCCTACCTGTTCACCTCGCTCCGGCCAACGCCCGAGTTGTCCTACGCCATACGCAAACTAGGCGCGCACACCGGCGTCGTCGTCACCGCCAGCCATAATCCGCCAGCCTACAACGGCTACAAGGCCTACTGGGACGATGGCGCCCAGGTCACCGAACCCCACGATTCAGGCATCATAGATCGAGTCAACGCCGTCAAGCTCATCAAATCGATGCCAAAGGACGAAGCGCTGGCCAAGGGCCTCCTGGTGATGATAGACAAGGAAATCGATGACCCGTACATAGCGATGGTCAAGTCAAAACTCTTCAGGCCAGCCCTGATCAAGACGATGGCCGGTGAGGTCAAGGTCGTCTATACCCCGCTGCACGGCACCGGAGCCATGCCCTTCGAGCGTGTCATGGGCGAACTCGGCCTGTCCGTCGTCACCGTACCCGAACAGCGCGAGCCTGACGGCGATTTCCCAACGGTAGCGTTCCCCAACCCCGAAGAAGCCGCCGCACTCAAGATGGCACTCGATCTTGGCACTAAACTCAAGGCCGACGTCGTGATGGCCACCGACCCCGACGCGGACCGCCTCGGCATAGCCGTCCCCGATGGCTCGGGCGGCTTTACGCTGATCACCGGCAACCAGCTCGGCGCCCTGCATGCCGACTACATGCTCCTGTCACTCAAGGAGCTGGGACGCATGCCAAAGCGCCCCGCCACCATCAAGAGCATCGTCACCACGGAACTCCAGGTGCGCATAGCCAAGGCATACGGAGCCGAGTGCTTCGACTGCCTGACCGGCTTCAAATGGATAGCCGACACGATGCGACGCTTCGAGAAGGAAGGCATAGACTTTGTATACGCCACCGAGGAAAGCTACGGCTACCTCGTGGAGGACGAAGTTCGCGACAAGGACGGCATCTCCGCCGCGGCCATGACCGCAGAGATGACCCTGTACTGGCGCAGCAAGGGCAAGAGCCTGTTGCAGCGCCTGGACGAGATATTCGTACAGCACGGCTACCACGAGGAACGCGGCATCAACAAGTATTTTGAAGGCCCCACCGGCATGGACGTCATGCGCGGCATCATGGACGCCTACCGCACAAACCAGCCGGCCACCCTCGGCGGCATCGCTGTGGAAAGCATCCGCGACATAAAGACCGGCAAAAAATGGAGTGTAGCAGCCCCCGCCGCCGCGCAGAAGGTAGACCTGCCCTCAAGTGACGTCATCCAGTGGTACCTGACCGATGGCACCCTCGTGACGGTGCGCCCGAGCGGTACCGAGCCCAAGATAAAATTCTACGTGCTGGCCCGCACCGCGGTTGGTTCCGGGGGACTGTCTGCGGCCCGTTCAGAAAGCGCGGCCAAGGTCAGCGCCATACTGGCAGACATCAAGAAGGTCATAGGGTGAGCCGCTCGGGCGGCCCGTACGGGGCCGGCCATGGCCCCGGCGAGCGGAGAGGCTACTCCACCAACCGGGGCTACGACAGCAGCCGCAGCGCCACCAACAACCGGGGCTTTGGCGAAGGCAGGACCCTCACCGAATCTGGCCAGCCCGAACGCGGACCCAGGGCTACCAGGCTGACAGAAGACGATGTGGACGCACTGTTTGCCACCATCGGCAAGGTTCGCCTCGTAGCCTTCGATTTTGAGACAACCGGCCTGTCCGCAAAAGCAGACCGCATTGTAGAAATCGGCGCAGCCGCCTTCCGCATGGAAGAACGCGATGGAGCCTGGGTCGCCATCGATGAAGGCAGTTACGAAACACTCATCAACCCGCGCCGCCCCATACCGGCAGTCGTCTCGGCCATCCACGGCATAGATGACCTGGCTGTATCATCGGCCCCGACGTTTGCCCAGGCAGCCCCCGAATTCCTTAAATTCATTGAAGGATCCATACTCGTTGCCCACAACGCCCCCTTTGACCTCGGGTTTCTTGAAGCCGAGACAACCCGTGCGGGGCTTGAAAATCCGCCCAACCCGGCCTATGATACAATATCGATAGCAAAGACAGCGGTTACCGGCCTGCCCAGCTATTCGCTCAAGTCACTTGCGGCATCGTTCAGCATTGCACAAACTGCAGCCCACCGTGGCGGAGACGACGCCCGCGTCTGCATGGAACTGTTCATCCGCTGCATAAACCTAATCAATACAAGTAGATAACCAATCTCGACAAATTTGTCGATTCGACATTTATGTCGAATTATACTCTTTTGATTCTATGTGTAGAATCTATTGGATATTTATTTATCATGATCGACGTGTTTGTCGAAGTCGACATATTCGTCGCGATGTGATATATTCTACTATTAATATCACACGTTGAATATATACGGATTTTTACCGATATACGTAGTGGATAGCCTGAGTCCAAGACACTGACGCACGGGAGTACGCCATGAAAAAGACATCAAGATCGTACAGCGCAAAAGCCTTGCTGGCCTTCGTTTCGATCGTTGCCTTCACCGCACTCTCCTGCGAAGCGCCGTTCGGGCTGGGGGGGCAAGTTGATCTCAGCGCACCGACCATCGATATTGCTACTCCAGAGCGAGATGTATATCTTTCGGGTGATTTTACCGTCAGCGGTTCGGTTCATGATGATCTGGCGATACAAAGTGTTACGATTCGTCTGATTGACAAAGATGGTGGAGAACTTGGTTCATTTATTGCGGGAATAACAGGTGACACGTACTCGATACTCATACCGGTAGCCACCAATCAGTCCTTGGAAGGGTATTCTGTAATAGAAGCGGTAGTGCTTGACGCGAGCGGAAAGTCAGGAAGAAGCACGACCTCGGTCTCCATCGACAAGAAATCCCCAACTGTTCTTGTCACGAGCCCACTGACCATGTCTCCAGACATCCCGGTACAGTCAGAATATATAGACATCAAGGGAGAAGCCTTCGATCGTTCACCAATAGCCTCTGTTCGCGTTTCACTTTTAAATAACGACGGTACTGTTCTAGCAGGACCAATCGATGCGGAAGGGACGAACACATGGACTGCCCGGTTTATGCTGAAAGGTGCGATTGCAGGATTAGCTGACGGTCATTATCACTACAATATCAAGGTAGTAGATAATGCCGACAATGAAAGTTCCTACTACTTTCATCGTTCTGACATCATCTCCATAAAGGATTCATCAGCAAGCTTTCCGGCCATGGATGAAATCGGCAAAATCGACCAGGACGGTACTCCGGGGAGTTCCGGAATCACTCCTGACGAACTCCGGGGCAAGAGGCTTGATTCGATTGATACCTACAGTGATTTCCAGTATGAAGCCGAGCCGCAGATTACCTTTGACTATTCCAACCTGACGAGCGGAAGTACTGCTGACACCAACCTCCTTGCACCGAATTCCAAAATCACCGGCGCAATCATCCCCCCGACCGGGGCTGGGGCCATCGTCAAAGGATCGATCAGAGTAAAAATTTATGACTTCGATAATCCAGATGATGTAATAGTCACAATAGCTAATACTACCGATGATGAAACAGACAATATCAAGATCACGACTGTAGGCAGCGCAGCAAATTTCTCTATTACACTGAACAATGGGCTGACTCCCCTGACCCCAAAAAAATATCTGATAACACTGACTGCATCCACAGATGCGAGCGTTACAAAGACGAGCAATGTTGAAGCCTTCACGATAGATGCGGAGGCTCCTACTTTTACCGAATCCAGCCTCCAGCCAACAGACTTGTTCAGGTCTTCAGCATTCAATTTTATTTTCAATGGTTCACACTCAACAGAACTCGACAAAATTGTAATTGAACAATCATTCAATGGCGCTGCATATATGACTGCCCAGACAATTGCACTTTCGGGAATCTCTATTCCCGTGGATAAAACGAGCGGTTTCATGCCCACAGGTTCTGATGGAGACGGCCTGTATAATTACCGCATTACGCTCTCGACGGTGGGTGGCAAATCGACGACGTTGCTACGCTCAATCACCTACGACTCCAGCGACCCGAATCTTGTAATCACCAACGTCAGTCCAGTCGTCGGAACCAACTCGCTGAACGGCGACGTGATGCTGAACGTTTCGGCCGCTGACGCCAACGGCATCGCGTCAGTCCGTCGCTGGGTACTCGCCGCCGCGGACGCCGAACCCGCCTGGGGCGACGCCGTCGACGGTGAGTGGATCACGCCGCCCTACAGCTACACATTGGACACGACAGGCATACCATCCGGTGCCATGAAAATATGGATACGAGCCCGCGACAAGGCTGGTAACGAATCTGTCACATCCGGGGCCTACGTGATAGACCAGGCATCGGACAAACCGGTGCTGTCAAATACCAACATGAACCTGAGCTATAACGAGCTCGCTGAAGCAACCGGCAACCTTCAGGAGTCTGGGGCCAAGATAACCGGTACGATTACCGACGACGACGGCGTAGACGGGGATAGTATAACAATCTCTATCGATAGTGCTGCAGCCGAGGCGGTAGGCACCAAAACAGAGCAAGGTACTGGTTTTAACTTCCAGCACGACCTCTCCGCGCTAGCCGAAGGCGCGCACCATATCGTACTCAACTACAGCGACAAGTATCATTTACCCGGCGACGCCAGAACCATATATTTCGTCGTAGACAAAACCGTCCCGACGGTTACCGTCGATGCGCCAGCATCAGGCGCTTTCAGGAACGCATAAGCTACACGGTCAAGAAAAATTCCGAGGCAGCCACCACAGGGACGCCCGGAGGCACGACGGCAAACTGGACCATCCCAGCCAATGATCTCGACTCCGGGTCGTACCTCTTCACTATTACGGCGATGGACCAGTTCGGCAAGACCGGAACCGCGACCGTCACGGTCGTGGTCGACAAGGTGCTCCCGGTCGTGTCGATCAGCACGCCAGGAGATGGCAACTGGAATCGCGGTACTACCATGTCCGCAACCGGAACCGTTGTCGAGGCGGGAGGCATCGTCTCGGTTGAATACTCGACCAACAGCACGGACGGCTCGGACGGCGACTGGAACCCCGCGAGCGGCACGTCGTCATGGTCGGCTACCGTGCCCATCGATGCGCTCGGCGAGGGATCCGGCAAGCAACTGTACGTACGCGCCACCGATATGGCCGGCAACACCGGCAATTCCATTCGCTTGTTCGGCATAGACCAGAACGACCCGGCTACGACCGTGACCGGCCCCTCCAGTGCAGCCTCTGCGTTCGAGTTGGTCGGCACGGCTACTGACACCAACAATGTAAAATCCATACTCATCACACAAAAAATGGATGATGATGAAGGTAGCATCATTACTGTACTCAACGATGCCACGCTCTCAGGTGCGAGCGACACGTGGGCTACCGGAACGGTACTGCCTATAGGTGGTGTTGCTACCGGCACGTACGATTACATGATCACCGTAACCGACATCGCCAACCATACGGAAAATTTCCACCATACTGTAAAGATAGATCTTACTCCTCCAGAATCCTCCATCATCAACCCGACAGCAACCGACATTTTGTTTGGTGATTCGTACACGGCCCGAGGTACCGCTGACGATGGCACTGGTCCGTCCTTTCTCAACCGAGTCGAATATTCCACGAATAGCACAGATGGTGTTGACGGCAACTGGAACAGCGCGGTCGGCACGGATACCTGGAGCATCAGCTTCGACCTTGCCGTTCTGGACGAAGGCACAAAAACCCTGTGGACCCGGGCAGTAGACAATGCCGGAAACGTGGAGACTACGCCAGCTTCCGTAACATTCATGGTTGACCAATACAATCCCACTCTTACAGATACCGTCTCGACACTGGGTGAGACGCTCGTTTATGTAGCAGGGGACGTGAACTTCGGAGGAGCCTCGACGGACGCCAACGGCATCGCGAGCGTGGTCGTGACCTACGAGAAGGGCGGAGTCACGACGACGGCGTTCAATCAGACCACCGGCGCGGCTACCTGGGCCTGGACCCTTGGTACGGCGTTGGGAGACGGACTGTATGCCATAACGATAGTCGCTACGGACAACGCCGACAGGACGACGACGATAACGCGCAGGGTCAATATAGATACGACAAGCCCGACGCTCTCCGTGACGGCGCCCCTGGCGGGGCAAGCCGTCACGACACAGGATTTTTCAATCGGCGGCACGTCGTATGATACCGGCGGAGCGGGCTTCGACGGCGCGGCCGACGTGGAATACACACTGAGCGACGGGTCGTCTCCGACATCGCTAACACTCGCCGCGGGCTCGTGGTCAACCAGCGTCGACCTGGGCGCGGCACAGGGAAGCAGGACGCTACTCATGCGTTCCACCGACAGACTGGGCAACGATACCGAAGTCACCACAAGCTTCTACTACGACAGCGCATTGCCGGCAATCGAAGAAACTCTGGTAGGAACCGAGGACACGCAATATATCAATGATGACCTCGGATTCTCCATTAACGCTTCCGATACGTGGATGCTGCACACTACAGAGGCTGTACAACTCTTGGTCAACGGCGCCCACGTTGAGTACCTCCCTGGCTCAAGCCCCTTCGCCTATACCTTCCCGGTCGACACCGATGGAGCTGGCGGTGCCGATACCACCGGATACCAAGACGGAACATATACATTGACGTTTACTGCCAAGGACGCGGCAAACAGAACCAGAAGCCTGACAAGGACGGTTGTCGTCGATACTACCGTACCCGCGCTTTCCGGCATCACTGATCTGGGCTCCGGCTGGATAGACACGGAATCAAACACCGTATCCGGTACAGCCGCAGACGGCACAGGTTCAGGCATCCAGATCGTCGAGTACGACGTCAATGAATCAAATGTCTGGAAGCCTTTGGCCGGTACCGGATCATTCTCTGGTG
>JAIFMD010000059.1 GCA_020048755.1 Spirochaetota bacterium
CGCGAGGCGCGTTGCTGGGGGATGGAGGCGCTCGCTTCGCGAGGCGCGTTGTTGGGGGGATGGGGGAAGAAAAAGGCCGTCCGGGGGGGACGGCCTTTTTTAAGTTGAGGGGTGGTGGTTACTTGGCGGTCTTGAGGGCATCGACGGCTACGGCGATGAACTCGTTTATTGTAACGGAAACGCCGGAGATGGCGTCTGTCTTGCCATCGGCCTTGACGGTGATTTTGGCGGGGTCCTGGGTCTTGATGAGAGCTGCTTCGGTGCGGGGAGCTTGAACATTCCACTCGCCTTGCTTGGCATTCATCTTATAGGTGCCCTTGACGGCGCGGACGAACTTGGTATCGCCACCTGACTTGTGAAGGGCGTTCCAGTTGGCACTGACAATGCGGCCATTCACTATCGTTATGAGTGCGGTAGCCATGTACCCGCTCTTGTCAAATGCAGGAGCCTTGGCGTAGAACCATCCGCTTTTCTTGTAGGTACCCTTTGAAACGGTACCAGCGGCGATCGCAGCCTTTACGAGGTCATAGAAACCCTTGACACCGAGAGAAGCTCCGGTGATGGCATCGGTGGATCCGGTATCAGTAAACTTGGAGAAGGCCGTGTTCTGTGTGTCGATCAGGTACTTTTCGACGGCTGTAGCCTGTTCATGCCATTCTTTTGCAATTTTTGATGCCTTGATCATGCCGTAGCGACCAGCGGTGGATTCAGTCTTCTTGTCTTCTACACCCTTGTTGTTGATACCGTTCCAGGTTGCAGCAATGATCTTGCCACCCTTGACTTCAAGCACTACCTGGTCTTTCCAGCCACTTGTCTGGAATGCAGAATCTTCGGCAAAGTAGAAGCCATCTTTGAGTTTAGCCTGGGCACTGACTGAAACCACAGCAAAAACAGCCAACAGCGCCAGGAGCGCAGAAATACTCTTCTTCATAAAAACCTCCACAGGGATGATTAGGTGTCTCAACAACACCTGCGAGCACAATGCTTTGTTTATATAGTAAGTGGTCAATACTCAATAATGTCAATAGTATCGATATGGAAGGTCGGCATCCAGCTTATACTATGACGACGCTGTTTTCTGCATCGCGGAACACACTCTGGACATACTTGTCCGCATGCCAGTCGTTGTCCCAGCGGTCTTCTCCCAGGAGGTACCTGAAGTGGAATTCCTTGCCTGCGTCCAGTTTGACGCTTGCCTCGAACGTTCCTGCTGCGGTTTTCTTCATGGGAGTCGCCGTCCTGCTCCAGTTGTTGAAATCGCCAGCAACAAAAGCCGATGCGACATCTTCCGCTTGTTCCGCTTGTATTATGAATGTGACGGTGCATGTAGAACCGTCTTTGGCATAGCGTTTCTTAATCATGAGTGCCAAGCCCCCTTCTGACCGATTTTACTATAGTATATTGACGCTCATGCATCCACGCAATGCCTGTCGGGCAGTGCCCATTACGGGGCCCTCAAGCTTGACAAGCCTTGTAGTGGACGCTTATACCGGATACACATGTTTAGCTGACAATTATAAGCTTTCTAATTTTTTTTTGAGTGGAGGAATTGCATGAACGCCCTAGCTGAAGAACTCAATCTCACTCTTCAAGGCACCTGCGCCGGTCGTTTACTGTCCAGGATCGGAGCCAGGATGTATTTTCCAAAGGGCATCCTGTCCCAGAGCGCCGAGGCTACCGAGCGTGCAAAGCGATTCAATGCGACCATCGGCATGGCCTTCGCCAATGGCGAGCCAATGGCCCTGGATGCCGTGCTTGACCAGCTTCCAGGGCTTACGCGACGGGAGGCAGTCGCCTATGCACCCACCGCAGGCGTGCCTGCGACAAGGGTTGCATGGCGCAAAGAGTTATTGAAGAAGAATCCATCATTGTCTGGCGTCACCTTCTCACAACCGGTCGTGGTTCCAGGTCTGACTGCGGGCATTTCATATCTGGCAGACATGTTCGTCGACGAGGGCGACCCGGTCATAGTCGCCGACATGTTCTGGCCGAACTATCGCCTTATCATGGAGGAGCGAAAAGCCGCCAGATTGGCTTCTTACCGGTTTTTTACTCCGGACGGTGGTTTCGACGTCGCCGGCCTTGAAAAAGCCACACTGGAAGCAGCGAAGACAAGCCGCAAGGCTGTCGTCATCCTTAACTACCCCAACAATCCGACCGGGTATACACCGACACTGGCCGAGGCAGCTGCCATCAAGGCTGCCCTGGTCCGGGTTGCGGATTCAGGCGTCGATATACTGGTCATTTCAGACGACGCATATTTTGGCTTGCAGTATGAACCGGACAACCTGCGGGAGTCGATGTTTGCCAGAATGGCGGCTGCGCACCCGCGCATACTTGCGGCAAAAGTGGATGGACAGACAAAAGAAGACTACGTATGGGGCTTCCGCGGTGGTTTCGTCACGTTCGCCAATCCCGCGCTCGATGAAAAAGGCTACGATGCCCTGGTGAAAAAACTGATGGGTGTTGTACGTTCCAGTGTTTCAAACGCCACGGCCCCCACCCAGCATATTCTGGCAAAGGCTATGGCAGATCCGCGGTACGAGAAGCAGAAGGCGGAGTTCAGCCTGTTGCTCGAGCGACGTTACCATGTCGTCAAGGCATTTCTGGCTTCCCACAAGGCTCCTGCGGGCTTCAAGGCTCTTCCGTTCAATTCCGGATACTTCATGTGCTTTGAGTGCGAAGGGTACTCAGCCGAGAAACTGAGGCTGAAGCTGCTTGATGAACAGGGCATAGGTGTCATATCGATACAGGACAAGTGGTTGCGCGTGGCGTTTTCCAGTGTTGACGAAAAGGATCTCGACGCGCTTTACACCGAAATATTTACCGCGGCAGAGGCTCTCGGGAAAGCGTGACGCGAACGCGCGTGGTGCTGCTGAAGATATGCACTCTGGTCAACCTGATTGCAATTCTGGCAGCCCACGCCATGACCTCATTGGGAGCCCAGTCTATAATTCCCGAACCGGGGGCATTCAAACCTGAAACGGGAATTGCAAGCTGGTACGGTGATAAATTTCATGGCCGGAAGACCGCCAATGGCGAGGTGTACGACATGCTGGCCATGACCGCGGCGCACAAGACTCTGCCATTCGGGACCCTCGTGCTGGTGACGAACCTGACAGACGGGCGGCAGGTCGTGGTAAGGATCAACGATCGCGGGCCGTTCATAGAAGGCCGGATCATTGATCTTTCAAAGGCCGCTGCCGTGCATATCGGGCTCGACCGGACAGGCATTGCACAGGTGCGGATCATGCCCGCACCCATGGGATCTACCGCCGGACCAATTCCGCTTGGCTACGGAGGAGAATCTGAACTCCGGATCAGTACCGGTCCTGCAATCAGCATGCCACCGGCGACAGCGGCCCTGGTGGTACGTATTCAGGTTGGCTCGTACAAGGACCCGCAACATGCGGGGAACGCTGTGGCGAGCATCGCTGCCAGCGGTCTGAAGGCTGTTGTAGAAACCGCTGGCACCTTCCACCGGGTGGCCGTGTATGTGTTGCCTGAAGACAAGGACAAAGCAGTATCTCTTCTCGTCAAGGCTGGATGGAAAGACCTGCTGGTCAAGGAAATCAGAAGATAGGCATAATTTTTTTATAAAATTCCCACAAAACCGCCAGTAATTGCGGCTTTGCGGGGGTACGATCAGCTGGTCGGTTATTTAAGGACGTAACAATTAAGGGGCGGGAAACCGTTGAAATAGATTGAACTGTAGCTCTGCGTGTAAGCGCCTGTGGTAAGGATGTAGGCGCGTTCACCGATCTTGGTGCCGGCCGGCATCTCGTAGGGGGTTTTCTCGTAGAGTATGTCCATACTGTCGCACGTGGGGCCGGCGAGGATGATATCGAGGGTTGGCCCTGTTTTTTCAAAGTAAATCGGGTACTTGATCGCTTCATCCAGGGTTTCGATCAGTCCTCCGAATTTGCCAATGTCGAAGAATACCCAGTGGTACAGGTCATGGGTGCTTTTCTTGGCAATATTGACTATCTCGGTGACGATTATGCCGCAGTCTCCGGTCATGGAGCGGCCTGGCTCTATGATTATCTCTGGTAACTCATCACCGAAGTTGTTATGCAAATAGGAATTAATATCACCCGCATAGTGTTCTATAGGGTTTGTAGGATCTGTATACGCTGCTGGAAAGCCCCCGCCCATGTTGATCATCGAAAGTTTAATTCCCTGATCCTCTGCCCACTGGTAGATGTTTCCGACGTTTCCGAGTGCGGTGGACCACTGGCCGATGTCCCGCTGCTGGCTACCCACATGAAAGGAGATGCCGTACGGTTCAAGACCGAGGTCCCTTGCATGAAGCATGAGGTTGCGGGTCATCTCAGGGTGCGAGCCGAACTTTCTGGACAAAGGCCAGTCCGCTCCGAGGCCTTCAGTAAGTATGCGGAAAAATACCCTGGATTTTGGAGCGGCCCTTGCTATTTTCTCGACATCCTCGAAGCTGTCCGTCGCATAGAGGCGAATGCCGTTCTGGTAGAAATATGCAATGTCCTTTTCCTTCTTGATGGTGTTGCCGAAGCTCATCCGGTCGGGTGAGACACCGAGCCGTAGCAACTGGTCCAGTTCGTACCGGGTAGCAACGTCGAAGCACGAGCCAAGATCCCGCAGTAGCGTGATGACCTCGTCGTTTGGATTGGCTTTGACGGCATAGTAAATCTTCGCATACGGGATGTTCTTGCGAAGCTCCTCGTATTTCGAGCGCACGACGTCGAGGTCCAGGATAAGGCAGGGCGTCTCTTTGTCCTGGGAGTAGCGCTTCATGCGTTCAAAGCGCTCCCTGCTCATGTAATCCTCGAGCGGGAACTCGTACTCTTCTTTCATCGCTCCTACCTCTATGTTCAGGGCATGATCGCAACGCCACCGGCGCTGCGGCGCAGCTTACGCAACGTGCGCAAAAGATAGGGGTGTGCACCCCCTTTGTCAAGAAGACAGCGGACATATCCTGTTTCGTAGCTTTGATTGACCAACGATACCCCTTTCCGTATTATGATCGGTATACTATGTCCATAGCCACCAGCCAGCAGTTGACAAAATACTATGAAACTTTCCGCGCAATATCTGTAACCTATACCAAGGAAGTCGTCAAATCGACGGGCCTCCAGCCGCAGAATGTTTTTCTCAAGTGCCTGGGTGAGCAGTGGCCCTGTGTCGTGTATTCCAGTTCCTTTGAATCCGCCAAGATACTGGCTCCGAATCGATCTACCCTCATGGAGCGCATCCAGAAGGCCAATAATCTCGTGAGCGTCCGTCTGTCGTTCAAGCTTTCAGACACTGCCGATCCCATGCTTTTCTATATATCAGGCAAGGTTAACGGGTTTTCGCCGTATGCCCAATCCAACGGTACACTCCAGTTCATCTCTATACAGTTCACTCAGCGTCCGCCTGATGATTTTGTGGAAATCATGGGGCGCATGCTCGAAGCCAACGTTGCTTCGACCCGGAGGAGTGATGACCGTATCCTCTTGACCCCCGATGCCATCCGCAAGATTGGACTGGCACGCAAGGAATCTACCATAATCATCGATGGGGTGCCGCGCAGGTGCATCATGCGCGACCTGTCGTTCTCCGGCGCTAAATTGATCATCATGGGCCTGGCAAAATTCCTCGTTGGCAAATCCTGCAAGTTGCATATCGATCTGGAAGATCCTCGAGAAACCATCGTTGTCCCCGGCATTGTTATCCGCTACGAGGACGTTGAAGGACGCAAGGATCTGACTGCCATAGCCGTCAGGTACGATGACGCCACCATACCCATGTCCTACAAGATGCACCTCAATGATTTTCTTGGCCAGAAGAAGAACCAGACCGACGATGAGCCGACGACAGTTGCGGCTCCCCAGACACCGAAAGACTGATACCCCGGCCCTGCCTCCGGGCAGGCCGCACCCACCATGGAGAAGCAATGCTCAACGAAGATTCACCTCGATTGCCTGGTAACATCGTGTTCATCGAAATACCGGCAGCAATGGCCAGACCTATCGGTACGTTCGTCGTTGATCCGTCGATTCCGATCCCCGTGGAACTGGGGCAGGATGCGGCAGACCTGTCCGGTCTTTCCTGGGAGATGATTGTAGCCGGCATGCTCAGGTTGCTGGCGTATGATCCCGACAACAGCCATGCACCGTACTACCGCGGATTCGTGCTGGCAGTAAAACCCGGGATTTTTACAGAACTCTCGGAGACTGGCATACTCAAGGCGCGCAACGGAGACCTTGAGGTCGCCGAGGAGATATTCAAGGCTCTCGGGGGGCTAGCTCCCGAAGCGCCGGAACCCACCCTCAATCTGGCTATCCTGTACGAGGACAAGGCAGACGCCCTGGACCGGTCGGGGAAGGAAGAACTGGCAGAATCCGTGAGGGGCAAGGCATTCGATGCATACAAGTTGCTCCTGGCCATGGAGCCGGCGTATCCCGATGCATTCTTCAATGCTGGTTTCTTCTATTTGAAGAACCGTTCGTTCGAGCAGGCCCTCCGGATGTTTGAATCCTACGGTGAGATGGGGGATGACGAGGCCAAGCTTCAGAAGGCCGGTGAAATCATAAGCAAGCTGCGCGTAAGGGGCGATGCCGACGCGATGTTCAAGGAAGCGTACGATTTCATACGCATGGGCAAGGAAGACGCGGGCATCGAGCGAGCCTTCGAGTTCACAAAGGCTAATCCGGGCGTCTGGAATGGCTGGTTTCTGGTTGGTTGGGGCAACCGCCGCCTTGGCCGGTATTCCGAGGGGCGAGCTGCGTTCCTGAAGGCTCTTGACCTGGGGGCCGATGAAGTGGATCTCCTGAACGAGTTGTCGATCTGCGAAATGGAGCTTGGCATGCTGTCGGAGAGCCGCGGCAGGCTGGAGCGTGCCCTGAGGAAGGAACCTGAAAACGTCAAAATCATATCCAATCTGGGAGTAGTAGCCCGGAAACAAGGCCGGGATGCTGAATCTGCCGGTTTCTTCAGAACAGTTCTGGAGCTGGAGCCTGGCGATGCGCTAGCCAAGGCGCAACTCGAAGAACTGACTGACGATTGAGTGCGGTAGCGCCGGGCGGCAAGACCTGTGTCTTGACCCCGCTCGGTGACCGCGGCTACTATCGCCTGCATCATGGCGCAACGAACGACGAGGAATTCCGGCGGAGCAAACAAGAAAAACGGGACCGGTTGCCTCATCTGGTTGGTGATGCTGCTCATCACCCTGCTTCTTTTTGTATTCAATTGGGAAAAGATCAAGGGCACACTGGAGGCCACCGGCTTTGTCGAAGCTCTTGGGACGACCAAGGTTGCACAGGAGCCTGAGGCTGAAAAGCCAGTAACGGAGCCCGCAAAGGGTGACGGAAGCAAGGAGCCTGTGACCGTGCCGGCAAAAGGCAGCGAGACTCCCAAACCAGCCGAAGTTCCAGCCGTGACTCCCACTGCTGTTCCAGTTGCTCCAACCACAACGCCATCGGCTACTCCTTTTACGACAACGCCTGCGGTGAAACCGGCTCCAGACAAGGATGTCCCTAAAGTCGTTTCACCGCCCACGGTCAGCCCGATGGAACAGATCAAAGCGACACGGGTGGCAGTGCTCTACCTGGTACGGGTGGACGATGATGGTGCCATCAGCCGTCATGAGGTGAAACGCACCGTCGCTGCCTCTGATTCTCCCATGACTGACGCGCTTGAGGCCCTGATGATGGGCCCGAATACCGACGAGTTGACCCGGGGTTTCATCAGCCTCATACCGACGGATGCGCGGCTCATCTCCGCACAGGTGCGTGGCTCCACTGCGTACCTCAACTTTAGCGAATCCTTCATGTACAACCGTTACGGCATAGAAGGCTATGCGGGACAGCTCAAGCAGATCGTTTACACGGCGACAGGATTTTCTACAGTCAAAGATGTACAGATACTCATAGAAGGTCAGAAACGAGACTATCTGGGTGGCGACGGCGTGTATATCGGCAAGCCGCTATCGCGTGCGTCGTTCTAAAGGAGGCTTCTATGCGTATCGATGCGATAGAGCGTTCTGTGCATGCGTTCGCGGAACTGGAATTCGCTCGTTCCTCGGGGCCCGGCGGGCAGAATGTCAACAAGGTAGAGACAAAGGTACGTGCGAGGATAGACCTGGACCGGGTCGAGGGCCTATCCGAGGCAGAGCGAGCCAGGGCAAGGACTGTGCTGGCTACAAGGCTGGATGCGGAAGGCCGGTTGTTCGTTGCTGTAGACCTTGAACGCAGCCGTTCCATGAATGAGTCCATCGCACTGTCCAGGCTTGTCGAACTTGTCTCCAAGGCTGCGCACATGCCCAAGCGCCGAGTGGCTACCAAGCCCACCCGGGCCTCTAGGGAGCGCAGGCTTGCATCCAAGCATGTCCGCTCGACTACCAAGGGTGGCAGGTCCGCTCCTGGCCGGGAAGACTGATTTTTTTAGCCGCACTTTTAAGTCGCCTGTTTCATTATCTATATTTCTATAATTAAAATGATGTTTTGATTTTACGAGCTTGCCGGCCTGGATTTTTCAAGTTACACTGCAGCTACCGTAGAATGGGAAAGAATTCGTTCTGACTGAACGAGGAGGAAGCTACCGTGGATCAGACTCGATTACATGCCTGGCATCTGGCCGCAGGAGCCAAGATGGCGCCGTTTGCTGGCTTTGATATGCCCATCAGCTACCCGTTGGGATCTGTAGAGGAACACCTGGTAACGAGGCGCTCCGTTGGCCTTTTTGACATAGACCACATGGGGCAGGTCGAAGTGACAGGACCCGGCGCAGATGCCTGGGTTTCCAGCCTCGTCAGCGCACGTATATTGGATATGAAGGACGGCGACGCCCGGTATTCGTTGCTTTTAAACGATCGTGGTACCGTCATCGATGACTTGTTCATCTACCGGCTTCCCGGCGCATGGTGGATAGTCGTAAACGCATCCAACCGGCTCGAGGATCTGGCCTGGATGCGCGCCCATGCACCAGCCTCGGCGGATGTCCGCATCGTAGACCTCTCTGCTGAAACGTACATGATTGCCGTTCAGGGACCGCGAGCCATAGAGCTTCTCGATCTTCTCTCTGACAGGAAAATTTCAGATTTTCCGCGCTTTACCTCTGGCAAGGCTACGATTATGGGAGTTCCCTGCCTGGTAGGCCGTACCGGCTACACGGGTGAAGACGGCGTAGAGTTGTTCTTCCCCGCTGAAAGCGCTGAAGCCCTGTGGACTGGCCTGATAGCCGAAGGCGCCAAGCATGACATCGAAACGCAGGCCATCGGTCTGGCTGCCCGTGACAGCCTCCGCTTCGAGGCCGGTATGCCACTCCACGGCCACGAACTGTCACAGGACATAAGCCCGCTGGAATCAGGTTTCAAGTGGGCCTGCGACATGGAAAAGGATTTTATCGGCAAGGCAGCCATCGAGAAACTGGCCGCTGAGGGTGTGTCACGCAAGCTGGTCGGGCTTGCCGTAACCGGTGGTGTGCCACGTGAAGGTTTCGAGGTGCAGGACGCCAGCGGGAGGAAAGTCGGTATGGTAGTCGCGGGTATGTTCTGCCCGACCGCCAAGGTATTTGCCGCCAACGCGTTTGTTGAACCGGGTGTAGGAAAGATAGGAACGGCTCTGGCCGTGGCAATACGCGGCAAACCCGCCCCTGCTACCGTGGTCAAACGCCCCCTGTACATCCCCGCCTACCGCCGCTAGACAGTCGCTGGAATAAGACAGGGAAATTTAGCACAGAGCCACAGAGAAGACGAGGCAAGAGGGAATGAATGATCAGAGAATGGTTGCGATATATAATATTCAACTTTTTTCTTTTTCTCCCTCATCTTCTCTGTGTCTCTGTGCAAAAAACGTACTACAAGCGAATTATTCTGAACAGCATATCAGGAGGAAGACATGAGCAGCATTGACAAGAACGCACGGTACCGATCATCACACGAGTGGGCACGCAAGGACGGAGCCCGCATTGTAGCCGGAATCTCCGACCACGCGCAGGACGCGCTCGGCGATATTGTCTTTATCGAGTTGCCCGCGGTCGGCAAGACCCTCAAGCAGGGTGAAGCCTTCGGCGTCGTGGAGTCGGTCAAGGCCGCCAGCGATGTGTACATGCCGATGTCCGGCAAGATCCTCTCGGTCAACGGGACGCTCACCGGAGACCCGGCC
The DNA here is from genome assembly GCA_020048755.1 of Spirochaetota bacterium. Lineage (GTDB taxonomy): Bacteria > Spirochaetota > Spirochaetia > Treponematales > UBA12059 > SZUA-370. The sequence goes on from JAIFMD010000059.1 coordinate 10,122, forward strand.
CTGGTCAACAAGGAACCCTACACGGGTGGCTGGCTCATAGCCTTCGAGCCGACAAACCCTGCTGAATGGGATGGCCTCCTCACCCCCGTAGCCTACGAGGCTGAAGCCGGCAAGGAGTAAGGCGGTGCCTTTCATCCCGAATACCAACGCAGACCGCGAGGCTATGCTCGCCGCAATCGGCGTCAAGTCAGTCGAAGAGTTGTTCTCCGACATACCCGCAGGCAAGCGTTTCCCCAAGCTGGGACTACCTGCAGGACTTTCCGAGCTCGAGGCGCTTCGCGAAATCGAAGCGCTTGCTGCCAAGAACCTATCGGCGTCAAGCAACGCCTGGTTCCTCGGCGCAGGCGCTTACAACCATTTCATACCGGCGGCTGTGCCAGCGCTGGCATCCCGAGGCGAATTCCTTTCGGCGTACACCCCGTACCAGCCGGAGGTTTCGCAGGGTACGCTCCAGGCTATCTTTGAGTATCAGTCGATGGCGGCGGAACTCCTGGGCATGGATACGGTCAACGCCTCGCACTACGATGGTGCCACCGCGCTGGCCGAAGCCGTGCTGATGGCGGTGAACGCTGGCGGGGCTTCCCGGCCACGCATCATGGTGCCGGCTGCGCTCCATCCCGAGTACAAGGAAGTGCTTCGCACCTATCTGGCCGCATTTACGGTTAATATCGACGAGTACACCGAAGTTCCCGCGCTGGCCGCGAAGAAGTGCGACGAGCGGACTTCCTGCTTCGTCGCTTCGTACCCGGACTTTGAAGGCCGCGTGCATGACCTGTCCGGAGTTGCCGATGCCGTGCATGGTGCCGGGGCAGTCTTCGCCGTCAATGCCGACCCGATAATGCTCGGCCTCCTGTCCAGCCCCGGATCGTTTGGCGCGGACATAGTAACTGCCGAGGGACAGGCCCTGGGCAATTCCATGAACTACGGCGGACCCTTCCTTGGCATGATGGGTGTAACGCAGAAATTCGTGCGCAAAATGCCCGGCCGCATAGTTGGCCAGGCCTTTGACCACGACGGCAGGCGAGGCTTCGTGCTTACCCTGTCCGCCCGCGAGCAACATATTCGCCGCGAGAAGGCTGTTTCGAACATCTGCTCCAACCAGGGGCTCGTGATGCTGCAGACTACCATCTACCTTGAAGCGCTCGGCAAGAGCGGCCTCAAGGCTGTAGCCGAGCTCTGCTGGAACAAGGCCCACTACGCTGCAAAAGCCATCGCTGCGGTACCCGGATTCGCCGTTGCAGAAGGAACCTTCTTCAAGGAATTCGTCGTCAAGACGCCGGTGCCGGCCAAGGAAATAGTCGACAAGCTGGAACGCCGCGGCGTCGTGCCTGGTCTCGAGCTGTCACGCTACTATCCAAAGCGCACCCACGAATTGCTCGTTTGCGTTACCGAGATGAACACCAAGGCCCAGATCGACCTGCTGGCCCAGTCGCTCAAGGAGGCCTCCGTATGAACCTGATTCCGGAACCCCTGGCGTTCGAACTTTCGAGCCCGGGCAGGGTGGGTGTGTCCCTGCCGACCTGTGACGTGCCTGTAACGGCAGTACCGGCCAGCCTCCGCCGTGCGGAACTGAAGCTGCCCGAACTCGATGAACTGACCGTCGTGCGGCATTTTACACGGCTGTCACAGAAGAATTTTTCCATCGACACGCACTTTTACCCGCTGGGCAGCTGTACCATGAAGTACAACCCCAAGGCCAACGAGGTAGCCGCCGCCCAGCCCGGCTGGAAAGGCGCGCACCCCTTGGTCTCCGACGACCGCAACCAGGGCGCGATCGAACTGATCTACCGCCTGCAGGAAAGCCTCAAGGCGATCGGCGGATTCGCGGGCGTGAGCGTTCAACCCGCTGCCGGCGCGCACGGCGAGCTGGCAGGCGTGTTCATGATCCGCGCGTACCACCTGGCCCACGGCAACCCCGGACGCGTCAAGATGCTCATCCCCGACAGCGCGCACGGCACCAACCCGGCCTCGTGCACCATGGCAGGCTTGACCACGGTAACCATCCCCAGTGATGCCGAGGGCGGCGTCGATCTTGATGCGCTCAAGGCCGCATGTGACGATACCGTTGCCGGCATCATGATCACCAATCCCAGCACCATAGGCCTGTTTGAACGCAACATCGAGAAAATCGCAAAGATGATCCACGATGCGGGCGGTCTCGTGTACGGTGATGGCGCCAACATGAATGCGCTGACCGGCGTCCTGCGCCCGGCCGACGTGGGTATCGATGTTATGCACTTCAACCTGCACAAGACCTTCTCTACACCGCACGGCGGTGGCGGGCCCGGTGTGGGCATGGTCGGGGCGGCTCCCGTGCTGGCCGAGTATCTGCCTGGCCCTATTGCCGTGGAAAAGAACGGCAAGTTCTCCATGGAGATGCCGGCAAAGGGCATTGGCCGCATGAAGGCCTTCAACGGAAACTTTGGCGTGCTGGTCCGCGCGTACACCTACATCAGGATGCTCGGCGAGGAAGGCATGCGCCGCCTGGCGGAGTCCGCGGTGCTCAACGCCAACTACATCAAGGTGAAGATGGAGAAGGTGTACCCCGTCAAGTATCCACGCCGCTGCATGCACGAGTTTGTGGCGATGGGCAACTTCGTCGATGGCATACACACGCTGGACATCGCCAAGCGCATGATAGACTACGGCTACCATCCGCCGACAATCTACTTCCCGCTGATCGTGCCCGAGGCCTTGATGGTAGAACCCACCGAGACAGAGAGCAAGGAGACGCTGGACGCCTTTATCGATGTGATGCTGAAAATCGCAGAAGAGGCCAAAACGCAGCCCGAGTTGTTGCACGACGCGCCACACAATACGCCGATAGGCCGGTTGGATGAAGTAGCGGCCGCACGCAACCCGATGCTGTGCTACAGAAGCTGATCTGCTGATACCCTGCCGCTTGTTGCGCCACGAGGCGCGATGAGCGGGACGAACCGCGCCGGGGGGCCGATATCCCCCGGCCTTTTTTTTGGAATGGGGCGAGAGCAGTGCTGCCAGTCAGTACCGGGACTTGTACTATGCTGCGCTGGATAATATTCTGAGACTGATAGCCGTTCAAAGGAATCTGATGCCCGAAACGTTTGCGACAGTCTGGCTTTCTCGTTTTGCGCTGGTTGCGGCCTCAGTGTTCGCGTACTGCGCCTGGCTGGTGTACTCGCTCGACAGGGAGTCCAAGTCCAACCGGGTAGCCCTGATTTTCAACCTGGTATTTACTGTCTGGGCCGGGGCAGCTTCATTCTGGTACGCCAGCCCTGACAGTGGACTGGCATTATTTCTTTACCGGATATTTGCCTGGACCTGGTGCGTTTTTCCACCACTCATACTCCATTTCACACTCCGGGTAGCCGGCCGCTCCGTGCTGGATGGCAGCAGGGGACGGGTCATCCTTGCCGGCTTGTATGCTCCTTCCATAGCATTATCCTTCATGGTTCCGCTGTATGTGCTTGTCGAGCCCGTCAGGCGCGGTGGATACTGGATGCTTGCCATACAGCCCAATGCGGCGTACTTCATATTCGTTTTTCATTACTTCAGCCTTATCCTCGTTTCAGTCGGTTTAGCCTTCAGGGCGAGTACCAGCGCGACAAGCAGGCGGGAGCGCAAGCGTTTCAGCTTGCTGGGATGGTCGTACCTGACTGCGGTTTTGCTGGGCTTTGTTACCGATACGATATTCCTGTACGCCGGTTTTGATTTTCCCAACATGGCGATCTTCTGGATACAGATACTGTCCATCGGCATGATCATATCGATGCAGCGCTACGGTTTTCTGTCACTTTTGCCTGCACGGGAAGCACTTTCAGTTCTGGAGAGCATGGCGGAGTTCGTCATTTATGTTGATGATTCCGGACATGTCATATGGGGCAACCGCAGCGCCATAGCCGCGCTTGGTGTGTCCACTCTCGGGCAGGCAAGAAAGCTGGGCACATCAGATTTCCTGCCTGCCGACCTTGGGGAAAACCTGGCCGGAAAAATGACGGCTCCAGCTGATTCCCGTGGCTTCAGGACCAGTCTTGGCCCCGACGCAATTCCCGTAAGCCTGCGGCTCCATCCCGTGCCTGGTGACGAGACGGAGGGAATGATACTGACAGCCATAGACCTGCGGCCCGAGTTTGCCAGGACCCGTACAGAACGCAGACTGGCTGATGCTGGCCTGCTGCTCGATGAATTCATAGCAAAATCCCTGGATGGCATCGTACTGACCGACACCGCGGGACGGGTCGTTCGATGGAATCAACCGATGATCGCGATGACCGGCATCGGCGCTGATGAAGCGATTGGCGAACTGTACTGGGAGCTCAGGGCTACCGTAGAGCCTGAAGGCGGCAGGACTCCGGAGCGCTTGCGTGACCTGATCCTGGCCGTGCTTGCGGGACGCGATCAATCATGGACCCGGCGCATGCAGGAGACTGAAATTTGTCGGCAGGATGGCTCCCGACGCTTCATCCAGAGTGATTCTTTTGCCATACCGATGGTAGAAGGCAGGCTTCTGGCCACGATAGCCAGGGATGTCACCGAGGAACGACAGCAGGCTGAAGAAAACATCGAACGGATCCGCAAACTTGACCATGCCCAGAAAATGGAGGCCGTGGGAACCCTGTCCGGCGGCATCGCCCACGACTTCAACAACACGCTTGCCGGAATCATGGGGGCGGCTTCGCTCATCCGCCAGAGCATCGACACCGGTCAGGTCAGCGATCCTGGTGAAATATCGCGGGACCTGGAAATCATCGAGCGCTCCGCGCAGCGTGCGGCTTCATCCGTCAGGCGGCTCCTGATGCTGACCAGAAAGCGGTCTCCCGAGTCGGTAGTATTCAGGCTTGATGATGCCCTCAGGCGCGTCTGCAGGTTTGCCGAGCATTCCGTTGACCATACCGTCAACCTCCAGCTGGCAGACGCCTTGCCCGAGGCCTCGGTTTGTGGTGACTCAGGCCAGGTCGAGCAGCTTATCCTTAACCTCGTCATCAATGCGGAGCATGCGATGACGACCATGCGGCAGGAGGGAGCCAGGCGCGGCGGAACAGTTGCCCTGGATCTGCGCCAGGCCAGACTGGAGAGAAGTTTTCTTGACTCCAACCCCGATATTGAAGACAGGGCTTACTGGGCCTTGACGGTTTCCGATGAAGGTGTCGGCATACCCCGGCACATCCAGAGCAGGATATTCGATCCGTTCTACACGACGAAACCCATGGATAACTCCAGCGGGCTCGGACTGGCCATGGTCCATGCGATAGCACACCAGCATGGTGGTTTTGTCGATTTGCGATCCGAACTGGGCGCTGGTGCGGAGTTCATCGTGTACCTGCCCAGTGTTGAGGAATTTGCGGTGGCCAAGGCCGGCCCGCCACCAGCACATCACGGCCAGGGGCTCGTAATTGTAGCCGATGATGACGAAATTCCCCGCGAGACTGCGGTGATCATTCTCGAAGCCCTCGGGTACGATACCGTTGCTGCGTCAGGTGGCGAAGAAGCGCTCAGGCTTTTCGAGGAGAGGGTTGGTGCCTGGACCGCCGCCGTGCTCGACCTGCGCATGGGTGACTTGCCCGGAGACGAAGTGGCCGCAAGGATGAGGACGCAACGCCCCGCGTTACCCGTCGTACTGGTTTCTGGCCTGCATGACGAGACTCCTGTCTCAACGGACGAGCTCAAGCCTGTTTATACCTTGCTGCCAAAACCCTATACCATCACCGAACTCGGCCAGGCCCTGGATGCTGCCGCCGTCCGGCGTTGAAACACTACCTGGAGCCTGCCTGTGACTGTATCGATACTGGCCCTCATCGCCTTTCTGTTAGCCAATATGGCTTTTGCGTCATGGCGGCGTCCCGGAAGGTCAGCCCGGGATTCCATTGCTGCTGACTTGGTTTCAGGCGAGTCAGAATATGCGCTCGCCGGGCGTTCGCTTGCGGGGCCGGCCTTGCTGGCTACGCTTGCCGCGTCCAACCTGTCCGCCTTTACCGTTTTTGGCGTTTCCGGTGCCAGTTACCGGCTGGGCTGGGCCTTCTTTCCGGTGATGGCGTTTGGGACGGCCCTGATGGCTGTTTCATTTGCCGTCGTAGGTGTGCCACTGCGCCGTATGTCGGCCCGGCGGGGCTGGACGACACCAGCTGACTTCATCGCCGACCGTTTTGCCAGCCCCTGGCTCGGGAGGGCTTTTTCCGGTCTGTCCCTGCTGTACACGATCCCATACCTCGCAATACAGGCCGGTGCCGGAGGAACGCTCATAGAGGGAATGACCGGGATACCCCGTGTTGCGGCCTCCGCTCTGCTCGTCGCATTGGTTGCTGCGTATGTCTGGCAAGGCGGTATGCGCTCCGTTGCGAGGACTGACATACTCCAGCTGGCGGCGTTGCTTGTGCTTGCGGTGGCTGCGGGCCTGATCGTCGTCGTGTCCGCGGGGCCATCGGGAGCCGCGGCAAAGGTAGCCGCCGACGCCGGGCGCATGTCCCGGGCAGGTGTCGGCGGAACGCTCGGCTGGCTGCCCCTGCTGGGCTACTACATTCTGTGGTCCTTTGCTGATCCCATGTTTCCGCATTTCATACAGCGTTTCTATGCCGCGCGCTCGGACAAGGCCCTGCTGTCCAGCATGATAGCGTATCCTGTGGTGGCCGTGCTGGTGTTCTTGCCGGTCTGCGCTGTCGGCGTTCTGGGTTCCGCCATGGTGCCGGGTCTCGCAGGCGCTGCGAGCGACGGCATCTTTACCGTGCTGGTACAGGCGCTGGCCGGCCCGGTATGGGGCCCGGTATTCGCGCTGGCCGCTCTGGCCGCTCTTATGTCCACCATGGACAGCCAACTTCTGTCCTGTGCCACGATGATAGGTTCGGATCTTCTGCCAAAGCGATTCCGTGGCAAACGCGCCTCCCAGGCTGCCGCGGTGTTGCTGGCCGCACTGGGATGGATCGTGGCCATCAGGCCTCCCGCTTCAATTCTGGATTTCCTCAACAAAACGGCTTTTCCTGGCTATGCCTCGCTTATGCCGGTAGCCCTCATGGGCATCTACGCGCCCCAGCTCGGCCGCTGGACTGCAGCCGCAACCCTGCTCGCGGGGACTATGCTGGTTTTTGCCGAATCAGCCGGCATGTTCTCGCCCCCTGTTCCAGCCGCTCTATTCAACGCCGGGGCACAGTTCCTGGTCATGATCGTTGGCTTCTGGATGTCGAGGCCAACAGTACGGTTAAGGATGGGCAACACCGGTTCTCTGCGCCTCAACGCATCGATCATGGTCATTGTGGTTGCCGGATTCCTCGGAGTCGATTTCTGGAATTACGGGCTTTCGCCACAAGTGATCCTCGGCCTGCCAGGCTGGGTCGTCTATCATGCTGCCTTGACGCTGGGACTTTCAGCAGCGTTCTGGGTCGTGGCAAAGGTCATTCCCGCAGATCGATGATACTGCCGCTGGTTTGATTACCTGCCCGGGGTGAGCATTTTTTCAAAAAACTGCTACTATACCTGCATGCAAACCCGCCAGCCGGAAGAAATCCTCAAGACAGTTTTTGGCTACGATTCGTTCAGACCGTTTCAGCGTGAGATCATAGACGCGGTGCTGGCCGGGCACGATTGCCTGGCGGTACTGCCTACTGGCGGCGGCAAGTCACTATGCTACCAGATTCCGGCGCTGGCCCTGCCCGGCACGACGCTGGTCGTGTCCCCATTGATTGCGCTGATGCGCGACCAGGTATCGGCGCTGAAGAGCGCCGGGGTCGATGCGGCCTTCATCAACAGCTCGCTGGAACTCGACGAGCGGCGCAGCATTGAGGCCCGCGTGCGTTCCGGCATCGTCAAGCTTATATACGCGGCGCCTGAATCGCTGTCCGGGGACAGGCTGCTGTCGCTGATCGATACGGCGCCGCCTGCCCTCATTGTGGTGGACGAGGCGCACTGCGTGTCCGAGTGGGGGCACGACTTCAGGCCGGAGTACCGGTCGCTGGGCTTGCTCCGGCAACGGTACCCGCGTGCTGCCTGGCTGGCCACTACCGCGACGGCAACCGAGCGCGTACGCACGGATATTGCATACAGCCTGGGCCTGCGGGAGCCAGCTGTTTTCCTGGGCGGTTTTGACCGGCCAAACCTCCGCATCTCGGTGGAGCGGAAGCTGGAACTCAAGCACAGGCTGCTGCGCTTTGCGCTGGCGAGGCCGGACCAGTCTGGCATCGTATATTGCGGATCGCGGCGGCGCACCGAGGAGCTGGCGGGACACCTGTCCGCCGCGGGCCTGAAGGCTACTGCGTATCACGCCGGCTTGCCGTCCGAGGTACGTTCGCGGGTGCAGGAAGCCTTTGTACGAGATGACATACTGGTCATTGTTGCCACGGTTGCCTTTGGCATGGGCATAGACAAACCCGACGTCCGCTGGGTGGTCCACGCCGACCTGCCCAAGAGCGTCGAAAACTACTACCAGGAAATCGGCCGCGCTGGCCGCGATGGATTACCTTCCGATTGCGTGCTGTTCTATAGTTCCGGTGATGTCGCGGCGGCGGGACGGTTGTTTGTCGACCTTCCGGACGAACAGCGCCGTGCCGCCCTGGACCGGCTGGAGTCAATGCGTGACTACGCCGAGAGCGAGCTCTGCCGCCGGGCCTTGATCCTTGACCATTTCGGGGAAGCCCACGAAAGCCGCAACTGTGCCGCCTGTGACAACTGCCTGTCCGGGCCCCGCGAAACCGTTGACCTCGCGATTGCCGCCCAGAAATTCCTCTCCTGCGTCAAACGAACCGGCGAGCGCTTTGGCGCGGCCCATGTCGTCGATGTGCTGCTGGGCGACGCTACCGAGAAGGTCGAGCGCTTCGGGCACAAGGAACTTTCAACCTTTGGCATAGGAACCGAGCTGGGCAGGGCAGGGTGGCTCGCGCTGGCCCGAAGGCTCGTCTCTACCGGGCATCTCGTGAGGGATCCTGAACATTCCACCCTGTCCCTCGGGCGTCCGGCCTATGACATGTTCAGGGACAGACCTCCCTATCCGGTGCCCGCCTCCCTTGTAGGCCTCGGCTCTGGTGCTGGTTCTGGCGAATTTGACGTAGTAGACCGGGCACTGGATACCAAACGAACCCGGCGCAAGCGTTCCAGCAGAACCCTTGGAGGCAGTAGTGTTGCTGGCGACCCCTTCCTGACTGGAGCCGCGCCTTCCGGGAGCTTGGCAACCGGTTCTGGAGACGGTGGCTCCGCCGAGGAACTGTTCATGGCGCTCAGGTCATTGCGCAAGCGCATTGCCGACGAGGCCGGTGTGCCGCCGTATGTCGTATTTCCCGACAGGACCCTCAAGGAGATGGCTGTTGCAAGGCCACGTACCGAAACTTCCCTCGCAGCAATCTACGGAGTCGGGCGGGCCAAGCTCGAGAAGTACGGGCAACGCTTCATCGATCTGATTGCGGCCAGGCATCCGGAGTAGCGGCCGAATTTGCAGCATTGAACATGTTTAGTACTTGACAGTTCAATGAAATCGCGCAATGCTATGAAAGCACTTTCATGAAGTATGTTTCATGAAAGTAAACCAGCCGTGAGGCAGTTGAACCAGTACCACAATCGGGGAAGCATGATAGGAAAAGCACCAGCCACCATCTATGATGTCGCGGACAAGGCTGGTGTAAGCATTTCTACGGTTTCCCGCTTCCTCAACAATTCTGGAAAGGTAGCCGCTGTCACGGGTGATCGTATCCATGATGCGATGGAAGTGCTTTCATACATCCGACAGGGCAATGCGGGCTCGCGGCAGAGCAGACGGCCTGGCCGCATAGGCGTGCTGGCTCCATTCTTCCCGGCTCCGTCCTTCGTGGAACGCATGCAGGGTATGACGTCGGTGTTCCATGCCGCTGATTGCGAGATGCTCGTCTACAGTATCGATTCACCGGAGCAGTTGAACAACCTGGTGCGGACGGGATTCCTTACAAAGCGGCTCGACGGCATAATCGTCATGGCCATGCTCCTGGACGAGGTAAACGCCAGACACCTGCATCGTGCAGGCCTTCAGGTCGTTCTAATCGAACAGCACAATCCGCTGTTCTGCTGCATCGAATGCGACAACATAAAGGGCGGGGCCCTGGCCGCCGAGTATCTTTTGTCCAAGGGACATGAAACGTTCGGCTATATAGGCCAGAATTCTCCATTGCCCTATTCGCTTCAGCCCAGTGAACTGCGTATCAAGGGCTACTCAGATGCATTGTCAGCGGCTGGCAGGCCTCTGGATCCTGACTTCATCAAGCTTGGTGAGGTCAGCTTTGATGGTGGATACAGCATGGGTATGGAACTGCTGTCACGTAAAAAACGCCCGAAGGCTGTATTCGTCATGTCTGACCTGCAGGCTTTTGGTGTCATCAAGGCGGCCCGCAAACTATCGCTCCGCATGCCGGAAGATGTGGCCATCATCGGCTTCGACGACATAGAAGCAGCCGATTACATGGAACTTTCGACTATCAGCCAGGCCTTGAAGGAATCCGGCCGGCTAGCAGCCGAGCTGCTTCTGGGTCGGATTGCGGAACCGGACAGGCCCTTGCAGAACGTGCAGTTGCGCGTATCGGTGGTTGAACGCTCGACTGCGTGAACAGGTTGAAAGGTGCTGCATGGGCAGCACCGGTGATATTTGCATCATGCCGGTGAAGGCAATAGAATTGGTATTTCGTTCCAAGGAGGAATCTGCAATGAAGAAATCACTGATCGTCATGTTCATCGCCCTGCTCGCAGTTGCCGTGTTGTTCACGGGCTGCGCCAAGAAGGAAGAACCCGTCAAGATCACCACCCTTACCCTGGCCCAGGGCAAGCCCGAGATCGACGCCGCCCTGAAGGCCTACGCCGCCACCTGGGGCACAGCCAACAACGTCACCGTTACCATCAAGTCGATAGGCGGCACCTCCGGAGGCCTCGGCCCCGCGCTCAAGGCTGACTTTGCCGCAGGCGACATGCCCGACCTCTTTGCCTTTGATGGCCTTGAAAGCTACAAGGAATGGGAAAACCTGGTTCTCGATGTATCTTCGGAGCCCTGGGTTTCCAAGACCGCCGTTGCGTTCAAGTACAACAACAAGGTTTTTGGCTTCCCTGTTGCAGTAGAAGGCTGGGGCATGGCCTACAACGCCGACCTGCTCGCCAAGGCCGGCATCGACCCCGCGACCCTGAACAACTACGATGGCTACATGAATGCCTTTGCCAAGCTTGATTCAATGAAGAAAGAACTGGGCATCGATTCCGTCGTGTCCATGGCCGCTTCGATTGAAATGGGCTGGGTAACCGCCCACCACAACTTCAATTCGCTGCTTGCCAACGGCCTGCCCTACGGCGACCTGTCGGTGGTCGACGCACTGCTCGCCGGAAATGTCGACGCGACCCGCCTGTCCGAGTATGCCGACTGGGTGGAACTGCTCTTCAAGTACGCCGACAAGACTGTCCTGACCACAGGCAACTACGACTCCCAGGTTGGCGCATTTGCGACCGGCAAGGCCGCATTCCTGCACCAGGGCAACTGGGTTGACGGAAACCTCAAGGGTGTAGCAACCTTCAAGATGGCCTTTGCTCCCCATGGATCGATGAAGAAAGCCACCGATGGCATCTTTGTAGCCGCTCCCTCGTTCTACGCCATCAACAAGGATTCCAAGAACCTCGCGATGGCCAAAAAATTCCTGACCGACCTCGCCACCACGCCAGAAGGCGCCCAGTACATGGTCAAGGAAGCCGGCATGATCCCCGCCTACTCAGGCATCAGCCTCCAGCCCGAAGGCCAGCTGTCGCAGTCCGTCCAGGCCTGGTCAGCGGCCGGCAAGGTCTATTCGTGGAGCCAGTACTACTTTACCGGCGATTTCCGCGACAAGACCCTGAACCCGCTCTACAACCAGTTTGCCACCGGCAAGATCAACAAGGCCCAGTTCGTCGACCTGATGACCAAGGCCCTGATCGCCAACAAGAAATAAATAACCGGAGCGGCCGCCCTCGTGGCGGTCCGCTCCCGCTTTCTGGAGGAGGGGAGCATGAACATCAAAAAAGAAAATTCGCTGGTATTCTGGCTGTTTCTGGCACCGGTGCTGCTGGCTTTTACGGTGGTGATCATCGTTCCCTTCTTCCTGGGCGTCTTCTATTCCTTTACCAATTGGTCCTCATCAGCCAAGGCCGACGGCGGACTCCAGTTCATAGGGTTAAGAAATTATACCGAGAGTTTCAAGGATCCGGCATTTGCCCATTCGTTTGGCGTGACGGTCATCTATACGATATTCAACATGATGTTCATAAATGTGGTGGCCTTTGCGCTGGCCCTGCTCGTGACCAGCAAGATTAAACTACGAAAGATATACCGGGTCGGATTCTTCGTGCCCAACCTGATAGGTGGCCTGATCCTTGGTTATATATGGCAGTTTCTTTTCAATAACGCCCTTCCATCTCTAGGCAAGGCTGTTCCGGCGCTTGCCGCACTTGCGTCGCCTGAAAACCTGCTGCTGGCCAGACCCACGTCGGCCATTGTAGCGCTCATCATCGTGGGTACCTGGCAGTACGCCGGCTACATCATGATGATCTACATAGCCGCGATAGAGAACGTGCCTGTGGAACTCCACGAGGCCGCGATGATAGACGGCGCCAGCCCGATGGAGAGGCTCAGGGCAATAACCCTGCCAATGGCCGCCCAGGCTTTTACCGTGACCATGTTCCTGACGCTCGTGCAGAGCTTCAAGCAGTTCGATGTCAACGTTTCGCTGACGAGCGGAGGCCCCTCGACCATGTTCCAGGGCGTGCCCGTCCTCGGGACTGAACTGCTCGCGCTGAACATCTACAACACCGCCTTCCTGTCCAACTTCCTTGCGATGGGGCAGGCCCGGGCCGTCGTGTTCTTCCTCGTACTGGCGGTCATCGCGCTGGTCCAGGTGGCCGTCAACAAGAAGAAGGAGCTGGAGCTATGAACCGCATCAAAGTCGGGAAGATCGTTGCCGAGGTGGCGACGCTGGCTCTGTTCCTCGCCTTCCTCTTTCCATTCTTCCTCGTTCTGATCAATTCATCGAAGACGGCCTTCGAGGTAACCCAGTATCCGCTGGTCATGCCCAAGAGCTGGGGAACCCTGTTCAAGAACGTTGCTACCATCTGGACGAGCAGCAACATCCGGTATCCGGCATCGCTGGTCTCGTCAAGCATCATCACCTCCGTCTCGCTGCTGGCCATCAGCCTGTTGTCTTCCCAGGCAGCCTGGGCCCTCGTACGCACCAAGACGAAGACCTCCAATGCAATCTTCTTTCTGTTCGTAGCGGCTATGGTCATACCGTTTCAGATTGTGATGTTCCCGCTGCTGTCCTGGCTCAGGACCATAACCGGCATAACCGGTATACGGCTCCTGCGGACCTACGCCGGCATGATCCTGTGCTACGTGGGTTTCGGCGTATCGCTGTCCATTTTCATGTACCACGGCTTCATCAAGAGTATCCCGGTTGAACTTGAAGAAGCGGCAACGATAGACGGTTGCACGAGAGCCGAAATTTTCTACAAGATAATCTTTCCGATACTGAGCCCCATCCACGCCACCGTGCTCGTGCTCAACGGCATCTGGATATGGAACGACTTCCTCCTGCCGCTTCTTGTGCTCGGCAAGGGCAACGCCATACAGACCATACCGCTGGCGGTTTCCAATTTTGCCGGCGCCTTCGTCAAGCAATGGGACCTGATACTGACCGCCATCCTCCTGGCGATGATACCCGTCGTCATCTGTTTCCTGCTGGCACAGAAGTATATCGTCAAGGGCATGGTGGCCGGATCGATCAAGTGATGGATCGATCCTGGGCAAACCTGGAACACGGCTGCCGCGAGCGTTTACTAGCGGCAGCCGCACCCGCTGGCGATCTGGCCGATCTTGCGGAGTTTTCAGCCAGGTTGGACGGGGAGTTCAGGCGGCTTGCCGAACTGCTGTGGGACCTGTACCGCGACCGCCCGGATTTTGCGTTCCAGCTGCAGGCCCTGGTCGAGGAAACGTTTGCCGGATTCCAGGCCAGGCCCGAGCCTTTGCGCCAACGGGACCGGGAATTACCGCCGGAATCCGGCTGGTTCCTCTCAGGCAGCCAGGTAGGTGCCGTCGCGTACGTGGACCTGTTTGCCGGAACCTTCAACGGTCTTACGCAGCGCATACCGTATCTCAAGGAGCTCGGTGTAACCTGGTTACACTTGATGCCGTTCTTCCTTGCGCCCGGCAAGGAGAGCGATGGCGGCTACGCGGTTTCGAGTTACCGGCAGACCAATCCAGCCTTGGGTTCAATGGATGACCTCGAGCATCTTGCTGGCTTGCTGGCCCATGAAGGCATAGCGCTCGTGGCTGACTTCGTGTTCAACCACACAAGCGACGAGCATGCATGGGCTGTGCAGGCCAAAGCTGGTGATTCTGCTCACCAGGATTTCTACCGTGTATTCGCCGATCATGCCGATACCGCCGCGTACCAGGCGAGCCTGCGCGACATCTTTCCGGAGGCCCGCTCGGGTTCGTTTACCTGGTCGCCCGAGATGAACAAATGGGTATGGACAACCTTTCACTCGTATCAGTGGGACCTCAACTACGCAAATCCAGCCGTGTTCAGGGCCATGGCTGCTGAAATGGTGGCGCTGGCAAACCGCGGCGTATCGGTGCTGCGCCTCGATGCCGTGGCTTTTATATGGAAAAAAATCGGCACGGGCTGCGAGAATCTGCCTCAGGCGCACACGATAATAAAAGCATTCCAGTCGATAGCACGGCTGGCCTGCCCGTCGCTGCTGTTCAAGTCCGAGGCCATCGTCCATCCCGACCGCATAGCTGAATACATAGATCTGCGGGAGTGTCAGGTGTCGTACAATCCGCTGCTCATGGCGGAGCTGTGGGAAGCCTCGGCTACCAAGGACGCGCGTCTTTTGTCACTTTCGATGCGCAAGCGCCACAGACTGCCCGCTGGCTGCGCCTGGGTAAACTACGTGCGCTGCCATGACGACATAGGCTGGACCTTCGCCGACGAAGATGCCGCTGAACTGGGTATCAAGGGTGGTGACCACCGTTCGTTCCTCAATAATTTTTATATGGGAACCTTCCCTGGCAGTTTCAGCTGTGGAGTCAGCTTTCAGTTCAACCCCGCCAACGGGGACCGCAGGATCTGCGGCACGGCTGCTTCCCTGGCTGGAGTCGAAAGGGCGGTTACCGAAGGCCCAGGTGAAGACCTGGACACGGCGATACGCAGGGTATTGCTGCTGTATGGCATCGCCTTTTCAGCGGGTGGCATCCCCCTCCTGTATCTGGGCGACGAGCTTGGCTCGCTCAATGATTACCGGTATGAAGATGATCCAGCCAGAGCTGCCGACAGTCGCTGGGTTCACAGGCTCAGCTGGAATGACAAACTTGTTGAAGGCAGGATCGATGCGTCGGAAATTTCCGGCCGTGTGCATGCGGGGATCTGTTCGCTTTCACGGCACCGCAAGGCTCATGCTGCGTTCAGCGCGCAGGCTGTTACTGTCGTCGATACGGGGACCCGTGCGGTGCTCGCGTTCCGGAAGCAGGCTGCCGGAGAACTTCTTTCCGTCGTGGGAAACTTTTCCGATAGGCCCGTGGAGCTCGATGCCACAGCGGCTAATCACGTTTTGGCAGGCAGGCAGGGCATGGATCTGCTTTCAGGGCGGCTCGTCCTGCCCGGTGAACCACTGGAGCTTGAACCCTGTGAACTTCTATGGATACTATCGTCTACTGAGTAGAGCGGGAGGTTTCCATGATGTACCAGCGAAGCATAGCCGTAGGAGCGTCCGAAGACAGGTTGTCACGACTTATCACCGAACGCATGGCTCCCGGTGCGGACACCACGCGTATTGATGCCCGGATATGGGACCTTTTCGGTGAAGAATGGGCCATCGTCTTTACCGACCTTGCCGGCTTCTCGCGCAATGTCGAAGCCTTCGGCATCATCCACTTCCTGCAGACGATTTTCGAAAGCGAGCGCATCCTGGTACCGGTCATAGACGAGCATGACGGCATCCTGCTCAAGATAGAAGGCGACTCCATGCTGGTAATCTTCAGGAACCCGCTCAAGGCTTTGAAGGCGGTAGCCGGCATGCAGGCTGCCTGCGCGAACTACAATGCGGGAAGGGCCAAGACCGAACAGGTACTGCTGTGTGCCGGCGTTGGTTTCGGACGAGTCCTGCGCATAGGCGACGCGGACGTGTTTGGCAAGGAAGTCAACTCGGCGAGCAAGCTGGGTGAAGATACCGCAAAGGCTGGCGAGGTGCTCGTCACGCAGGGCGTCGTCGACGCGGTGCCTTCTACAGCGGGATTCAAATTCAGCGAGCTTGTGGATATGCCGGCTGCCGTCGGCAAGGCCTACCGTTTTGACTATGAGTGACGCGGTTCCACAACGCTACCGGGTTGCTGTCATAGGAGGAGGCCCCGCGGGGCTTTTTGCTGCCATCCGTTACGCGGAGTCTGCCGCTGCCGCTCGTATGGACAATGCCGGGTGCGAGATAGAACCCGACGCCTGTCCTGGTATTGTCGTGCTGGAGCGCCGGACCCATCCCTGCCGCAAGCTGCTGGTGGCAGGCTCCGGACAGTGCAACCTTACGCACGCAGGCCCCATTGACGATTTCGCGGAGCATTATGGAGGCGGCGCAAAGCCAGGCGCGGTAGCCCGGTTCCTCAAGCCAGCCTTGCTCGAATTCTCCAACAACGACCTGCTGGACTGGTTCCGCACTCATGGCCTGGACTTTGAGGAAGAAGAGGGCGGCAAGGTGTTTCCTGTTACCCGCAAGGCTTCCTCGGTGCTGGACATCCTGCTTGCCGAAGCACAGCGTCTGTGCGTGGAAATGCGCGGCGAGCGGCGTGTTATGTCGCTGGTTGCGGTAGGCAGCGAGTTCATAATAGAAACAGCACAAGAAAAAATCATTGCTGAAGCCGTGCTCGTGGCGACGGGCGGAGCCTCGTATCCGGTTACGGGGTCATCCGGCGACGGGTATGCGCTGGCCGCGGCTCTGGGCCACGCTGTCGTCGCAGTTAGGCCGGCTCTGGCTCCGGTCTACGTGACGGATTTCAGGCTTGCATCGGTTGCGGGGTTGTCTTTCAGAGGAGCGGGCCTTACCATCCGGCGCGATGGCAAGAAACTGTCGTCACGGGTAGGCGATATATTGATAACGCATAAAGGCATCTCCGGGCCGCTCGTGCTGGACGCGTC
>JAIFMD010000043.1 GCA_020048755.1 Spirochaetota bacterium
TAGGGTCGGTTTCTTTGGCGTCTGGCTGCCAGAGGAGTCTGCTTCCTGCTTTGAAACCTCGGTGCCTTTATCTCCGGTAGCGGTTATCTTTTCGTTGAGGCTCGTCTTCTCCTTTTCCAGCCGGTGTACACGGCGTTTGAGGCCAGAAGACTGGAAGGAGCGCTTGAATACTGAGGGCGCCATGATCAATACACCTATCAGTATGCCCAGCGTGAGCGTGAGGACGAGCACGAGGGACAGTGATCCAGAGGTGCTCCACGCAAAAAACGTTATGGCTACCGTTGCGCTGTTCTGCGCCGCGAACATCACGGCGAGTATGGCTACGAGCAGGACGATGACCAGGTAGAGTATTTTCAAGGCACGCTCCTTTTGTTGATGGCTACGGTGTATCATGCACTATCGTATGCCCGTGGAGCACGGGCGTCAACGGTGTACCGCGAGCCGCTTCAAGTGCTATACCAAGGGAAGAGACTTCATCAAGGAGAGCCCGTCCATGCCGAGCACCCTGTTCACCGTCCTCGTACTCGCCCTCCTGTCTTCGTGCACGACGAGTCCGGCCAGGGATGCAGCCTCCGTTCCGGCTACACGCTACTGGAAGGCTTCGTCCAGCATCCTCCGGCAGTCGGCCATGACTGTTACCGAAGACCAGCTTGCCGTACGCGAGGTGCCGTTCCGCTCCAATCCAAAACTGGTCATCATCATGTACCACAATCTGGTCTACGGCAGGACGGGCAGCGAGTACAACCGCGACATCTACAACTTCGAGCATGACATGGCCTTCATCAAGAGCCGCTTCAGGATTATAGATTTCAGTGAACTCGTGGCCATCAGGAATGGCACGATGAAGCTCGAGTCCGACGCCGCAATCATCACCTTTGACGACGGCGACCTTTCCATGTATGCCATCGCGTATCCGCTGCTCAGGGAGTACGGCATCAAGGCAACCTTCTTCATCATTTCCGGCTTCGTGGGTGAAGTGGGCTACATGAACTGGTCACAGATCCGTGAACTGGCGGGCTACCGCGACGCAGCAGGCACTGCGCTGTTCACCATGGGGTCTCATGGCACCAACCATCTGTACCTTGAAAAGCTAGACGCCCCCGCCATAGCCGCTTCGCTCGCCGATTCCAGGGCTACCATAGAGCGGGAGACCGGCCAGAAGGTCGAGGTGCTTGCGCTTCCGTTCGGTTCCGGCTCCGGCAGCAAGCTGATTACCGACCTGGCGCTGAAGGCAGGCTACACGGCAATCAGGACCTCTGAAGAGCACATACTGCCTGTCAAGGCAGTGGATCTGCTCAGGCTGCCCTGCATCAACATAACCAACGCCAGCACCGACAGGGAGATGAAGAAGATCTGGACCATGTTGGGCAGGTGAGCCCTTAAAACCGCAACGACAGGCAGGAGAGACCGCCGTCTATCTTGCGGTATTCGCTCATGTCCAGTTCCAAGGTTTTCATGCCCTGCGCCTTGATGGCAGCGAGGGTCCTGGGGTAACCCGCGGGGACGATGACGTAGTCATTGATGCGCAGGCAGTTGGCCGTGTAGGTCTCTTCAGGTGCTATGGCTATGTGCCTGAAGTCTTTGAACTCGGGGTAGCCGGCAAAGGCAGCGTCTACAAGCAGTACATTCTCTTCCATGTACGAACAGCCGGTCTTCAGGTGCAGGGTTGGAGGCATCCTGACGCCCTGGCCAGTAAAACCATGGCGTTCCAGCGCTTTGATGAACTGTGCGCAGCCTTCCGCATTGGTCCGGGACGACAGGCCGATGTAGAATTTTTCTCCTACCATCATCACGTCGCCGCCTTCCAGCGTACCCGGTGCCTTGATCTCCTCGATGACCTGGTAGTGCGCGGCCAGCAGCCCGCGTATGCCTGTTATCTCATCACGACGGGATTCCGCGCCAGGGCGGGTGACTAGCGCGAAACGGGGAGTGCAGACGGCAACGTCTTCTACGAAACAGGAATCGGGGAATTCCTCAAGGGCCGGCAATACCTGCACTGCCAGTCCACAGCGCTCCAGCGCCTTGACGTAGGCATCGTGCTGGCGCACGGCAAGCTCGTAGTCGGGCTTGCCAAACTCGGGGTGCGTGGTTATGCCGTGCACCAGCGACCTGGCGGGCTTGCGTACTATGGCTTTGGTGAACATGGGCTCTGACATGGATGGACTCCTGCACTTTGATGTTTGCACATGGTACGGCAAGGGAATGCCACCGTCAATCGCGGATGCCTGTACTTTACAGAACCGGAAATCGGTATATTCAAGAAATCTGAATGAGGAGGTAGGCATGCAGAAGATAGTTCCCCATCTCTGGTACGACAGGGAAGCCGGCGAAGCCGGTGAACTCTATACCTCGCTGTTTGCTGATTCTGCCATACTCAGCCGCTCGACGATAGGCGACACGCCATCCGGCACGGTGGAGTTGCTCACGATACAATTGGCCGGCCAGCGCATGATGCTCATGTCGGGTGGCCCTTATTTCAAGTTCACACCCGCAGTCTCGTTCCTGGTAGCCTGTGATTCCAACGAGGAAGTTGACCGCCTGTATACCGGCCTGCATGGTGGCCCAGTCCTCATGCCGCTGGACAGATATCCTTTCAGCGAGCGCTATGCATGGATACAGGACCGCTTCGGCCTGAACTGGCAACTCATGCGGATGGGCGACATTCCGTATGAACAGAAGATAACGCCAACGCTCATGTTCACGGGAGCGGTGTGCGGGCAAGCTGAAGAAGCGCTGAAGCAGTATGCCGGCCTGTTTGCCGGTTCGCGCCTGGGTTCGATGACACGCTACGGTGACGGTGAGGCTCCCGATGCCCCTGGTGCGGTCAAGCATGGTTCGGTTACCCTGGCCGGGCAGCAGTTCGCTGCCATGGACAGCGCGTACGACCATGGATTTACCTTCAACGAAGCCATTTCATTCATGGTGTACTGTGACGACCAGGCGGAGATCGACCGGTACTGCAACGCGTTGTCTGCCCGCCCTGATGCCGAACAGTGTGGCTGGCTCAAGGATCGCTATGGCGTGTCGTGGCAGATCGTTCCAACTGTCCTGGACTCGATGATGGCCAGTGGCGACAGCGCGGCGACGGGCAGGGTTACGCAGGCATTCCTCAAAATGAAGAAATTCGATATTGCCGAACTAGCGCGCGCCTTTGAGGGTGCGTGATGTATACCGGTCTTTCAAGGAGTCTATATGCTTGATTTCAATGTAACCATTGCCCCGCTCGTAGTCCTGTCCTTGGTTAACTTTGTGCTGAGCTGGGTCTGGTACTCACCCGTACTGTTCGCCAAACCCTGGATGAAGGCCCTGGGCATGGATGACAAACACGAGATGACAGACGCCGAGAAGAAGGCCATGCCCTGGCTCTTCGTCAACGGACTCGCCGCATCGGTCATCGTCGTCTATGGCATGATGGTGATGGTGAACAGCATCGGCGCAGCCAGCTTCTTGCAGGGAGCCTTGGTCGGACTCGTCATCTGGGCAGGCTTCGCACTGACGCACAGTCTTAATACCCTATGGGAAGGCCGCAAAACGGTGGTGCTCGTCATCAACAATGGATTGTTCCTGTTCAGCTATGTGCTGTACGGCGGTATCCTGGCCATTTGGAAATAATAACCTGGACCATGCCGGTGGCGCATTCTGCGCACACCGGAACTGCCGATCATCCCTCAACAGTATACAAGGAGTTGACAATGGAGCTGTACCACCCAAGAAGAAAGCGGAACGAAATTATAAGCGAAGATGAAAAGCTGGCGTTGCTCAAGGCGGGCAACCATGTGACTGTGGCACTCTGTGACAACAATATCCCGTATATCGTCACCCTGAGTTATGGATTGGATATTGAACATACTGTTTTGTATTTTCATAGCGCAAACAAGGGAGACAAGCTGGACTTCATCAGGAAGAATGCCAATGCCTGCGCAACCCTGATCAAGGATAACGGATACCTTGAGACACGGTGCGATCATGATTATGAATCGCTTGTCATTCGCGGGACCATGGTCATTGTTGATGAACTAGCCGAGAAGAAGCACGGTCTTCAGGTCATCCTGAATCACCTTGAAAAAGACCCGCAACCGATTTTTGACAGGAACATCAAGGATGATCATTCCTATGACAGCGTGACGATCATTAAAATGAATATCGAGTCGATTATAGGAAAGAAATACATGGGCTAATGTGCCGGTACTGTTAAAGTATCAGCTGTCATGCGAGTAGACGCTCCAGTTTTCCTATCGTCAATGGTGCCGAGCCTTCATAGTGGTTGTTCACGTTGAGGAACACTTTTCTGTCGCTGGCCAGCAGGCGATGTACCGAGCCCATGATGGCGGCCAGCTCATGGTCCTTGGGTCTGACGATGCGGCTCCAGTCCGAGCCCGTGCGTTCTTCCATGCCTTCACGGTCCTCGCCATGCAGTCTTATGCAGAGCGTGCCGCCCAGCCTGCTTTCATGGGTGTCGATGGTTTTTGCGACGTCATCCATCCAGTATCCCTGGAGCAGTACTGGAGCCACCGCATGCTTTCTGAGCAGCTCGAACCAGCGCGCATCGATCCACTTCGGGTTGCGTATCTCCACCGCGTAGGGTAAGTCAGCGGGCAGGCGATCAAGGAAGTTTTCCAGCTGATCCATGAACGCTTCCCGCGCTGCCATCTTGTCACGGTTGAGATACTCGAACTGGAATATGAAGAGTCCGATTTTGGGAACCAGAGCCGCTACAGATTCCAGGAAGCTGTTGAAAAATTCCTCATCAAGAAATCGTGGATTGGCCTGCAGCGGCTCGCCTTTCCTCCCATACTGGTGTGTGAGCGTGATGGCATTGGGGCACTTTATGGTGAACCTGAAATCCGCCGGGGTGGCCATATCATATTCGGCGACGGTCTCCCGCTTCGGAAGTGCGGCGCCAGACTTTCCAAGCGACCAGAACCACTGGTCCACCTCCACCGTTGAATACCTTGCCGCGTACTCTTCCAGATAGTTGGCCGGTTCCCGGCCCGAGTAGACAAGGCCGTCCCAGGATGGGTACTTCCAGCTGCAGGTTCCGATACGAAGATTTCTCATACGATTAAGGTATAGAAATGAGTATTCGATGGCTAGTATTGCATAGCTCTTGTTGACATCGGGCGGCACTCATTCAGTTTGAAACATGCAAGCCTGACGGTACTGACTTTGGTCATTTCTATCAGACATACCCAAACATAGGCGGAAATATGATAACTACAACGCACGCCCATCCGGCATAGACAAGCAGGTACCGAGTCTGCCACCGTTCAAGGCTGGCAAATGATCCGCGACCACGCAAGAAGCCAATGTAGAGTACCGCAGACCATGCAAGATTGACGAGCAGGAGAAAATTGATGCCAAGCGCCGCTACCCGGTTGGGGCTAGCGCCAAACTCCGATATGCGGGCAGCTATTGCCCACAATGCGACCGCATCGGCAATGAGTGCGCTGACGACGAGCACAACCTGCACGAAGTCAAAGGCCTGGGGGCCAGCCTGCAGATCTCTGGCCGATATTGAATACAGGAGCAATGCCAGAACCATGACGAGGAGCAGGTCAAAAGCTATGAGCACGTTGCGGTCTATATCGATGCCGCGGCCAGTCAGGGACATCACTGCCAGAAAGACTACCAGCATCAGAGCGAAAAGTGGTGTAAACAGGCGTGTAAGCACGGGCGCCATGTTCTCTATGACGCTCTGTTTTGCCTCCACCAGCCATGATGCAATGACCACGCCGCCCATGGCACCACAGGGAAGCAGCCATGACTCGAAGAATGGTTCCACATCGATGCCGATGGCGTTGAAGATCAGGGCCATGAATCCGAAGAGCACACCGCCACCGAGGGCTATCAGCACGTAGTAGATGAAGAGTTCACCGGAAAAGCGTATGAAGTCCATACGGCCACCGGATTCGCGCCAGCGCTTGCCCGCGTATGCAACGCCTGTGACGAGCCAGAGCGCTATGGGCAGATGCAGCGCCATGAGGGCTTCCGTGCTGCCACCCGGTGTAACTGGAAAGGCGTTGGCTGCGATGGCGGCAGCGATGAATATTCCGACGAGATACAGGATGCTCCTTGATCCGGTTTTACGTTTCCATACAAAATAGCCGGCGAGGAGTGGCAGGATGAAGAGGCTCAGGTTGCGCATATAGAAGCCGGCAGCTCCATCGTCGAGAGGCATGCCAAAGAGCGCGGGGATCTTGATGGCGAGGGCGGCGGCTACCGCGAAGCAGAAGGCGACAAAAGCTTCACGGTTGCCCCCGGGGCTCCGAGCCTCGGCATCCGCTGAAACAAGGACGAGCTGCTTCCATAACCGATCGGAGTGTTCACGGGCGAACTCCTTAGAAATGGCATCGAGGTTGCCCATGCGTTTGACCGCTACCAGAAAGGCCTCATCCGGGGCAAGCCCTGCGTCAACAAGTCCTGCAACCTGTTCACGCAGATGGTCTTCAAGTTCCGCAATGTCCACGGCGTGTATCGCCTGGCGCTTGCGCAGGAAACTCCGCCACTGGTCGATCTGTTGTTCTATTGCGGTTGCTGTATTGGTGGTGTCCATCGTTCAGGCTCCTTGCAGCCGTGGTGGGTCGAGTGAGAGCAGCTGCCAGATGCCGCGCAGTGTTGCGTCTACCGCTTGCCATTGTTCGCGATCCGTTGCGAGCTGGACCCGACCCTGAGTCGTTATCCCGTAATACTTGCGCCGACGGCCGCTCTCCGCGGTTTCCCAGTGTGCCTCTATGTGGCCGAGCCGTTCGAGCCTGTGCAGTACTGGATAGAGCATGCCGTCTGTCCACGCGAGGTGCCCACCTGAAATCTCCTGGACTCGCTGAAGTATGGCATACCCGTAGCTGTCAGCCTCTGCCAGTATTGCCAGGACGAGCGGTGTGGATGATGCGGCTATCAGATCCTTGTTGATGTCCATATGCGCTTGCCTCCACTATGGATAAAACTACTATACATAGCAGAGCAAGGTATGTCAGGGTAGCAACAGCGGGCAGGATGACAGGTTTATCATCTGACACTACTGAAGGACGTTCTATGACGAGCCGTTTGTATACCAACGGACTACACCGACCTTGTTCCGGGCCGCATTGAAGACCATGCCGCCATTCCAGTATTCGAGGGCTGCGATCAGGCTGTTGCCGCCATCGTCAGGATCGCTGTTTTTGCCTTTCCAGCTGGCCAGTTGAAGGAATTCATCAAAGTCCTGGTTATACAGGGCTGTCTGCCGCTTTACCAGGAAATCGTTCCATGCATCAAGCTCGGAAAAACCTTCGCCTTCATCCTCGACTATCAGGCGCACCCTCCTGCGAAGATCGTACCAGACGCGCACCGCTTTTTCAGGGTCTCCATGGTTGCCATGTTTTATTGCATTTTTTATTATTTCTGAAACCTGCTGTTCGAGGAGGGTTCCTTCCCTGTATCGTTCCGGGCATTCCCTGAGCAACATTGCCGCATACTCCCGTATCTTTGAGTAGTCGCTTTTTAGCTCGGCGAGCTTCATGCCCTGCGCGTCGAAGAGTTCATTGCGTTCGTCCACGATCAATTTTCTTACGATGAGCTGGTTCATCGTGCAGCATCCGCTTGTTCCAGCTTCATCAGTGAAATGACATTGGACATTTCCAGCACTTTGCGTGGCGCTCCTGTGATGCCTCTGAATACCACCTCGCCCGTTACCGTTTTCATCGCTTGCAGGATCTGAATAATAGCCCCGACGCCGGTACTGTCGAGGTATGCTACACCTTCAAAATCCATCCTCAGTTTCCTCATGCCAGTGCCAATCCTGTTGATTATGGCGGTCTTCATTTTTGGGGCGTTATACAAATCACAGTCTCCCTTGAGCAGTACGGTATCGAATCCCTGTGCATCATTCGCTCGCAATCGCATTTCCATCAACGCCTCCGCAGTTACACCGAAGATCATCTAGTATTATAAGGTAACCATCAGTGCTTGATGAATATTCAGTTTTACCCTGCCTTCTCGGCTTTGACGACCATGGAACCCCAAGGGCTCATTGTTTTAAAGAAAACTGAACGCAATCCTTACCTTGCTTGCATACGGGTTCGATACGATCGCGGCATGTTGCATGAATCCACCCAGACAGAGACCCTGATCGAGTTCAGACCAGGCAAGGTGTATACCTCATCGATCCTCAAGATCGCTTCGTGTTTCTGGGCAGTCAAACAAAGCACGCTGGTAAGGGATCTTGCCGAGGCTTTCCGCAATCAATCTGGTTTGCCTGTTGTTGCTGTTGTGGATGAAGATGGCAAAGCCCGCGGAATTGTCAGGATGGACAGGCTTTTCGAGATGCTTGGCAAACCATTCGGGTTGGAAATACTCGGCAAGGCCCGCGTTGATGAAATCTGCGAGGATGTGCTTCATTGGCCAGGTGGAGCCGAATTATTCAGTGTTGCTGAAGATGCACTTAAAGATGCTACTGCACAGCAACTTCAATGGTATATCCTTGACGACGAAGATGGTTGCTTTGCAGGTATTTTTTCAGCACATGATCTTGCAAGCTACCTTTCCACAATTACACAAGAAGATGTGGAGTATGCAGGCAGACTGCAGGAGCGTTTGATTGCAGGGCACGAGAATCTGGCTGGAGCAGGCTGGAATTTTGAAGGCTGGTCGAGATCCGCAAAAGGTATAGGAGGCGACCTCTATTTTGCGAACTCGTTTTCTGATGATGAAGCATTTTTCTGCCTGAGCGACATCTCTGGAAAAGGAGTTTCAGCATCGGTGCTGGTTTCCATGGCCTACGGCATGTTGCGCATGCATGATCACAACAAGGGACTAAAACATCTTATATTGAAACTGAATTCAGCGGTCGTTGAAGCCTTTCATCTTGAAAAATACCTGACCGGTATATTCATGACCTGGAATGGCGCTACAAACCGGGTTACTCTTGCTGACATGGGGCATTCCCATATTCTGGTTTTCAGGGATGGTAAGCCAGGACGTTTTAAAACACTTAAAACAAACCTTCCCATAGGCATAGAACAGGATATCGAACCAGTTTTGAACCAGTTCCAGTTAAAGGCTGGCGATGTTGTGTTTGTCCATAGTGACGGGTTTACCGAGCAGGAAAACTCGCAGGGTACGGAATTCGGCGAAAAACGTCTCCGGGACACTGTTGCACGCTGCCTCAAGGATGGAACTCCCATAGCACAGGTGTTGCCTGAAGCCTTCGACCGTTTCAGGGGACCAGTGCCGCTTCAGGATGATGCCTCGTTCATGGCGCTGCATATCAACTAACCTCCACTGTTGACGATTCCTCTACATTTGTATACCATCCGCCTGCGCCTTAAACACCGCAACTTCCACAATCAATCAAGGACACTCCGTGATAAACCTCGCTACAGTAACCATGGGATACGGCGACCGTATCCTGTTCAGGAATGCCGATTTTCTCGTAC
>JAIFMD010000189.1 GCA_020048755.1 Spirochaetota bacterium
AGCAGAAGGACGCGCTCAAGATGTATAAGCGCTACCTCCCTACGCTTCAGCTTAAGAAGCAACAGCTTCAGACGGAGATCCGCGGCATCGAAGCGCGGGCCAGGGACGTCGCCGCCGAGCGCGACCGGCATATGGCCGAGTTCCAGGCCTGGGTAGCGGTGTTCGGCGAGGAAGAAGCGATCAAGCGGGCCGACGGCGGATGGATCATCTCCGCCGGCACGATACGCACTTCGGTAGGCAACATTGCCGGCGTCGACATTCCTGTCTTCAAGGGTGCCGACTTCGTCATAGATGACTACGACCTCTTTGCCAAGCCGCTCTGGATAGACAGAGCGCTGGACAGGCTCCGGGCCATGCTCACGCTCGACCTCGAGATCAAGGTGCTGGAGGAGCAGATAGCCAGGCTGGGCAAGGAACTGCGGACGACGACTCAGCGTGTCAACCTGTTCGAGAAGGTCAAGATTCCCGAGACAGCCTTGGGCATCAAGAAGATAGGTATTTACCTTGGCGACCAGCAAACCGCGCAGGTCGTGCGCGGCAAGATGGCCAAGCGCAAGGTGGAAAGGGCTGGCTCATGATAGCACCGATGAAACGTGCGTTCGTCGTACTCCAGGAACACGACAAGCGTGAGTCGCTGCACAAGCTTCGGCAGCTTGGCGTGCTGCACCTTGAGCCCATGGTTGGCAGTGGTGCCGAGTTCGAGCGGATAGTGGCAGCCCGGCAATCCATCGTCGAGGCGCTGGGGCTCCTGGCCGGGGTCAAGGTGGAACCTTCCGGCACCGCTCTGGCTGTTCGCGATGCTCTGGACCTCGCGGAAAGCATAAAGCAGCTGGACCTTGATGCCAGATCTGCCTATGAAGAATCCGTACTGCTTACGCGGGAGATAGAGCGCATCCGCTCCTGGGGCGATTTCGACCCCGCGCTTGTTTCAGAACTGGCGACCCGCGGTCAAAGCCTTCGATTCGTCGAGCTGCCGGCCAAGAAGCTGACGAGCCTCCCCAAAGACCTCGACTACATCAATCTCGGGCAGTTTAAAAGCCTTGCACGGCTTGCATTGATTGCCAGACCGACTACTGTCCTGCCGGCTGATTGCGTTGAGTTCCACATGCCGGAGAAGGGTTTATCTGAACTTGAGAGTGAACTTGTAGCTGCCCAGGCTCGAATATCGGCTGCAAAATCCGCGATTGCTGCAAAGGCTTCAATGGCTGGTGCCCTGGAAAAAGCACTGGCTGCGGTCGATCGTGAAGTGGCATTCGAGGCAACCCGTTCCGGCATGTCCCCCGGTGGTGAAGGTATGGCCTGGTTCTCGGCCTGGGTTCCTCAATCCGAGGTCAAACATCTTTCAGAATCCGCGGCCAAAGCCGGCTGGGGACTCCTGCTTGACGACCCCCTCGACGACGAACAGCCCCCAACCAAGACGGAGAACTCTCAGGTTGTACAGGTAATCCAGCCGGTACTCGACTTCCTTGGCACGGTGCCAAACTACCGCGAGTACGATATTTCCGGCCTGTTCCTGCTGTTCTTCATCATTTTCTTTGCCATGATATTTGGTGATGGAGGCTATGGATCGCTGATGCTGGTTGCGGGACTCGCCGCAGCCGCGGCATCCAAAAAAAAGACAGGCAGGGTATCCGATCCGGTCAGGTTGTTGCTGATGCTCGCTGTGGCTACCGTTGCCTGGGGCGTCATGACTGCCAGCTGGTTCGGCATCGATGCTGCCAGGCTGCCCCGCTTCCTTCTGGATCTGGCCATACCTGCGATCTCGAATGAAAACAGGGAGTCTGGGGACAATGTAAAACTTGTCTGTTTTACCCTGGGACTCATCCAGCTTGTGGTTGCGCATGGCAAGAACATCCTCAGAGACCGGAAATCGCCCAAGTTCATAGGCCAGCTGGGTCAGGCAGCCATGGTATTCGGCATTTACTGGATCGTGCTCAACCTGGTCATCAGCGCCACAAAATACGCCATTCCGTCGTGGTCCCTCGTCTCTGTCGGGGTTGGCTTCATGCTCAATGTCATGTTCGGCAGTCATGACGGATCCAAGGGTTTCGTAGGCGGTATAGTTGCGAGCATTGTCTCAAGCCTGGCCAACATCGTTTCAATTTTCCTTGGCGTCGTAAACATCTTTGCCGACCTGGTTTCATACATCCGGCTCTGGGCTGTAGGTCTTGCCGGTGTGGGCATCAGCCAGACGGTAAACCAGATGGCGGGGCCGATGTTTGGCAAGTTCAGCCTGTGGTTGCTGGGAGGCGTGATCCTCCTTGGCTTCGGGCATGGGCTGAACATCATCCTGAGCGTCCTGTCTGTCATAGTCCATGGTGTACGCCTCAACATGCTCGAGTTTTCGGGCCATCTCGGTATGGAGTGGTCCGGCTATAAATATGAACCGTTTAAGGATACCGTCCCTGTGGGACGCGTAACGACCGAAAGGAGTCCCTCATGAACATCGGAATGATAGGAATAGCAGCAGTAATGGGCATTTCTGCAATTGGTTCAGGTGTCGGCGCCGCAATAGCGGGTCAGGCCGCCATTGGCGCCTGGAAGCGCAACTACCTGGCCAACAAGCCCGCCTCGTTCCTGCTCGTAGCTTTTGCAGGAGCGCCGTTGACCCAGACCATTTATGGCTTCCTCCTGATGAACCAGATGCGCGTCTCGAAAGCCGACCCCCTGCTGCTCGCCGTTATCGGCATCGTGAGCGGCGCGGCGATTGCCATATCCGCCATCGCGCAGGGCAAGGCTTCAGCTTCCTCCTGCGACGCATACGGCGAGACAGGCAAGGGTTTCGGCCAGTACATCACCGTCGTAGGCCTCTGCGAGACGGTAGCCCTCTTCGTGATGGTGTTTACCTTCATAGCCGTTGCCTGAGTCCAGCCGAGGAATCCCTGATACAGAGATTCAGGATATAAGAGAAGGTAGAGAATTTTAGCACAGAGCCACAGAGTAAATGAGTGAATAAAGGGGGGATGAAGAAGGTCAAGAGCCTCTTCGATCCCTCTTTTTTTAATATTTCTCATATTCTATCCATCCTTTTTCTTATCCCGATCATCCTGTTTCTGTTTTTTAATTTAGATCCCTCTTCTCATCTTCTCTGTGTCTCTGTGCCCAAATTTCCTGTTCTTTCTTTTTCTTCTCCGTGTCTCCGTGCCTCCGTGGTCTTATTCTCTTTAATATGTATATAATGCCTCCATGGCAAGCAATACGAGGATAGTAAAAGTCGGGAACCTGTTCGTTGGCGGCGGGCACAGGCCGCCGGTGCAGACGATGTGGAAGGAGCCGCTCCGGGCAGACAGCCTGCGGGCTGTGGCTGACCGCGCGCGGCTGCTTTCTGGCCTGGGGTGCGGGATACTGCGTTTCTCCACGCCCGACATGGAGCAGGCTGAACTGCTCGGCGCACTGGCGGGCATGGTGGATATGCCGCTGGTAGCGGATGTCCACTTTGACTGGCGCATAGCACTCCGTTGCATGGACTTTCCGATAGCCAAGATACGCGTCAATCCGGGCAACCTCGGAGAACCCTGGAAGCTTAGGGAAGTTGCCGCCAAGGCCTCCGACAAGGGAGTGCCTATACGGATCGGCGTCAATGCTGGTTCCTTGCCCCTGGACCTCCAGCACGAGCCAGACCGTGCCGTGGCGATAGTTGCAGCGGCGGAGCGTGAGGTGGCAGCGCTCGACGAACTGGGTTTCCGGGCGGTCATCGTCTCCATGAAAGCTTCCGGCGTTGAAGAAACGGTCCGGGCCAACAGGTTGTTCGCCGGGCGCCATGACATTCCGCTGCACATCGGCGTTACCGAGGCCGGCCCTTTGGTGCAGGGTTGCGTGCGCAGCGCGGTGGCCATGTATGCACTCCTTGCTGACGGCATAGGAGACACGCTCAGGGTGTCGCTGTCAGACGAGCCAGAGAACGAAGTAATAGCCGGGGCGGAGATCGTAGCGCTGGCCACCGGTACGCGGCAGGGTGCTGATATCGTCTCCTGCCCCCGCTGCGGCAGGGCTGGCTTCGATACGCATGCCTTTACGGAGCGGTGGCGGGACCGCATTTATTCCATCAGGAAGCCGATAACGGTGGCCGTGATGGGTTGCATTGTAAACGGTCCCGGCGAGGCCAGGCACGCTGACATAGGCATAACGGGAGCCGGTGACAAGGTGATCGTGTTCAGGAAAGGTGAAATAGCCCGAACGTGCGCCCCTGAAGACGCCGATACTGTATTCGGGGAGGAACTTTCCCGATTATGATGAAAGCCAGCAGTAAGACGGCATTTGCATGCTCGATGGTGCTTTTCTTTTGTAACGCTCCTCTGTGTCCAGCACAGCCGCTTCAATCTGGCAGCGGTGAGCCAGCCTGGCTGAGCCTCGAGCGCGGTAAGCGGGCCTTCGGGGACAAGGACTTTGGCGATGCCATCATGCAGTTCGACAATGCCATAGCCGTCAGGCGTGGTACGTTTTCTACTGCTGCGACCAGACTCGACCAGGCGCTGGAAGCCAAAGCGGCCATCAAGGCTGGGGATTCCATCAAGGCTGTCCTGGTTGCTTTCGCAGCGGAGGACTTTCTGCAGCGTGACTATGACCGCCTTGCTGCGGGCAGGATTTCATCTTCAAAATCCTTCCTTGAGGCACTCAGGCGTGAACGGATTTCCGACAGCCACCGAGCGTTCATAGAGGTACTGCTCCTGGTGCTGGAATACAGGCCGATGGAGGCCATGAACGATTCCATAAGCACGCTCAGGAACCGGGTACGGCTGCTCATCACCTACCCCGAAGCCGAATTCTGGAAGGGCCGGGTTTTTTTCGTCGAGGGTGAGTTGTCTCTGGCTGAACTCCAGTACAAGCGGGCATATTCAATGATGCCTTCGCTTGAGATACCCGATGAACTGTATACTATCCTGTATGCAATGGCAGAACTCTATGATGCCCAATCGGATTTCATAGCGTGGGAAAACGTCATGAAGAGTATCGTCGACAGCAATGATGCAACCATCGATGCGTATCTGCGCGAGGCCATGATGGCTACGCTGCTGGACGATGGCTTCAACCGGTTCATGACCCTGTACCGGATCAAGCCTGCCTATTCGCTGGATGCCAATGCCGCTCTGGCTTCTTTCTATCTGGAGCGGGGCAGGGCGCCCGCACTCATGCATGCTGCGATAGCCGTCAACATGTCCTTGACCCGGGCCATTGCGATGGTGGAACTGAAGGACCGAAACTATTCCTGGAATAGCCTTGAAGAATTCCTGCAGCTGGCTGCCCGGCGCAAGGATATTTCAGTTCATCTGGAGGAAGCGGGTCTACCAAGACTTTTGCTGACGCTGGCTGATTCTCTATACATCGCTGGTGGGCGGAGCACGGCTGCCATGCTATGGAGTGCCGTCAACGCGCTTGGAACGGCACCATATTCGGCCGTTGCGCTTGCTAGACTGGCCAGTCCTGCAACAGCTGTCAGGCGTGTGGCACCGTAACGCTGTATAGTTCTGCCATCACCTGATCGAGTCCCAGTGCGATGGCAGGATCTTCCTTGATTATCTTGGTTATCATATCGCGAATGAATACATCGGTTATCGAATAGACGCGCTTTGTCTTGTGCACCTCGGCGGAAACAATGTTTGCCTGCTTGAGGATTGCAAGATGCTGGGATATGACCGGCTGGGGTTGTTTGAGGCACTTCCAGAGATCCGAAACGCAGGGATCCTCTTCCCGGGCTATGAGACAGAGGAGTCTGAGCCGGATTGGATGCCCGACGGCTTTCAGCTTTTGCGCATAATCGGACAGTCGCTCATTATTGCAGGGTGCTTCAACATTCATAAATTATATAATACCATTGATTTGTCAGTGGTTCAACAGGGCGCGGATCTCGCGTTCCGCCCTGCCGGCAAGATATGTTGAAATAACGTTGCGTTCCTCATCACCACATTCAAAAAGGAAGGCCATGACTGTTCCCGTCCGCATGATGCGGCAACGGATGTGCATGATACGGGTGTCTACACGCAGTGAAGCATCCTCGATGATGATGCCTGGTTCCAGATCAGCTACCATGACGGTTGATTCAGGGACAAACGAGAGTCCCAGGCTGGAGATGGTCTCGATTGCCCCGGCAATCGGCATCAGTGTTACAGGATGGGAGAATACAAAACCCAGCCTGTCGTAGGGGCCGGGTATATGCCTGTCCAGCACCCTTGAATCGTCTATTTCTATGTATCGCTTGAGTATTTGCTGGAACCGGTCCAGCTCCGATTTGTCAGAGAGATCTTCCTTTATGACGCCATTGACACCCAGATACGCAGCTTTGGCTGCTTCCTCAAAGGTAAAGAACTCGCCTTTAAGTAGTATGATCACACAGGCTGACTTTGGCTTGGTGGCGCGTATGCCGACGACAATGGTCTTCCAGTGCCGTGGAAAATCCCTGGCGCTCATCACGATGGCATCAGGCGATATTTCATCCAGATTGTCGAGTGCCTTGAGCGGATCCCGGTAGCGGATGACGTCGATACCAAGCGGCTGTAGATAGAACCTGACTATATCCGCTACGGCGTCATCCTCGACGACGATGAGAGCCTTCATTCGGTTCCCTTGTTCCTGACCGTGTATGCAACAATGAACCAGATGTCGTCCCGGCGTTCCAGTTCGTACGTATATTCTTTGAGCATCTTGAAGCCATCATAATCGAATTTCTGCATCACGACGACCGTGCCATACGAAGTTCCGTATCTGGTTTCCACTATTTCAAACGAACTGGGTATGACAACGATGTCGGAATCAACGACGCTGCCCATCAAGTCGGCCTTGTAGGCAGTCAGCATGCGCCTGCGGCCGTCGTCGGATTCCCTGTCGTACGAGCGGCTCTTGTCGGCATTGGCTTTGAGGAGACGTTCTACATCGAGGTACAAAAAGAACTCGTTCCAGCGGCCCTTCTGCCTGGCTGTCAGCGTCCTGGTTACCACTTCATCCGGGCCGATGCGTTCAGCCTTCAATATCTCGGTAGTGCCTGTCCGGAACGATTCGGCCACCGAGGGTGCAGGCGCTCCCGGGCGTACAGAGAGTGAGAGGGCATTTGAACGCAAGGCAGAACCAGAGCTGGATTTGCCTGACAGTTCAGGATACAGGGTGCAGACAACTATGAAGGAACCCGGTTCGTTGATGGCAGCGTAGTCGGCCAGATTGGTTATGAACGAGTACTCTTCTCCGGGCTGGATGGACACTTCACGGTAGAACACGGGCAGGCTCGAAGACATGGCCCGTTTCCAGGCATCGCTCGGTTCAAGCAC
This sequence comes from Spirochaetota bacterium, assembly GCA_020048755.1. GTDB lineage: Bacteria > Spirochaetota > Spirochaetia > Treponematales > UBA12059 > SZUA-370. Next base: position 7,257 of record JAIFMD010000189.1, read on the forward strand.
CCTGTTGGACAGCGACCGGACATCAAAGCCTACCGACAGGTGCTTGTCGTCTGCCAGCTTGAAGTGCCACGCCGCGGGCGTCTGGTTCCGGATAGTCACCTTGACCAGCACCTCCGAACCCGGAACATAGACTCGCTTATCGAAAAAACTGATGGATATATCCGCCTGGGCTGCTGCTGCGCTCAGCGCACATACAGCGATCAGCGCGGTCAAGACGCGACTCTTTGGGTACACCTCTACGTCTCCTTGTGCGCGTCCGCGAGATTCGTGTAGTATTGCAGACGCGCTATCCTTCTTCAATTATCGGACGATTTGCATGAACTCCTTACGCCTGGAAAACGTTTCCAAACGCCTCTTGCGCCATGAACCCGTAACAGAAGCCCTCGTCCGGCTCGATTCCGGGCCTTTTCCCATAGAATGTGCGGAACTCGAGCTGCCATTTGCCGCTTTCATGGTAGCCGCCTCGGTGCGCCGGGAGGAAACCAGGGCCAACAAGAAGCCTGGCGCAAAGTGCCGGCGCATTCTGGTCGTTGCCCCGACAGATGCAGAGGCAGAATCGTTTGCCGCCGACTGCGAGGCTGCTGGTGTAAACGCCATGGTGTTTCCCTGGTGGAAAACCGCTGCCTACCGCCCCGTGGAGCCGCGTTCCGCCGCCTTCGGACAGCGTGCGGCCGCCCTTGCCTCGCTGCTGGATGACGAGGGGCCGCGGGTCATCGTAGCAGGCCAGCGAGCCGCCATGACGCCGGTGCCACCGCGCTCAGGTTTCGAGCGCGGGCTGTTCCGTGTGCGCAAGGGTGACTCGATAGACGCTGGCGCGGTAGCTGACAGGCTCGCGTCCTGGGGCTACCTCCGCGTACCGCGCGTCAGCCTGCCCGGCGAATTTGCACTGCGCGGCGAGGTGCTTGACGTATACATGCCCGGCGATGAATCCGCTGTTCGCCTGGTGTTTGAATACGACGTAGTGGAAGAATTAAAACGTTTCGAACCTGTATCGCAGGCTTCCGAGCCGGTGCGGCCAGTTTCAGTATTGCTTCGCCCCGCGCGCGAGTTTGTCTGGACGCCGGAACTGGCCCAGGCTGCAGGTGCTGCCCTGCTGGCATGCCCGGCTCCCTCGGGCGAGGATCGCAGCGTTGCCGTTGCCGCCCTGGTAGAAGCGCTTTCCGAGCTCGGTGAGGCGCGCGGGGAAGAAACATTGTACCCGCTGGCCTACGGTCGTCCATCGAGCATTTTTGAGTACCTGGGGCCTGAGGACAACGTCGTGCTCCTGGAGCGCGAGCGCCTGTCCGGCCAGACCGAAGCCGTCAAGCGGGAGTACGCAGGTCTCTACCGCAAGGCCATGCTCGATGGCCCCGCGCCGCCTCCCGAACTGATACTGGTGGACTTCGAGACGGTGGCCGCAACGCTGCCGAGGACGCTGGCTACCTGGAGCCTCAAGGATACCGAGTCAGGCGGCCGCCTGGCCTTTGGCTCCGAAGCGCCCCGTTCGTTCTTCGGCAACGTAAATTATTTTCGCGACGAGCTGGATTCCCTCCTCAAGGCAAAATACGAGGTGCACGTCTTTGCCGAGAATGCCGTGCAGGCGGAGCGCATCGGCTCGCTGATAGCGCGCGATGAAGTAACCGTACACGCGGAAGGCCTGTCCGCGGGCTTCACCGTGCCGTCTGCAAAAATTGCCTTCGTTCATGAAGGCGAAATATTCGGCAGGCGCAAGCACGCTCCCAAGTCGCTCAAGAGCGCTCGTTCCAAGGTCATCGATACCTTCGTGGAGCTCAATCCAGGCGATTTTGTGGTTCACATCAATTACGGCATAGGCCGCTTTGTAGGCATTGAGCGAGTCAAGGTAATGGGCAACGACCGCGACTACGTCAAGATAGAATACGCCGACGAAGAGAGCGTTTTTGTTCCCATTGAACAGTCCAACCTGGTCCAGCGCTACATCGGCAACGAGGGCGACGAGCCCCGCATGGACAGGCTGGGTTCAAAGTCCTGGGAAAACCGCAAGAACAAGGTCAAGAAATC
>JAIFMD010000232.1 GCA_020048755.1 Spirochaetota bacterium
GGCTTCTCGAAGAATTCGCGCTTCTTCCATTCGCGGATGATGCCCTCTTTTTCGACCATGCGCTTGAAACGCTTGATGGCCTTCTCGAGCGGCTCATTGTCGTCGACGATTATCTGGCTGATAAAAAATCACCCCCCCTCAATAGCGGGGATCATTCTACGGATACTGGGTATTTTGTCAAGCCCGACGAGGGCCTCTGGATCACAGGCTATGCCCCTGATACGGAATTCCCAGTGCAGGTGCGGGCCGGTAGCCAGCCCCGTCTTGCCAACCGTACCGATAAACGCACCGCGGGCAACGACAGCGCCAACCGGTACGGCCATGGTATCGAGATGCATGTAGATGGTAAAAGCGCCTGGCAGATGCTCCAGAATGATGGTATTGCCGGTGACGATGCGGTCTTCGGCCATGACGACCCGGCCAGCTCCGGCCGCGATCACCGGAGAACCGGTCGGGCAGCCGTAGTCGATGCCATTGTGGGTTGTAACATCCACCTCACCGCTGAAATATACATAACGCCGCCTCAAGCCAAACACCGAGGTACGTCGTTCCGTCTCAACCGGTTTTACGAAACCGCCGTCGAGAAAGACAGCCGTCGGGTCGGCAGAAGCCAGCACAGCCTGGTAGCGCAGCGCCTGTTCAGTCTTGCGGGGATCCGGATCAATCCGTATGCCCGTGAGCGCGGAATCAAGGTACAGGTCTTCACGCGAGAAAACCCGATCAGTGACTGAAAAACCCGCCTCGCCCACAGGCACACCACCGGGTCCGTATACTACCATTACGGCCGGCCCCAGCGCGGCATTGACGGGAGCCGAGAACAGGAACATCAGGGTCTCAGCCCGCAAAACTACCGCCGAAGGTCCTGCGGAGGGGACCTCCCTGCCACCGGATGAACCAGGTGCAAAAAAACCCTGATATGCGGGACTGGCTGAACCGTCCGCATATCGCACACTCAGGGTGTAGTCGGAGGCCTTGCTGCCAGCCGACAGTGGCGAGAGCATCGCGAACCCCGGCTCACCGCGCCTGACCGAGTCGGGGGGCGAGAGGACCGGGGTCTGGGCGGAAACGAGGGAGGTTCCGAGCACAAGGGCAAGGAGCAGCAAGGGAGCGGCTTTCATCGCCGGCAGTCTATCCCAGTTGCAAGGTCGTCAACAAGCGGGAGGTCTGGATCGGGGTGCCAGCCTTGCCCGGACTTACGCCAGAGGGTATAGTCGAACCATGCAGATTCACTTGTCACTCCGCCGGAAGGGCGACCTTTTCGTATACGGTATTCCCGTCTGGTACCGGATTTCCTCAGCCGTTGCAGCGCTCGCCCTTGCCGCGGCCTCTATATTTTCCGGAGGACTCGGCATACCCGGATCTATAATCGTGATAATCGTCATACTGGCAGCGTTCTACCAGGAACGCTGGACCTTCAACACCCGCGAAGACATCTGTTCAGGCAGGATGGGGCTCGTGTTCGCAGCAAAGGGTCCCACGTTCAAGGCCTCGGAAATTTCCCGGTTCCGTGTGGACAACTTCGCTAAGGGCAGACTCGATCAGAAGAACCTGCCGCCAGAAGACAAAATGCCCGGCGGTTCGCAGGCACGACTCATCGTCGACCTTAAAAACGGGGAAAGCTTCATGCTGGATTCCGTGCTGTTCAAGCGCAGGGCAGAACTTGAGGCCGCGGCCCGGGTATTGGCAGACGCTCTGGCTGTTCCTCTGGAGTGATTTGCGAGCCAAAGGATAGCCGCCAGCCTTGACAAGCCTCCTCTCCGTGGTAAGATTGTACGATCGTCCTTCCAAATACAGCGTCAGTATGATGGTGAAGTCTCGGCCTCGGGTTAACACACCCGGCGTGTCGGCACTTGCATCACCATTCCAGCGCTTGTATGGCCAGACGATACAATAAAGGAGGAAACAATGCTTATTCTACTCGCGGACGCATTCCTGTCCGATCTACCCAAACGTCTTGAGGCATTTGGTGAAGTTACCCAGGACCAGGGCCGCGTCGCCGAAGCTGAAATCGTTATCGTCCGCTCCAAGACCAAGGTCGGCAAGGAGATGATGGACAAGGCACCCCTGCTCAAGTTCATCATCCGCGGCGGTGTCGGCGTCGATACCATCGATGTTCCCTATGCCGAATCCAAAGGCATCGTCGTCGTCAATACGCCCGAAGCATCAAGCGTCGCGGTGGCGGAACTGGCTTTTGCCATGATGGCGGCCATGCCGGCCAATATCGTCGCAGCAGACGTTTCAATGAAGCAAGGCAAGTGGCTCAAAAAGGAACTGGAACGCACCGAACTACTGGCTGTACGCGCCAAGGCCTTTGGCATGCACGTCATTGCCTATGACAAGTACGTAGAGAAAAGCGACGCCGCCGAGATGATGAGCCTCGACCAGGTCTACGCCAAAGCCGACTTCATATCACTGCACACCCCGCTGACCGACGAAACCCGCGGCATGATCAACGTGGCCTCCATCGCAAAGATGAAAAAAGGCGTCCGCATAATCAACACCTGCCGCGGGCAGGTCATCGTCGAAGCCGACGTCGCAGCGGCACTCGCCAGCGGACAACTGGCTGGCTATGCGACCGATGTCTACGACAAAGAGCCGCCGGAAGGCTGCCCGCTCGTCACCGCCCCCAACTCGCTCCTGACGCCGCATATCGGCGCATCTACCGCCGAGAACCTGGTACGGCTGGGCGACAGCATCGTCGAACGAGTCAAGAACTACGTAGCCAAGAAATAAGCACCTGACAAAAAGGAGACAAACAATGAAACGAGTCATCAATTACAGCGCCGGCCCCGCCGGCATCCCCGTAGAAGTGCTCGAGCAGGCCCGTGATGAAATGCTCGACTGGAACGGCACCGGCTGTTCCGTGATGGAAGTATCGCACCGCGGCAAGGAATATGACGCCCTCCACATGGAAACAATGGATCTGTTCCGCGAGCTCGCCGGGCTTGGCAAGGACTACCATGTGCTCTTTACCACTGGTGGAGCCAGCACCCAGTTCATGATGCTGCCCATGAACTTCCTCGGCGCCAGCAAGGAAGCCGACTACATCGTGACCGGCAACTGGGCCAAGGCCGCAGTCAAGGAAGCCAAGCGCTACGGCAAGATCTCCCTTGCCGCCACCACGGAACTCGAGGGCGAGCGCTTCGTCTCCATCCCCAGGCAGGGTGAACTCAAGCTCAATCCCGCCGCTGAATATGTGCACTACACCTCCAACAACACCGTCGAGGGCACCCAGTGGCACTACATACCAGACGTCAAGGGCAAGAGCCTGGTATGCGACATGTCCTCGGACATCTTCAGCCGCCCTCTGGACTTCAGCAAGTTCAGCATGATCTATGCAGGCGCACAGAAGAACCTGGGTCCGTCAGGCGTCACCGTCGTCGCCATGAAGGAGGACTTCCTTCTCAAGGCACAGGACGACCTCCCCACGATGCTGTCCTACAAGGTGTTCAAGGAAAAATTCTCCATGCACAACACCCCGCCCTGCTTCTCCATCTACATCCTCAACCTGACGATGAAGTGGCTCAAGAAGAACGGCGGCCTGTCGACGGCTCCAAAGGCTACTACACCGGTCTGGCAAACGTGGATTCCCGCTCCTGGATGAACATAGACTTCAAGCTCGCCACCCCGGAGCTCGATGACAAGTTCATCAAGGAAGCCAAGGCCGCCGGCATCGTGCAGACCAAGGGCTACCGCTCCATGGGCGGCATCCGCCTGTCGGCCTACAACGCCGTCAGCCTCAAGGACGTCGAGACCACCATACAATTCATGGACTCCTTCAAGTCCAAGAACCCCGCCTGAGAGACTGGTAGACGAAGACTTTAGCACCGAGACGCAGAGACACAGAGGTAAGAATCAGATATGAATAGAGAAGAGGGAAGAAAAATGAAATTGCGCCAAAAATGAAATTGCGCCGTAAGTCTTTTCATTTTCTTCCTCTTCCTCATCTTCTCTGTGTCTCTGTGCTAAAATTCTTCTGTAAGGTTACTGTATGAAGGGCAAGCGGGATGTGCCGGAGATGAGCAATGCGGATCTGAAGCGCATGCTCGACCAGACTATGACCCGGTTCGAGAACTGGCGCATCGAGGTGGAACGCAAGCCCAATCCCATGATGGTCCATTCGCTCAAGAACATCATGTCGATCATCGAGACGGTAACATCGATGAGCGACCGGCGTATGGAGTATTCCTACAAGGAACTGGTCCAGCGCATGGCGGAACTGATGAGCGAGACTGCCGCGCTCAACATGACCATAGTCAATGCCCTGAGGGATGACGACTCGATAGACGAGGATGAACTCCAGTCGATTTCAAGCGGCCTGTTCAAACTGATCAACGCCGCCGCTGAACTGGCTCGTCTTGTGCAGGAACAATTCAGTGCTCCCGGGCTGGCTGCCGCCACCGCCCGGAAACTGCTCCCCGGCGCCAGTAAGACGCCCTCCCCTGTCAAGACCTAGGAATCACGGGAACAAGGCTTTTTCAAAATCGGCAAGGGTTCGCCCCTGCCCTACCGTAGACTCAAGCAGCGCCAGGTAGCGCTCCGCGCTGATCCCGGCAGCAACTGCGCGATAGGCAAGTTCGGTGACCGCATCGTACTGCCCTATCCTGAGCCTGGAGCTAGCCATGATCCGCGCTACGGAGTCCGCCTGCCCGCCCCGGGTTCCCAGGGCGGCCGAGAGTGAGGCGGCCACGGTAAGGGCCGCGCCAGCCTTTTCAGTGCTCGCGCGGGAAGTCCTGGCCCACGTTACCACGTCACGCACCGCGGCCTCACCGAGGCCGTTGCGGAGTGCCGAGGCCACAGCCAGATAGAAACCCGCGGCTGTTTTTTCCGGGGGCCAGGAACCCTCCCTTACGAGGGTAGACAACCAGATCCAGCGCGCAGCGTCAGCCTCCATGGCGGCTGCTACGATGTCCGGCAGCGCGCCTTTGGCGACGGCCTCCCGGATACGTGCCTTGAAGGCCTCGAGTGGCACGCCCGCGACCAACGCCGGTGCCGCAGCCTGCCGGAGACGGTCGTTGACACTGCCGAGCCGCAGGCCCTCTTTTGAGGTGGCAAGCCAGGAATCAAATTCCTTTTCGGGCGATTTTGCCTTTGCTGCCACGCCGGCATCTGTTTCGTCCATGTGTACCGGGTTGGTCCTTCCGGTCGTTGTGGAGGCACCACCGGAAGTCCCGGCTCCGGTACTGGCAGGCTTCCGTGGTGCTGATTTAGGGCTTGCCGGAGCCGTGCCGCCTGGAATGCCACCGCCGGATCCCGAACCACCGCCCCCCTGGGTTCCACCGGAACCACCGCCCTGTGCAAAGGCTGAACCAAAGGCCGCAAACAGAAGAAGAGCTGTAATCGTTGCTGATCGATACGTGCGCGTTCGGTTCTGTTTCATGGGGTAGCCTCCTACAACGAGAGCGATGAGCTGGAACCGCCAAAGCCGTCATCGAGACGTGCCGGCGACGAGGGATCGGCCACCCAGTGCTCGCCGTCTATGATGAAGTTATACGCGTATGCCTTGCCCTTGCGCAGGGGAACGGTAATCTCCCAGGTGCCGGCGGGTGATTTTTCCATGGCAAATCCTTCCGGGCTCCATTCGTTGAAATCCGCGGCCAGCCAGACGCTCGTAGCGTGCGGTGCCTCCAGCACGAACCTGATATCGACGGTAGTGCTGGAGCGGATGAGACCGAGCGTAACCATTGACGACAGGGCCGCGATGAAAACTGCGGCGGCAGCGAGGCCGATGATGCGGGATCCATGGCTGAAACGCAGGATACGCACTCGGGAATCAGGAGCGGCTACCTGGTCCGGCTTACCGAGGGCCTGCACCTGCGCCATGATGGAGTCCGCGCTGGCGCTGGCAGCTTGTAGATCCCGGGCAAACGGCACGCGCGCCGGCATGCCGTCAACACGGTCAGGGCCGCCAGCCGAAATGAAGGCAGCCGCCCGGGCCGATGGAGTATCCGGGTTGCCATGAGGTGCGGGATTGTTGGTCCTCGTCGATCCAGTGCCTTTCATATCAAGGTCTACCTTTCATGATGCGGTCTGGTTGCCTGGAATCGTCCAGCACGCGCGATAATTCCTTGCGGGCGCGGAACAGCCTCGTCTTGACCGCCTCTACGCCGATCCCAAGCGCCGCGGCAACGTCGGCAACGCCCAGGCCGGCGAAATAATAGAGCTCGACGACCGCCCGGTACGATTCATGCAGGGTAGCAACAGCGGCCCTCAGTGATTCAGAGGCAAGCGCATCGAGCGCCTGGCGTTCGGGATTTGCGGCTTCGGACGCGGCTTCGTCCGCCATGGCAGCCTCGACGCCAGCCCGGTCGACCAGGGCACGTGCGGATGCAGCAGCCGCATATCGTGATTTGACCCTGTTGGCGGCTATGGTAAACAGCCAGGACGACCAGCTCCTCGCAGGGTCAAATGAACGGAGCGACCTGAACGCCCGGACCAGGACGTCCTGGACTGCGTCCTCCGCATCGGAGCTGTCGCCGAGCCTGGCCATGCAGAACTGGAAGAGGCGGTCATTGTAACGGTCGACGAGGACGCGGAATGCGTCGACATCGCCTGCGAGTACGCGCCTCACAACCGAGGCGTCGTCGTCCATGGTTTCCATCGAGCTTGGAATATAGCACAGCAACTGCGAAAACGGCGATTTCGTGCACCCTCGCCGGATACCAGAAAATATTCCTGCAACCGATCTGCCGTTGCGCCGGTATATCTGGGCACGGGGACACACAAACAGCGGACGCGCTGGATATCCCCACAATCCAGATGGAGGTCGACAATGAAACGATTGATAGGGTTATTCATGGTGCTGGCAGTGGCCGGCCTGGCGTTTTCACAGGACATTGCGGCTCCCGCAACAGAGGATGAAGCCATGCAGTTGCTGCTCCAGCAGTCTACACAACTCAGATTGACGGCCCAGGATACAACCACGGCCGCTGAAGCCTTCAAAGCCATGATCAATGCGGGCATAGAGATCCAGAACGCATACCGCATGGTTTCCAGTGCCCTGAACGCGGGCCTCAGGACCAGGGAGATGAAGAAGCTTGCCGATCAGGTAATGCTCCAGTCTAAACAAGGCAGTTCATCCGCTGAATGCGAGATAGCTGCCCGCACCATGCTCCAGGCGCAACTCAGGACGAAGACCGGGATGCTGACAGCATCCGCAACGGCCACTCAGACTCAGACTCAGACTCAGACCAGAACGGAAGCACCGGCCGAAGCAGGAACACAGGCAGGCGAAGGTCAGCAATCAGGTGCTGGCTCAGGTTCGCAGACTGGCAAGGGAAAGTAATGGAGGCTAACATGAAACATATAGCAAGGCTCGTTTTTATATCGATAATCGCCATCGCATTGGTGGCGGCATGCTCCGAGGGTGGAGAAGTCTCCGTGGGGTTCGCACTGACCGACGCACCGATCAGTGAATTATCAGGCGTCACGGCGGTAAACGTGACGGTAAGCTCAGTCTCGGTCAACGAAAGCGCAGACGGCGCAATTGCTGACAACGATGGCTCATGGAAAACCGTGGATATCAGCCCGGCCATCACCGTGAACCTGCTTGATCTGCAGAACGGCGTCTTCGAAGACCTTGGCGATCCGCTCATCCTCACCGGGGGAACGCAGATCAACCAGATCAGGCTTGGCGTCGACGCTGTGGAAATCATGGAAGGTACTGTTGCCAAGACAGCCACAGTGCCTTCCGCGACCGGGCTTAAAATAGTCAACGCGTTCCAGATTCCGCCGTCAGGCGCCGTAACCATAACCATCGACTTTGATGTCAGAAAATCCATCGTCTCCAACGCAAATGGCTACCTGGTCAAACCGGTTTTGCGTGCCGTGATCGACAATGAAGCCGGCAAGATAACCGGCACAGTTCCTGCTGCTGCTGCTGTCGTTACCGTATATGCCTATGCTGATGGCACATGGGCAGAAACTGAAACGACAGCACCTGATGCAGAAACCCCGGCTTTTTCCAATGCCTACACCAGCGCCCTCGTGAAGGATGACCTGACGTACACCCTGGCCTTCCTTGAGGAAGGCACCTACGACCTGTACGGTGTGAATGCTGACGGTATCGTGGTAGCCCAGCTCGCTGACGTAAGCGTCACAGCAGGCGAATCGACCAGCAGCCAGGTATTGACAGCAACTCCATAACAACAGACGCTCCGTAACTACAAAGGCCAGGTCCGGTTACCCCGGATCCTGGCCTTTTTTATATTCACGCAAATACCTGGACTAAATGAAAACCAGATTATTAGAAAATAAGAACAGGATGATCAGGATAAGAAAGGAGATGAACGGGATAGAGAAATAGTAAACCTTTGTCTTATCTCCCCTCCTGCATCATCTCTTCGACCTCATCCTGAACATCCTGTTTTGACTTGGCCAATATTCAAAATCAAACAGGATGATCAGGATAAGAAAGGAGATGAACGGGATAAGGAAATTTAAAACCCTCATCTACTCTGTGTCTCTTTGCCAAATTTCCTATCCCTGAGCCACACCCTACTCAGCGGCAAGACGCCCCAGCAGGGCGTCGGCCCTGGCACGCCAGCGTTCCATGTCGGTCCGTGTCTGTTTGACGAACGAATTTGATTCCGGGGAGCCGAGCACCGCGCGCATTTCTTCCTCGCCACGGAACGTAGCCTTGCGGAAACCGTTTGCGTAATCCTTGCGCCGTGTCAGGTATACCTGTTCTTCTATAAAACGGGTGGTGTCCATGAACCGGGCGACTTCCCTGGCAAACGCGTGCTCCCCGAGATCTGCAACATCGAGAAGTGAACATAGGGTGCCCCACGCGTGCTGGGCCTTGTCCAGGGGATACTCTACCCAGAGTCTGGCGTATTCGGCATGGGCTTCATCCCAACTGTGTATCGTACCGGCCTTGATGTCTGTAACGAGGGACTCGACCTTTTCTCGTGGGACAAGCTGTCCACCAAGGTTTTCCCACTCATGGACGCGGGGCCCGGAGAGCACATCGGAAGCATCCTGGAATGTAGCATCAGGGCGTTCGGCAAAGTACGCTATGAGCACACGCATGGCATACCAGCGCAGGAGGTGACGATATGCCTTGTATGCCCGTCTTGGCTTCTGGATGATGACGCGGCGCCTTGAGTTCTCCAGGCCGTAGCCCAGGACTTCTATCGCATCGACTTCTTCCTTGGCACCGGTGAGCAGTTCCTTGCCCTTGGCACGGACAAGTGCATCTTCCGAGCCTTCTACGACTGCCTCGGCTCCACCTGTGGCCTGGTACCAGGCCTTGCCCACGAAGCGTTCCAGCAACTCGAGCGCGGTAAAGGATTCCTCCGCAATATCCGGTGCGAACGGTGAGAATTCTATGTTCTGGGCCCGGCTCAGACGCTTGTCACGGGCAGTGAATTTGGCTTCGTTGCGCAGGAGCGCAAACATGTTGTACATCCACCAGTAGGCCGGAAGAATCTCCAGCCTGTCATTGGCGGCATCATCCGCTACGAGGGCGAACGGGAACGGTATGTCCAGTTCAAAGCGATAGTCGCCCTTGGCGAGGAGGCAGTACGAAGCGAAGCGGGAACTATGCTTGACCGAGGTGGACAGGCCAGGCCAGAAGCCGCGGCCGGCATCGATCTCGCCATCGTTGGCTCTGGAATTGTGGTTGGAACCGATAGTTGCGCCTGCAGCCATGTTTGACTGGCCCCGCACGAGGGCTGCGATCAGGAAACTGGTGTTGTGGTGCTGTTCGTGGGCCGGAAAAATCAGGTTGTTGAGGATTTCACAGCACGATACCGTGGAATTGTCACCCAGCACCGAATGGATCAGTCTGGCACCATACTTGAGTGCCGAGTTTGTTCCCATGACAAAACGGACAGCCTTGCAGCCGTAGAACACCCTGCAGCCATACCCGACGATGCCGTTGACAAGTTCCACACCCTCGCCTATCTGAGTGCGTTCCGTCTCGCTGGAATTGATCGTCAGGTTCTTGAGCTTGTTGGCACCCTTGATGTAGGCACATTCACCAATCCTGACATCCTTGATGATATGGTTGCTTTTGAGCACACAACCCGAGCCAATAGTGCCATACTCACCACGCCGGTGCTCGAAGGCGGCCTCGGTCATTTCCTTGAATCGCTCCATGAGGATGGTATCTTCACGGCGCTTGGCCCACAGGTATGCATCGGCACAGATCATGCCGTCGAAGGCCAGCACGGAGCGACCGCCGGCCTCGTTCATCAGGTCCAGCCAGATGCGTACATCTTCAGACTCGCCTTCCTTGACGACGCCATTGCCCCACTTGGCATGGTCCGAAACGTGGATTTCATCATTGTTCAGCAGTATGCAGCGGTCGCCCACGATGTAGTGTGCGAGGTAATTGCACGCATGCAACGCACACTCATCGCCGATATCGCAGGAAATGATGCGTGAATCCGTGATTCCGGCAGGTATCATCATGTCGTGATGTTCAAGTACAACGCGCTCGAGCCTGCCTATGCGCACCAGGCCCGCAAACTCACTGTTGCGGACGAGTGTCGCGTCAAAGGGCTCCCTGACGAGTATCTTGCTCCAGTCAGAGCAGCGGTTGCCGTTCTTGATGAGGATTTCTACATCGAGATGACGGAGCGGGTGGTAGGAGTCTGCGGACTTGCCCTGCTGTTCATTGCGCAGGCGGTACTCGGTCTCGCCGTTTCCGAGATACCTGGAGGATACGAAACCGTAACCCAGGACCGCCTCGGAGTGGACAAGGATGTCGTTCATAGTGGCCTTCCCGGCGTTAGGTGATGGGGACCATAATTGCCCCCTCCCTTTAATCGTAACCGCAACTGCCGAGGTTTTCAACTCGGTGTACAGCCCCGGTACCGGCATTTCAATGCACGGCCAGGTGCATCAAACTGGTATTGTTGACAAAGCTACGGAGAGCGTGACATGGTAGCGGCATGGTCGCACCCGTGTACGCAGTCGAGGATCCGGCGGATCTTGACGTCGAGAAAGCTGCTTTCGAGCTCTTCCCACTCCTCACCGGAACGGATAATGCCGTGCTGAGGCGCGAGTACGGTTCGGCGCTCGCCGACCTCATCGGCGGAGCGGAAGCATTCAGGAAGTACGTGCATGGCAGCGCAGGAGATCTTGAAGCCAAGCGTGCCCACCTCCTCGAGGTCTTCAAGGACAATGTGCGCCTGCTCGTCACCAAGACCTGGGTGGACGGCAAAGACGAACTCAAGAAGGCCGAAGCGCTGGACTTGCTCGAGGCGTTTGCCGGCATGATGGCCGCCGAGGATTACGGCAATGCAGTACCGGCCTTTGTCGCCGTAGCAGACTCGGCCGCGGGGTTGCTCTTCGGAGAAACCCCCGGAACCGCAGGCTTTATCGAGTACGTATTCCGTATCGACCCGAGGCTCGGCCTATTCTACTGGTACATCGACCAGCTGCGTGTGCAGGGCGGGATCGATTCCGACCTCGCCCTTGTAGAATTGCTCGTCGGCGTGTATTCGCTGGCCAGCTTCTAGCCCGACGCCCTAGCGCTCCAACGCCCAGGCCAGCGCCTCCTGCAGCATTGCCTGCGGGGGAGGCTCGATGGCCCCCGAATCGGTCATGTCCTTGAACATCTTCCGCGCTGCGAGGATGTCGACATGGGTCTTCTCCCACACGCGCTCCGGACTCATCGGCGAACGGGCCAGGCCTTCTTTGGCAGCCTGGTCCGCGACATCGGCAGCTTCGCGCTCGAAGAGCCCCTCGTCTTCCATATTCGGCATGATATGGGTCGGATCGATGCCCCGGTCACGTGCAAACGCCGCGATGGACCTGGCACAGCGGATGGCCATGCCGTCCGAGATGCCCGTAGCGCGTGAAAGCAGCGCGCCTTTGAGTATGCCAGGAAAGCAGACCGAATTGTTGACCTGGTTTGGAAAGTCACCGCGGCCGGTAGCAACGATGAACGCGCCTTCTTCCCGCGCAGCGTGCGGCCAGATTTCCGGCACGGGATTGGCACAGGCAAAGACGATGGCCTTTTTTGCCATGGAGCGAACCCAGGACCGTTTGACCACATCGGGGCCGGGTGTAGACAGCGCTACGAGGATGTCAGCACCCTTGAGTGCCTCGGCGGGTTCAGCATACCGGTCCGGATTGGTGCGCCGGGCCAGATCCCACTGCCGGTAGGAGTCAGGATCCTTTTCCAGGTCTCCCCGGCCGGGGTGGAGCCCGCCGGCCTTGTCAAACAGCGACAGCCTGGAAGGATCGGCCCCGTCCTGGATGAGGAGCCGGGCAATGGTAGAATTGGCCGCACCTGCCCCCAGAAGGACGATGCGGGCGTCAGAAAGCTTCTTTCCTGCCAGCTCCAGCGAGTTCAGGAGACCAGCCAGCGTCACACAGGCGGTGCCCTGCGCATCATCGTGCCAGACCGGAATGCCACAGGAATCCCTGAGCCCGTCCAGCACGCGGTAGCAGTTGGGCTGGCTGATGTCTTCGAGGTTGACGGCTCCAAAACTGTGCTTGACCATCTTGACAAAATCGATGAGCCTGTCAGGATCGTTTCTGCCGTCAGGGCCACGAGAGTCGACACAGAGGGGCACAGCATCGACCCCGCCCAGATACTTCATGAGGAAGGCTTTGCCCTCCATGACGCCCATACCGCCGGGAGGCGTTACATCGCCATCGCCGAGCACCCGGGTGGAATCCGATACCACAGCCACGGTATTGCCGCGGCCAGACAGCTCGAAGGACTCGGCATTGTCATCCCGGATGGCCGTGGAGACGGCAGAAACTCCAGGTGTGTACCAGACGCCGAACCAGGCAGGCCCCCAGACGCCGCAACGCGGTGCGGTCTGGAGCTTGCCTCCGTACATCCGGTGAGCCAATAGAGCCAGTCTATTGTAGAAAGCAGTGCGGACCACAGCTTGCCGGTCCTGGTCCGGTACTGCGCTGGAGATGATATCGTTCAGATTCTCAAGACTGACGTCTATGGTTGCGGCGAGGGGCATAAAGGTCCTCCAGCACCCAGTATACCCCGGAAAATCCTGGCTCCGCAACGAAGTCCGGCATCCGATAAATAACTTGCTTATGTTCTTCATCAAGGCTACAATATTCGCTCTCGACCAACGTGTCAAGGAGGACCTCAATGAAGAAACTTAGTCTGGTACTCGTAGCCTTCGCCCTGGTTGCGCTCATCGTGGCTTGCGGAGCACCGAAACAAGCATTCGTATCGATCGCATCTGGTGGAACCGGCGGTACCTATTACCCGCTGGCCGGAGCCATGGCCACCATCTGGAATGAAGGCATCAAGGGCATGAACGCTTCGGTTCAGGCCACCGGCGCTTCTGTCGCCAACGTAAACCTGCTTCGCGACGCCAAGGCCGACGTCATCATGGTTCAGAACGACATCGCCTATTACGCCGTCAACGGCCTCGAGCTGTTCAAGGACAAGGCTTTCCCCGACATGAAGGGCCTGGCCATCCTGTATCCCGAAACCTGCCAGCTCATCGTACTCGCCAATTCCGGCATCATGAGCGTAGCCGACCTCAAGGGCAAGAAAGTAGCCGTCGGCGCCGCCGGTTCAGGCGTTGAAGCCAATGCCCGCCAGATCATGGCAGCAGCCGGCATCACGTATGCCGACATCCAGGTCCAGTACCTGTCGTTCAACGAAGCCGCCAGCAACCTCAAGGACGGGAATATCGACGCAGCCTTCCTTACCGCCGGCCACCCGACCGCAGCTGTCCAGGACATCTCGGCAACCAAGCCGATCAATGTCGTAGCGATCGACGATACGATAGCCGCCAAACTCCAGGCCACGTATCCCTTCTACACCAAGACCCTGATCCCCGCCGGCACCTACAAGGGCGTGGACAAGGATACCCAGACCGTAGCCGTCCAGGCCATGCTTGCCGTCTCCGCCAAGCTCGACGCCGCCACAGTCGAGAAAATGCTCCAGACCATGTTCGCCAAGACCGGCAGCGATCGCCTGACTGCGGCCCATGCCAAGGCCGGCGCCATGATCACCCTCGCGACCGCCCAGGCCGGCATGTCGCTTCCCTTGCACGCTGGAGCTGAAAAGTTCTATGGCAAGGCTGCAAAGTAAAGCAACCTGAGCATGAAAGGCGGGCCGCATGGCTCGCCTTTCTGATCAAATCTATGAACATCCGAAGCGTAGCCGTCGTGCTTGCATGCACGGCATCGATCCTTCGGTGGGCTGGACCTGTGCCGATCCTGAGAGTTTTTAGTGAATCCGGCATCCTGGAAGCGAGCATGCCCGTCCAGGATGGATTTACCATCTCCTTTGTCCATTCAGTAAACCTCTCAACAGTAGATGAGGATTTCATTGCCAACAACGACGGGAGCATAACGCTTATACGTGTACGCTTCGATCAGCTGTCTACGGGTATGCCCTCGGGCGATGAAGATGGTTTTGCAATTGAGCATGGTCGCTTCGTCACAAAACCGGATAGACGCTTCCCGGAAATCGCAGTCCGGGTATCTCCTGTCGCGGGGCACCTGCTGAGGATCGGGAGTCAGGAACGCCCTCTTACGAACTGGGCTCCTGTCTCCGGCCTGCTGGTTTTTAGCGTAGCGCGAAAATTCGATTACGATGCACAAGACAAATACAACGTATGCTTTAGCGATCCACCAAGGAGTCTGACCGATGAATGAAGCTGACAAGAACCAGGCCCTCGCAGATGCAAGCGTGGATGCCCAGGAAATTCTCAAAAAGTTCGACAAGGAATCAGATTACAGGAACTATTCCGGCCTCATGGCCAAAATAGTTGCCGCGATCGCGATCACCTTCTCCTGTTTTCAGGTCTATACGGCGGTATTCGGCGTGCTCGATGCGATGATCCAGCGCTCGGTTCACCTCGCGTTCGGCATGTCGCTGATATTCCTCCTGTACCCCACGAGCAAGAAGTGGTCGAGGACAAGACTCCACCCGCTAGACCTTGCGCTGGCAATATTCGGCGCCCTCACGCCGATGTACATCATCGTCAATTATAGCCAACTCGTGCTACGCGCCGGAACGGCGACAACAGCGGACATGATCGTCGGGGTCATCGGCATCATTATCGTGCTCGAGGCAGCCAGACGAATCGTGGGCATGCCGATCGTTATCATCGCCGGCATTTTCATCCTGTATGCGTTCACTGGCCCGTACCTTCCCGGCAAGCTGGCGCACAGGGGCGTCGACGTAGCGGACCTCGTGCAACACCTCTACTACACGACCGAAGGCGTATTCGGCATACCTCTGGGCGTTTCGAGCACCTTCATTTTCCTGTTCATCCTGTTCGGTGCCTACCTCGAAAAGACGGGCCTTGGCCAGTTTTTCATCGACATCTCCAACGGCATAGCGGGTTGGGCTTCAGGCGGACCCGCCAAGGTCGCTGTCATCTCCAGCGCACTTGAAGGCATGGTGTCCGGATCATCCGTCGCCAACGTCGTAGGTTCCGGCAGTTTCACCATCCCGATGATGAAGCGTCTGGGCTACAAGCCTGAATTCGCGGCCGCGGTGGAAGCCACGGCGAGCACCGGCGGGCAGTTGATGCCGCCGATCATGGGAGCCGCAGCCTTCCTGATGGCAGAGTTCACGGGAATACCCTACGGGCGCATCGCGCTCGCCGCGGCCCTCCCCGCCTTCCTCTATTATGTGAGCGTTTTCGCGCAGGTGCATTTCGAAGCCAAGCGGCTCGGCCTCCGCGGGCTCCGCAAGGACGAACTCCCCAACTCGAAGGAGCTGTTCCTCAAGCGCGGATTCCTCATAATCCCGCTCGTCGGCATCATCGGGCTCCTCATCTCAGGCTTCACTCCCATGTATGCCGCGTTCTACGCGATCATTCTGTCCATCGGTTCTGCCATTCTGGGCTGGTGGATTCCCGTACCCATCGTCGGCACCATATTCCTGTTCGCGGGTCTCAAGTCGCTCCTCATCTCCGACGGCATCCGGGCGAGCGGAGCAATGCGCTACATCACCGAGCTTACGCCGCTTGGCGCGCTCATAATCCTGGCGATCATCCTCCTGGGATTCAAGGTCCTCGGCAAGAAACCCAAGCTCGGGGCCCGCGAACTGATCGGCAGCCTCGAGTCAGGTGCCAGGGGCGTACTGGGCGTGCTGAGTGCCACCGCCTGCGCCGGCATCATCATCGGCGTGGTCACCAAGACGGGGCTGGGACTGAAACTCGGCGAAGTGCTCGTCAACCTCGCCGGGGACAACCTCCTGCTGACCCTCGCGTTCACGGCCGTCACAAGCCTCATACTCGGCATGGGTGTGCCCACGACGGCGAATTACATAATAACCTCGACGATAGCGGCGCCGGCTATCATCATGCTGCTCGCCAAGAAGGCGGGCTTGCCGATGGGGCCGGATCTTCCTATCGGCATCATACTCCCGGCGCACATGTTCGCCTTTTACTTCGGCATTCTGGCAGACGTTACACCGCCGGTAGCACTCGCGGCCTTCGCGGGAGCAGGCATCGCCAAGGCGAATCCGATGAAAACCGGATTTCAGGCTACAAAACTGGCGGTGGCAGCATTCCTCGTCCCGTTCATCTTCGTGCTGAACCCCATGATGCTCCTCGTCGATATAACGACAACCGGCGCGATCATGATGCTGCTCACCTCGACGGTCGGCATCGTAGGCGTGGCTGCCGGTGTCATGGGTTATTTCATCGCCAATCTGCGCTGGTGGGAGCGCATCGTGTTCGCGGCTGGCGGCGTGCTCCTCGTCTACCCGGGAACGGTTACTGACCTGATTGGCCTGGCGCTGATGGCTTTCGGCATCGTCCTGCAGTTGATCCAGAAAAAAGCCCGGGCTGCAACCTGATCTGTTAATCATTTTTTCCGTAGTCCAAGTGGTGCCGGGCATAGTAATATAACTACTATGTCCGGCATTTTTGATGTTATATACGAAGACGGCGATCTGGTCGTTGTAAACAAGCTTGCGGCGGTACCCGTGCTGCCCGACAAGAGTGGTGATTCCTCACTGAAGGATTTCGTGGCAGAACTGCGCCCGGGAAAGTTCGTCGAACCGGTCCACCGCCTTGACCGGCGTACGAGCGGTGCAGTCGCGTTTGCAAAGACCCGGCACTACCATACCGAGCTGTCGGAAGCCTTCCGCGACCACCGCGTGGCAAAGACCTTCTGGGCCGTCACGGAACGCGCGCCCGAGCCAGCCTCGGGAACACTCAGGCACCGCCTGATCCATGACCACAACAGCAACCAGGCCAAGGCCTTACCTGTTGACAGCGATGTAGATGGGGAACTAGGTGAACTGACCTACGAGATTGTTGGATGGAGCGACCATCACTACCTGGTGGCGGTGACGCCGGTAGCCGGCAAGGCGCACCAGATACGGGCCCAGCTGTCCGCAGCGGGTTTTCCCGTAAGCGGCGACCTCAAGTACGGCGCGCGCAGGTCCACCCACAACGGCCTCATCATGCTGCACGCGCGCGCGCTGACGTTCAACCTTCCGGATCGGCACCGCGTCGACATCATAGCCGACCCTCCGCCCGATGAACCGCTCTGGGAAAGCTTTGAAACAGACCCCCAGAACTTCAACTGACCGGTAACTAGAAAACTGGCGGCGTGCTGGTCGCGTTGCCTTCCGGCAGCAGGTTGATGTCCCGCCACTGCAGGTACGCCGGCAAGCCCGGCCCCACAGGCGCTACATGCAGTTCAAATATGCCGCAGTTGCCCGTTGTCAACAGCGGCATCCAGAACCGGCAGCCAAAGGTAACGCGCACGAGCCACTGGATAGTACCGCCATGGGAAATGGCGGCCACGTCACCATTGGACTCGAGCGCTGCCTCCTTGAGCATGCCCCATGCCGCAGCGGCCCTTGCATACAACGCTTCGGCGCTCTCGGCGTCCGGCACTGCTTCCCAGCTCTGGTGCCTGAACGACGCGTACTCGTCCGGATATCGTACCTGTATCTCTTTGAACGTCAGCCCCGTAAACAGACCGGTATCCAGTTCAACGAGCTGCGGTTCCGGTTCAGGTGCCACGATACCGATGCCTTGGGCCACGATAGCCGCCGTCTCGGCTGCTCTGGCAAGCGGAGAATGCAGGAGTCGCTTTATATCCTTGTCCCGCAGGTAGGAAGCCAGATTCAGCGCCTGCAAGCGGCCATTATCGTTCAGGGAGTATTCCGAGCGCCCCTGGATGCGGCTTTCGGCATTGGCCGTGGTCTCGCCATGCCTGAGGATGTAGAAGCTTGTGGGCCTGCGGAGGTCTGAAAAAAACTGCGCATCTATGGGAATTACTGGGTGCATTGTAACGGGACTATACCATCTGGCCAGCCCCGGCGCCAAGGTCGGCGGTCGCCTCTTTACCGCAGCAGAACCTGCCCGTATACTCGCCCGATGACGAAACGATCCATAACACTCGATGCCATCAAGGGTGGCCTCGTACTGGCAATGATAGCCTACCACGCCTGCTACGTTGCCGTCATGTTCGGCCTCTCCAGCATTGAACTGTACTCAGGCTTCTGGTGGGCCTTTCCGCGGTTGATAGCGGCGGGTTTCGTATCGGTATCAGGATGGAACCTCGCGGCCAAACGCTCCAGGGGTGCTGGTTTCAGCGTTTTCGCGAAGCGGGCCGGCATGCTTGGTCTCGTTGCCCTTGCAATAAGCGCGGCCACCTGGCCGGTACTGGGCCAGGGCTTTGTGTTCTTCGGCGTCATACACCTGCTGGCGCTTTCTTCAGTCCTGGCGTACCCATTGCTCGGACGCCCCTGGTACGCAATGCTCGCAGGCATGGCCTGTGTGGTTGCCGGCCTTGCGTTGGGTACACCGCGCTTCGATTTTGCCTGGCTGTCCTGGCTCGGCCTGCGGCCTGCAGGCCTTCATCCGGCTGATTACCTGCCGCTGGCACCCTGGTTTGCGTTCGTGGCGTTTGGCTCAGCCGCACGTGATTTCATGGGGGCAAACCGGCAGCACCCTCAGCCGCAGAAGGCACCAGGTGCCCTGGTACAGATTCTGGCCGCCACGGGCAGGCACTCTCTCGTAGTCTACCTCGCACACCTACCGCTTCTGTACGGTGCTGGCTGGATACTGTCCATCCTTGTACCATGATGAAGCTTGGGGTATCATCGACCATTGACATCCATAAAGAAGCCATGAGAGGGGACAGCGCAATGAAAAAGCTGACCAGCGGAGAGTTCCATATCAGTTTCAGGTCCCTGGGCAAGGTACATGTGGCACGGCAGGCCGGCTCCCCGGCTGAACGCTATGAGTTCCACGTGTCAAAGAGCGCGCGTGACCTGTACGGTCTCTCGGGAGCCCCTTTCTCCAGCAACGGTGGCGTGGTATTCGCGGATTACAGCGAAGCGCGTGCGTTTGCGGCCAGGATCAACGAACGCTCGGATGCCGCAGGTGGAACTGGCCCCACCGTCAAGGCTGGCGCAATCAACGCGATGGCCCTGATAGACGAGATACTGCACGCGGTCTGCGATATGTACCGGCAGCAGGTCGACCCCCAGGCGTTCTGGAAAGCCGTAGAAGGCAGCGATGCAGCCGTCGGACCGTCCGGCACAAGAATCGGCCTCCTGACGTTTACCAAGGTTTTTCCACCTTCGGCCGTCTACGAAGGCAGCGACACGCCTGACAGCTGGCTGGACGCGACGCCACCCGACACCACCGGCACCAGGACCGGCAGGAGCGCGGTCTCCATGGAGGAACTCCTCCTCCTCAGACTGGAGAACGAAAACCCGGCCTTTGGCCCATACCGCTTCCTCTTTGACGACCGGCCGCTCAAGGCGCGCGCGCCGGTAGACCCCATACTTGACGCCGCCGAGGAAGCACTCAAGGCGCTGCCGACTTTTGGACCCGCCGGGCTGGACCTGCCCAGCCTCCTGCGCGCGCCGATGCGCGCCAGCCCGCATTCACTGGCAGGCCAGCTGGCATACATGAAACGCCACTGGGGCCTGATCATAGGCGACAGGATGAGCAAACTGCTCGGTGGAGTGGGCATGCTTGACGAGGAAGACCGGCCGGTGTTTCCCGCTGGCCCCGGACCCGTGTGCGCGCCTACCTACAGCTCCCTGGACGCTGAATACGAGCGTTTCAGCGAGGACAAGGACTGGATGCCCCGCGTCGTAATGATGGCCAAGAGCGCGCTCGTCTGGCTGGACCAGCTGTCAAAAGCGTATGGCCGCGAGATACGGACACTGGACGCGATACCCGACGAAGAACTGGATATTCTGGCCTCCCGGGGCTTCAACGGGCTGTGGCTCATAGGCATCTGGGAGCGCAGCCAGGCCAGCCGCCGCATCAAGGAACTCTGCGGCAATCCCGAAGCCGCCGCCAGCGCCTACTCGCTGTTCGACTACGAGATAGCCTGGGAACTCGGTGGCTGGTCAGCCCTGGAGACGCTCAGGCACAAGGCCGCGGCCCGCGGCATACGCCTCGCGGCCGACATGGTGCCAAACCACACAGGTATGGATTCCGCCTGGGTGCGTGACAGGCCGGACCTGTTTGTCCAGCGCAACTCCCCGCCCTTTCCGTCATACACCTACTCGGGAGAGAACCTCTCAGGCGACGGCCGCTTTGGCCTCTGGCTGGAAGACCATTACTACGACCGGCGCGACGCGGCTGTCACCTTCAAGCGCGTGGATTTCCGTTCCGGCGCGACCAGCTACATCTACCACGGCAACGACGGCACCAGCATGCCGTGGAACGACACGGCCCAGATAGACTTCCTCAATCCGGCCGCCCGCGAGGCCGTCAAGGAACGCATCCTGCACGTGGCCAGGAATTTCCCGATAATCCGATTCGACGCGGCCATGATACTGGCCAAGCGCTCGTTGCGCAGACTGTGGTATCCCGAGCCGGGCGTGGGCGGAGCCATCGCCAGCCGCTTCGAGTCAGCGCTGAGCACGGAAGCCTTCAACGACGCGATCCCGGCGGAATTCTGGCGCGAGGTCGTGGACCTGTGTGCAGCCGAGGCACCCGAGACGCTGCTCCTGGCTGAGGCCTTCTGGATGATGGAAGGCTACTTCGTGCGCACCCTGGGCATGCACCGCGTATACAATTCTGCGTTCATGAACATGCTCAAGGGAAAAAAGAACGCCGAATACCGCGCCACCATCAAGAACACCATAGAATTCGACAAGGACATACTCAAGCGCTTCGTCAACTTCATGAACAACCCCG
>JAIFMD010000234.1 GCA_020048755.1 Spirochaetota bacterium
CTACTTCTTCCCCTGCCCAATCAGGTACGTCTCAAAGCTTACGGAGCGGCAGGCTTCGGGCTTGAAGGCGCGGGCGGTGGCAAACGAGGTTTTCATGCGGTCCAGGAGTTCGCGCTGGCCGCCGCCCATAAATAGTTTTGCCACGACGGTACCGCCGGGTTTGAGGAATTCGTCGGCATAGTCCAGGACGGCCTCGACGATGGCCTCGGAGCGGTCGGTGTCGAGGCCCTTGTTGCCGCTGGTGGCGGGAGCCGCGTCTGACAGGACGACGTCGTAGGGGCCGCGTTCGGCGAGTGCCGCCTTGACGGTGGCGTCGTAAAGGTCGCCGCGCAGGAAGTAAAAGTTGTCATAGCTGGGGCTGATGCCGAGGGGCTGCAGGTCAACGGCGGCCAGGAAGCCTTTGCCGGCCAGGCGCTTGAGCACCCAGAGCGTCCAGCTGCCCGGGGCAGCACCTATGTCCAGTATTCTGGACGCCGGCTTGATGAAGCCGAATTTCTTGTCCAGTTCTTCGAGTTTGTAGACTGACCGGGCCGGGTAGCCTTCTTTTTTGGCTTTGAGTGACCAGAAATCCGGTTTCTCGTACGTTGAAGCGGCCATTTCTGCCTCCATGCAATAATTACGTTCCGGAGGCTTTCATCGTCCGGGTATCACGCATATACTATATCCGGAAGGGTGTATGGGATCCAATACCTTTGTGCGCGCAGATGTCTGGACCGTGGCCCAGACTGACCAGGGAAATGTCGTACTCATAAGGCCGAAGGAATCGGATCTGGTTGTGCCTATATTCATAGGGCAGCTTGAAACGCAATCTATCCTCATTGGTCTTGGCCGCGTGGACATGCCGCGTCCGCTGACGCATGACCTGCTCATGTCGGTGATCCACGCACTGGAGGCTGATCTGGTGCGCGTGGAGATCCGTGATCTGCGCGACAGGACGTTCTACGCCAATGTGGTGATAAAGGCGGTTGAAGGCGAGATAACCATCGACGCCAGGCCCTCGGATGCCATTGCTCTTGCCGTGCGGTGCCGGGCCGAGGTGTACATAGCCGAGGACATCGTGGAGTCGGCCGGGGTGCCGGTGGACATGATACGCGAGGCTCCCAGTGTGGAAGAGGCGATTGCAGAAGATGGGTTTACCTCGACGCTGGCTGAAAAGCTGCAAGCGCCGCACGACCTGGGTACCGTCGATGTGGAGCGAGAGCGGTTGCTGTCCGACCTTGAAGCTGCGGTGGCGGCCGAGGATTACGAGAAGGCTGCCGCGCTCCGCGACAAGCTGCGCGATCTATCCTGAACGGCTACTTGAGGCCTGCCTTGAGTTCAAATGACGGGCAATGGAGGCCTGTGGCCGCAAACACTTCTGCACTGGGCATGGTGCGTGTCTTGATGTCGAATATGGTACAGGATCGAGGGAACGCTGGATCCCAGGTAACGCGGAAATGAACGCACTGGAGGCAGTTCGGTGCCCTGCCCGGATTGGTCGGCATGGTTCGATTCTATCGAAAATGAATAAATCCGGCAAGTTCAACCGTACCGGTAGCAACAAACGGTCATTTTTCGTACATTAGTGGCATGACTCTACTGCAACGTGTGAGAAAACCCTTCCGCTTTACCAATGGCAATGTGACGCTGGTGCTCATCGGCGTCAATATACTGGTCTACGCGCTGACCAGCGTCATGCGCGACGCCTATGTATACCTGGCCCTGATCCCGGGTGCCGTGCTGCAGCTGGGCTGGATATGGCAGCCGTTTACCTACATGTTCGTCCACGCCAACTTCAACCACCTGCTGTTCAACATGCTGGGCCTGTTCTTCTTCGGCTCGGCCGTGGAGAAGTCGCTAGGTTCCCGGGAATTTCTATTCTTCTACCTGCTGACAGGCACTCTGGCTGGCTTTTTCTCGCTGGTGGCATTCGCGCTTGGCGGGATGCTCGGGATACACCTCGTAGGTGCGTCAGGTGCCGTCTACGCGGTGCTGCTGGCCTTTGCCGTGATCAATCCTCGCGCCAGGATCTTCATCTGGGGACTCCTGCCGGTGCCTGCCCCCTTGCTGGTTGCCGGGTATACCGTCATAGAGCTGTGGTCGGAGCTGTTCGGGGTGGGTGGCAACGTGGCGCACCTGACCCATCTGGCGGGTTTTGGATTTGCGGCCCTGTACTTTCCGGTGCGGCATGGCGTCAATCCGATACGCCGGCTCGTCTCGGGGCGCTGAGCCTGTGAGGACCACATGCTGACAACCATCCTGGTTGCCCTGGTGCTGGCCTCGGCAGGCGGTGCCGCGGCGCAGGACCGCGACATCGTGCTGCGGGCGGAGTTTCCGGTTGATCTGCAGGTACCGCCCTCAGCCGCGGCCTTCGAGGGCGTAGTCGATCCCGGGTATGTTGCCCGCATGCCCGACGGCGAGGCGCTGGCAGCCCTGCACGAAGAAGCCCGCTGGACCTTTGCCGGGATGATCTGGGGTTTTGATTACATCTACACCCCGAGCGACCGGGCGCGGGCGATTACGGAGCTTTTCGACATCACGCAGCGTTCTCCCGTAGCTGCACAGGCCTTGCCCCTGAAAACCGTATCGGCAAGGCTGGACGGAACCGTGCTGCTCGGCACGGTGGAATGCTACCCCGATGCGTTACAGCGGCGTGAAATGGCCGCGTGGAAGGTTTCCAGTGCGGTGGAGCAGGGTCGTGGTTCTGCCAGGGCAATGCAGGGTGGCTCCGCGGCTAAAGCCAGGCGCGAGGCCACGGTCGTGGCGTTCAGGGAAGCCCTGAGGGCCTTCCTGCGGGAACAGACGCACAACAAACCCCGGGAAGTCCGGGGTTCGTTTGCGCTGGCTTCAGAGCCACGGTTGTTCATACGGGACGGCCAATGGATGGCCAGCGTCAGGATCTACGCCCGCGTAGACGAGATCATATCCTACGGGGCGTATTAACGGCTTTTCAGGCCTTGAGGGTCCGCTGGACGCCTTCATGCATGGCTTCAAGGCCTGCCATCACGGCGTCAACGACGGCCTGCTTCTTGTCCTGTCCCTCGGGTACGGTGTCCTTGATGCTGTTGCGGAATTCGTCGCAGCGTCTGGGTTCGCTGATGTCCACGATGACACGGTCCTTGCAGACCAGGTCTTCGAGCATCGCGCCGTCTGGATTGATGCGCAGGATGTTGCCGTTGAGTGAAACCAGCGAGAAGTAATCAAACGAGCGGATGTAGGAGTCTATCTCGCGCACGCCGCGCTTTGTCTCGGGTTCCCAGGGGCGGAAGCGGGTACCTGCGGGAAACACCAGAACGATTTTGCCTTCTGTCCGGATCCGGGCCAGTTCCTTCATCGACGCGAGGTTGATGGCGTTGGCCTTGGCAATCTCGGTGGCACGTCGTGCCGGGTCGACAATCTTGGTAGTGAGTTCGTCGATGGAGCGGCTGGGGTAGATGACGAGGCGGGAATAGGCTTCGGAGAACGTGGTAACGACGGGATTTGTCTCTGACAGTTTGATGCCGGCTATCGCGACGATGCTGTCGGCAATCCGTTCGCCTTCTGTACCAGCCTTGCGGAGCAGATAGATGAACACGGGCAGGTCAAAGTTGCTGTAGTGCTCCACGAGGAGCAGGCACTTTGAGCCTTCACGTGACAGCTTGGCCAGCCGTTCAATGTTGGCAAACGACCTGACACCCGAGCCGGGTTCGAGGTTTTCAGCGACTATGGAATCGATGAAAGGAAGAATGGTCTTGTTGGCTTCCTGGTAGACGCGGTCGGTTGACACGTTCATGTCACCGGTCGCGTGGGCCATCATGCGGATGATTGTATCTTTATAGCGGGCGCTCATGGGATCCATGCAAGTCCTCCGGCCGCGGTCCGCGGCTAGCCTGGGATGTGGGCCAAGTATAGTTGCGGCGTCCAGAAGGTGTCAACGACGAAGGGGGGCAGGTCTAGAAGGGGAAATCCACACCCAGCCAGCTGGCCGGATCCGCCTGGGTCTGGTCCACCAGGCCTATTCCTACCCTGGCTGTTGTCTCGGCTACCAGCCACTTTTTGTCCTTGAAAGGGAACCTGGCTCCTGCTCCGGGGGCGTCGACCGCGGCCAGCGCATGCTCGTACTCCAGTGAAATCATCAGGATGGAACGTATGCCTTCCCTGCGGAGCAGTATTGCCATGACGAGTGCCCGGGAGTCGCAATCGCCGCGCGCCTCGAAGGCTGCCGAGATCGGGTTGACCACATCCGAACCCTTGGGGTCGCGTTCATACTTGAAGCCCTGAACCCAGGCGAGCAGGGCCTCGGCATAGCCCCGGGGCTCGGCCGCGGCTCCGAACCTGGGGCCGGCCACGCTGGTGGCTGTGGATTTTGTGGCTGGCGCGGCAGCCGCTGTTGAGGACAGGGCCGGTGCCCATGTTCTGCCGGCCCAGGCGCCTGTTTCCCAGGCTGCGGAGAGCGCCAGCGACAGTTTGTCCAGGGCGGGGGCCGCGTCCCTGAAGATCATGCGGTAGAAGCGGGCTATGGCGGCATCCAGGAGTTCGGGAGACTGCGCGTAGGCGCTGAGCACGCGGTATTCGCGTTCCACGAGCACCTGGGAGGCTGCGCCTTCGCGCGGGTTCCAGTCAGAGCGCACGGTAGTAGCGCCGAACGGAATGGTGACGGTTTTCTGCTGAGCCGTGGCAGTTGCTATGCGGGCCAGGGCGCCGAGCGGGCCGGGAACGGCCCTGCGGCTGAGGTTGGCGGAGAGGCCGTCCATGGCTGATTCAACAAAATCACGGTTGTTTTCATAGTCGGCGGCAGAGGTGTACGCGAGCACGACCAGGTCGTAGGCATCCGCCGCGGAGCGGGAAGACGCCGTGGAGCGGGCTCCCGCTCCATCGGCTGCGGGTGATGGCGAGGCGTCGTTGACGAAGAGGCCGTAGCCTTTGAGGGCCGAGGCGCCCGAGCCGAAGACGAGTTCGCCGAGGGCAGCGTCGCTGCCTCCAAACTCGAACGACGTAAAGGTTCCCCGCCCGGACAGTTTGCTGGTGGTGTCAGCCGCACCGGTTTTTGCGTTGACGAAACGGCTTGGCGGATAGACGAGTATGTCCACCTTGATTGACTCGTCGGGCGTGCCAAACGAGAATTTCGTCGATCCATCGCCTTCCAGATATACAAAGCCTTCGGGCAGGTCTATGGAGAAGCCGTAGTTGGAATAGTACTCGTCACAGAAGGCAGCCCCGGCGGTCAGGGACAGCAGCAACGTGGCGGTCAGGAAGAAACGGGCAGCATGCAGCATGCCTGTTAGTATAGCGCGCCACGGCTGGTTTGATCGAGGAAAAAACCAGCCCGTGCTTGCTCCGGTGCATGGTCCGGGGGTATACTCGCGCTGGTTCCTGGAAGCAGGAGCCAGCGTTTCCCGTACGGGATACGATCCGCCACGCGCATATGGGGAGGACGTCCATGCCGGACCCGGACAGTTGTTCCAGGCAAGACATTCCGCCATTCATACAATGGCCCCCGCGCGGGCTGGATCGCCCTTAGTCCCGACGCCCGTCATGAGCGTTCTGGATCGATGGTCCGGCCGCCCCGGGGGCGGAAGGGTATCATCATGATTCGATATTGGAAGAGGGACGCCACCGCGCTGGTGGCCGTCGACGCTCCGGGTCGCGACGTCTGGGTAGACGTCCGCGGTGTAACCCGCGAAGACCTGGACATCCTGGAAAAGGACTACGGTGTGCTGCCCGAGCACCTGCAGGACATGCTCGACGTTGACGAGCGCTCCAGGATAGAAAAAGAAGACTCGTATACGATGCTCATCCTGCGCCTGCCCATCTACGACGCGCGCTATGAGGTTATCTATTTTACTGTTCCCGTAGGCGTGATCCTGTTCAAGGACCGCGTCGTGACGGTCTGCGCCTCCGACTGCGAGGTGCTCCAGGAGCTTTCGTCCGGCAAGGTGCGTGACCTGTCTCCGGCCAACAAGAGCGCCTTCGTGCTCAGGCTGATGGGGCGGGCCGCCATAGTCTATCTGCGCTACCTCAAGGACCTGAACCGCCGTACGGCAAGCATAGAGACGGAGCTGCAGCGTTCGGTGAAGAACAACGAGCTGATCAAGCTGCTTGCGATCGAGAAATCCCTGGTTTTCTTTACCACCTCGCTTCGATCCGATGAAATGGTGCTGGAGAAGTTGCAGAAAGGCGTCGCGGTGCGGTTCAAGGACGACGAGACTGAGCTGCTGGAGGACGTGGCCACCGATTTCAGGCAGGCCATAGAGATGTCCAACATCCACAGCGACATCCTGTCCGGGATGATGGATGCGTTTGCATCGGTCATCTCAAACAACCTGAACATCGTGATGAAGCGGCTGACCATCGTGTCCATAGTGCTGATGATTCCGACTTTTGTGGTGAGCGTGTTCGGCATGAACGTGCCGCTGCCGGCTGCCTTGACAGGCTCGCCTTTGGCGTTTGTGTGGATCATGAGCGCAAGCGGGCTTTCTGCCGTGGTTGGTGCTCTGCTGTTGCGTGACAGGCGGCCACGGAAACGCAAGGCGCTGCTGGCGCCGGCTGCGGGAGCGCTCGTTCTGCCCCGGGACCGGATCTAGTTACGGTTCCGGAACCAGGTACCAGAAACGGCCCTTCAGCCCTTGCGCTGGAGGGTCGAAGTGCATATGCTTTTGCGCCATGATCCAAGCCCTGTTTTCCAGCGCTGACATCCTCGTCATAGACAAGCCGGCTGGCCTTTCGGTACAGCCAGGCGAGGGTGTGCGTGTGTGCGTGCTGGATGCGGTGGAACGGGATTTCGGGTTCAGGCCATATCTGGTGCACCGCCTGGACAAGGAAACGGCTGGTTGCCTGGTTGTGGCCCGCTCAGCGCGTGCGGCAGCTGAGTTGTCGGCCCTGATGGGCGGCAAGGGTGCCGTCAAGACCTACCGCGCCGTGGTGGCGGGGAAGCCTGAGCCGCCCGAGGGTGTGTTCCGCGCCGATGTGCGTGTGAAGGGTGAAGCCATGACTGCCGAGACGCGCTACCGGACGGTCGCCACCGATGACCGTCTGTCCCTGGTAGAAGCCGAGCTGGGCACCGGGCGCAATCACCAGATACGGCAGCATTTCGCCATGGCAGGATATCCCATCGTAGGTGACGACAAGCATGGCGATTTCAAGCTGAACCGGGTGCTGGCCAGGGAATTCGGGGCAAAGCGCCTGATGCTGTACGCAGCCAGGCTCCGTCTGCCGCTCGGAGAGCCCGTGGACGTGATCAGTTCTGTTCCCCCGCACTTTATTGCCTTTTTCGAGCGCTGGGGCCGGGGAGGCGATGCATGACAGCGCCTTTCGAGTGGGTGCGTGGTGCTGCCTGGCTTTTCCCTGATGGCACGCTCGACATCGTTCCTGGTTTTCATGACGAGTGGATAGCCGCCAACCAGCAGCTTGCCCCTGGCTGCGCCAATGTGGCAGATGTGGTGATAAAGCTTGGCTGGCTGTCTGTTGTTTCATATTCGCAAGGCTATGTGGAGTTCATGATACGGTCCAAGACCGATGCCCGGTCTGTGGAGCTGTGCGCCGAGCACCTGCGGCGCAACCTTGCCGACTGGCAGAACGCACTGGTGATGACCATGGACGAGGAAGGCTACATCAAGCTGACCCCTGCCGATTTTTCAGACGATACCGTACCCGAGAGCAAGATACGGGGTGCCTACTCGCTGGACTAGAGCAGCGCCTTGAGCTCGCCGGCGTTGCGGACGGCATTGCCCCGTGCGTGGTTGTTGAAGGCCACGAACAGGTTGCCCGCCCTGGCCATGCGCCGGATTCTGGGCAGGGCAGCCGCCAGTTCTTCTTTTGAATAGCAGTAGTCATAACGGCTCGTCGCGTCTCCGTTCCACCATGCATCGGCGTTGCGGCCATGGAAACGCAGGTAGGCCAGTCCACCGGTGACCCGTTCGTCGACCGGAGGCAAGCCTGGCAGTTCTGGCCTGTCGACCATGGCGACCCCGACGCCGCGCCGGTCAAGCTCGTCGTAGACCCGCTCGCCGCGCCATTCGTCGTTGCGGAATTCCACGACGAGGGGGAGCGGCGCGAGGGCTGCCAGGAGCGCGGCGAGGTAGCTACGGTTTTCAGGCGTGTGATGAAAGCGGTAGGGCAGCTGGACCAGTACCGCTGCGAGGCGGCCTGTGTCGGCGAGGGCACCGGCGGCTCTGGCAAAGGTGGCGGCGTCGTCGCGCCAGAGCGGCCCTGGTTCGTGGGTAAGGCTTTTGTGCGCCTTTATGCTGAAGCGGAAACTGGAAGGCGTGCGCGCGGCCATGGCGGCCAGGCTTGTGGTCCTGGGCATGGCATAGTAGGAGAAGTTTAGTTCTACAAAAGGGAAGAAGAGCGCGTAGTAGCGCAGGAATTCATCTTTGGGCAGCTCCGGCGGATAGAAGGCACCCCTCCAGTCGTCGTAGGAATAGCCACTGGTCGCTATCAGTATGTCGCCCATATCTGGAAATATGGTCTGAAACGCGGTTGTAGGCAAGCCGGCAGGTTTTCAAGCCCTTGCCGCTTCTCTGCCATTTAACGGAACATTAACGCATTTCTTACGTGGTCGGTATATCGTACCATACAATTGAGGTGACCACGCAATGCAGATGATCGAATTCATGGCCACGATGAAAACCATGTACGAGCAGGCCAGGCGCGAGGCGATAAGCCCGGCTTCAAAACTGGTGTTCCTGAGCGATCTGCACATGGGAGACGGCAGTTCACGTGATGTCTTCAGGCACAACGCGGAACTGGTTGGCGATGCCCTCGCTTCCCGGTATCTGGCCGACGGTTATACGCTCGTGCTCAACGGGGACATAGAAGAACTGTACAAGTTCAAGCCGGTGGCGATCAGGACCGCATACCAGGATCTGTACGGGCTTTTCAAGTCCTTTGATCAGCAGGACCGGCTGGTAAAGATCGTGGGCAATCACGATCTTGCCATGCTTCTGTACGACGATCACGGATTCAAGCTTGATCATGCCTTGCGGCTGGACAGGCCTGATGGCACAATTCTGGCCTTTCACGGTCACCAGTC
>JAIFMD010000101.1 GCA_020048755.1 Spirochaetota bacterium
CACGGGGATGGCCTCGTTGACGGCGTGCATGCTGGCGCGCTCTGCCTTTGACAGCGTGAACGGCGAGAACCGGTACACGCTGCCCGACACCCCGGAATAGTGGCGCGCGTCCGTGCCGCCGAGCACGATGTACGGCGCCATGATGGCCTCGGGGTACACCTCGGCTATGGTCGCCGCGAGCAGGTCAAAACGCGCGCCTGACAGTTCCGACACTGGCGAAGGCTCGCCTGGATGCAGCACCCGCACTACCACGAGCGGATCTGCTATCGTATTCCGGATGCGTTCCATGGCGGATTCAACGCTGTCGCCTATCGCAAGGCGTACATTGACGACGGCTTTGGCGACCGCAGGCAGCACATTTGCGGCCTGCGAGCCTTCAAGCATGGTGACCACGGTGGTGGTGCGGCATATCGCGTTCAGTTCGCCGCCAGAACTACTGAAAACCCTGAGCAGCAACGGCTCGAACAGCCACAGATTGGCGAACACCAGGCGCAGGCCAAACGAGGCGTGCGGGCCGAGTTGCCTGAACATTGCCCGGGTAGCAGCCGGAAAGCGCGCTGGAAAGGGCTTGTGCTCGAGGCGCATGATGGCGCGGGCGAGGCGCCATGAAGCCCCCCTGCGGGGAGGCGTCGACGAATGCCCGCCGGGGCTCAGTACCGAGAGTTCTATGTCGGTGACGCCTTTCTCCGCGACGCCGACCATGGCCAGCGGTCTGGAGACCCCGGGGAATACGCCCTCGACCACAGCGCCCCCCTCGTCGAGCACGAGGCCTGGCTTGATTCCCTTTTCAGCAAGATAGCGTACGATGGACGGCGCACCGTCACCACCGGTCTCCTCATCGTGGCCAAACGACAGGTACACGTCACGTTCCGGTGTAAAACCACTTTTCAGGAGAGTCTCCACGGCCTCGAAGGCACAGACGAGGGTGCACTTGGTATCGATGCTGCCACGTCCCCAGACCTTGTTTTCGTGGATATCACCCGAGAAGGGGGGACGTATCCAGCCCTCGTCGCCGGCGGGCACCACGTCGTAGTGCGACATGAGCACCAGCGGTTCGCCGGCCTGCCGCCCCTTCCAGCGGTAGAGCATGGAATGACCGGCTATGAGTGCCAGATCCAGGACCCGGTGCGATTCGGGGTAAAGGGCGGGCAGAAGCTTCCTGAACGCCTCGAATTCCCGGGGATCCCAGCCTGCAGGATCGCGGCTGGACACAGTTTTTTTCTGTATCAGGGCCGAGAGCCGTGCTGCTGCTCCCGCTGCATCGACGACATCGGCGGTGGCACTGTTGCCGGCAGCGGCCTTTGCCGGTTTCATCGTGATGGTCCTGAAAAGCAGGACGGCGACGACCAGGGCCAGAAACCCCAGCACAAGCAGTGTCGAAGTCATACCAGCTTCCTCGTGTACAGGATTCGTGCGACACCTATCGATACGATGGCGCCGGCCGGAATGAGGATGCCGACAGGCAGGGTCGGAATGGCGACGAACAGGCCTATCATAAGCACCAGCGGTGCTATGGAGATTTTCCAGTTCCTTGAAATGAAAACAACACCGAGAGCACCGAACAGCGCCGGCAGCAGGTTGGCGAATGCGGGCTTGAGGGCTGGCGACTCGAGTATGGGCAGCAGGTACGACATCATGAGCACGCCGGTTACCAGCACCACATTGGTCACCAGCGAGGATGCACCGATCGCGAGTGTCGATATGATCTCGCCTTCCTTGGTGGACGGCTCGACGCCGGCCTGCTGCATGGCAGAAATGGCCGCCGGCACCTTGAGGTTGCTCAGGTTTCCCGTTACAAAGCCAAGGTAGGAACCGCCTGAGCCCAGCATGGGTGTGTAGGTGATCACTTCTATGATGGCGATAGGCCAGAAAACCATCATCGTCGGCAGGAGCCCCGCGATAAGCTTGCCCAGCGGTGGCCATACGCCAAAATACAGAGAAATGGCCAGCGGTACGCCCTGGGTGATGATGATGGCAGCAATCATCCAGATCCTGCCATTGCGATGGATCGTTTCTTCATAGGTCCTGTAGTTTTTGACAGGCGCGTTCACAGGGATCCTCCCTTGCTGGCCAGACTGTAGAGTGCTGCTACGGTCATGCCCGCGATCATGCTGACCGGCATTGCGAAGTTCTCCAGTTTTGCCAGGCCGGCTTTCTTTATAAGAAGCCCGAACAGAGCCATTACGGCAGCCGACGACAGCAGTGTCAGTATCGAGATAAGCCCCCCGGCGAGCGAACTGCCGAGGAAGGCAGAAATCAGGCCCATGAACATGGCGCTGATGAGCAACCCTGCCCATGCGGTGTCCTTGAGCTGAGCCTTGTGAATGCCCGACTGGATGCGCTTGGTAAACAGCGTTATCAGTATCATCGCAAACACAGAACCGAGTGACATGGCCCAGGCTATTGCCGAGAATACCGTGGGATCGGTAATCGAATTCTTTATCGAGGTGCCAAAGGCCTGGGCCGCGGTCTCGGCGGCGGGTAGTTCGTAGGTTATGGCACCGACAACGCTCAGGCGTATCCATGGCAGCGGCAAGCCCAGGGCCCCCGCGAGCGTCAGCACCGCCAGCAGTATCGCTATGGAGGGAACCACCGAGAATACGCTGGAACCTATGAGGGCCTTCTTCATCGTCGCGGCTGAAATGCCGAGTCTGGTGCCTTCCTTCCATGCGTTGATTATGAAGACAAGGCTTTGCACGGTTACGAAGAGTGCAATGAACGCACCAAGGGCGAACATGAAGGGACTGTTGCGGATATCTGCCATGCGGAGGTCTCCTTTATTGAAGGTAGGATTAGAACCCCCGCCGGGTACCGCTGTCAATAAAAATCGGGCCAGGTTTTTCATTCCGGTAGTGCTCTTGTGGTATACTTGACGGATACACTTGCCGGATACAATCGATTTTCGAGGAGCAACCATGGCACGCGTTCAACTACGCCTCGTACCAACCGTCTTGCTGTGCGCGCTGGCACTCGTTACCCCTCCCGCCTTTGGCCAATCAATACCCGAAGCGGCCCTCTGGGCAGGGTTTTCTAAAACAACAGGAAAAAAGATCGGCACGTTCGAGGTTTCGAGCCTTTCGGGGTCGCGACTCGACAGGACTATGACCGATACCGCTCCGGTACTCTTCCATGTATGGTCCAGCGCCCGGGATCCTGGAGGAGAAGGACCCGTTCTGGTTGCCGCGCTTCAGAAAGCCATCCCGGGGGCGGCAATATTCGCCATAAGCGCCGATCCTGCCTCAAAAACGAGCAACCTCATTGCCAGATCGGGGATCGGAAGCGCCAATGCGGTGAGTGATGCCCAGACGCTGGTCAGGGCACTCGGCAGCCCCTCGGCTCCAGCCTGGATCTTCGTTGCGCCTGGTGGCGAGATCGTAGCGTACCGGCTGGGCCGCCTGGAATCCGGGCTGGACGGCGTCAAGGCACTCTTCAAGGCCTATACGCGGGAAACTGTTGCCAGCGACAAACCCGGCCCCACTGAATGGTCAACCAGTGCAGCCCCGGGCACTGCTTCAGTACCAGCGCCGCTCACGGTTGCCGGCCTGGCGGCACTCAATGAGGGTGTCGCTGATTCAAGCTTCGCACAGGCCATCGAAGTGGAAATAGTTGCCGAACTCAACCTTGCGCGGACGCAACCGCAACAGTATGTAGAAATTCTGCGCACATATAGAAAATTCATCCGCGGCAACTATTTTGAACGCCCCGGGGAGATTACCGTCGTGCTCAACGAAGGAACAAAGGCCGTAGACGAAGCGATAGCCTTCCTGGAGCGCCAGAGACCACTCCCGCCGCTTGCCCTCTCCAGAGGTCTAAGCCTTGCCGCCAGGGATCATGCCAGAGACCAGGGCGTGACAGGCCAGACCGGCCATTCAGGCTCCGACCGCAGCACGATGGCGCAGCGCATCGAGCGTTATGGGGAATGGCAGAAAACCGCGGGAGAGAACATAGCGTACGGGGGCGAATCGGCCCGGGACGTCGTCATCCAGCTGATCGTCGATGACGGTGTGCCGTCCCGGGGGCACCGCACGAACATTTTCAATGCCAGCTTCCTGGTTGTCGGGGTGGCCTTTGACAAGCACCCCGGGTACAGGACCATCTGCGTGCAGGATTTTGCCGGCGGCTATACAGAACGCTGATCCACCGTCGCCATCCCCCTGCTCATCGCCATAGCCTTGTGCCAGGCCGACAGGATGCGCTTTATCCGTTCGTCCATATCACCGTTCACGGCCATGCGCGCAGGTTCGGCAAAACGCCAGGCTACCGACTCCTCCACACCGCGCGCCAGCGGTATGGTCGTCCTGAAATCCGGAACCAGCCGCCTGAGCTTGGAACAATCGAACAATGAACTGTAAGCCTTGTCGCCCAGGAGCCGCTCGCCCATCGCGGCGTCTACCGCTGCGATGAATTCCGATGGAATATGGACTATCCGGGCTTCGACACCCAGCGCATCGGCGACTATCCGGTGGATCGCATCCCAGGTATGCACGTCATCGCCGGTGATCGTGAACGCCTCGCCCAAAGCCTCGGGTCTGCCGAGCAGACCGGCAAGGCCGACGGCAAAATCACGAGCGTGCGTCAGGGTCCAGAGTGACTGTCCATCGCCCGGTACAATGATCTCCCTGCCCTCGAGCATCCTCGCCGCTACGGTAAAGTCCGATGATACGAAGGCGGTGGGAATCCAGGAATGACCATAGGTATGCGAAGGCCGCACTATGGTTACCGGAAAACCCCGATCATGGAAAGCGCCCATAAAGAGACGTTCGCAGGCAATCTTGTCTCTGGCATAGGGCCAGAATGGGTTGCAGAGCGGTGTCTTCTCGTCGATGACGTGGCTTCGGGGAGGTTTCTCGTACACGGAAGCGCTCGAGATGAAGACATACTGTCCTGTTCGTCCCAGAAAGGAATCAATGGCTTCCGCAGCACGTTCCGGCTGATAACAGAGGAAATCAACGACGGCGTCAAAATTCATGCCCCTGGTAGCCTGAGCTACCGATGCGGGATCACCGGCATCGGCTATGAGTGCCGCAGCTCCGGCAGACGGCACGCTGTTGCCACGCGTCAATATATATACTTCCATGCCACGCGCAATGGCGGTCGCGGCGAAATCCGAAGAAATGTTGCCAGTGCCACCAATGATGAGTACACGCATGCAAAGCCTCCATCAGTATCATTATAATTGACAATTACTGATATATCAGTCTAACATCAGTGTATGGGCAACATCAGGAACATGACTGACACTGCGACCAGAAACCGTGATGACTCCGGAGAAGATACACGGTTGCCTCCACTCCGCGAACAGGTATACGCCTGTCTGAAGCAGAAACTCAATGACGGCGCTCTGAAACCGGGTGTATTCCTAGACCTGAATGCCCTGGGCAAGGATCTTGGTCTTTCACGCACACCGCTCCGGGATGCCCTGCTGCGGCTGGAGGCAGAAGGATTCGTTACAATCCATGCCAGGCGTGGAGTGGTTGTCAATGTTCTTGACATAAACACGATACGCAACTCGTACCAGATCCTCGGTTCGCTCGAAGCCGCTGCCATCAAGGAAGCGGCAGCAATATTCTCCATGGGAGACGCCGGGCGCATGCTTGCCCTCAACGATCGCATGCGCCAGTCACTGTCCCGCAATGACTTTGAAGATTATTACGAAGCCAACCTCGCGTTCCATGACGTGTACCTGTCCATGAGTGCCAACACCGAACTCAGGCGCATGGTCAAAATCCTCAAGGAGCGCCTGTACGACTTTCCAAGGCTGGAGGGTTATCTGAGCCAGTGGGAACTCGCGAGCATAGAGGAACATGCCGAACTGGCCCGCTACATGCGCAACGCAGACTATGAGAATGCTGCGAGTTATGCCAGGGACGTGCACTGGTCATTCGAGGTCCAGAAACCCTTCATCATGGACTATTACTTTGCCAGGGAAGCGGCACAAGGAGGCTCAGGATTATGAAAATTATTTTAAATACATTCCGATGTTTATTGACGTTTCAGGAGGCAACATATGACAGAACGCATTGCCAGGCTTCGCTCGCAGAGCATGAACACGAAGCCCCGGGTAGACGCTGAACGCGCGCTCATAGTAACCGAAGCCTACAAAACAATGGCTCCGGATCTGCCTGCCTCCATGCAGCGCGCACTCGCCTTCAAGGCGATCTGCGAACGCAAGTCAGTCTATATCGGCAGCGAAGACCTCATTGTAGGCGAGCGGGGAAGCGGTCCCAAAATTACTTCGACCTTTCCGGAACTGACCTGCCACAGCGTCGAAGACCTCCAGACGCTGCGATCCAGACCCATGACCAGCTACGATGTGGATGATGCGACCATAGAAGCCTACCGGACGACCGTGATACCGTACTGGCGTGGCAAATGTGTGCGTGACCGGGCGTTCTCCTCCCTGCCCGCAGAATGGCTTGCGCTCTACGAGGCCGGCGTCTTTACCGAGTTCATGGAACAGCGAGCTGCAGGACATACCGCCCTGGACGGCCTCCTGTACCACAAGGGACTGCGGTCCATAAAGGCTGACGTAGCCGCATCAAAGGCCCGTATCGGTTCCGACGATCCGCGCCGGGACGAAAAACTGGCAGAACTTGACGCGATGTCCATAGCCTGCGATGCCGCGACAACCCTCGCGGAGCGCCATGCTGAAAAAGCGGCGGCCATGGCAAAATCCGAGAAAAACCATGAGCGCGCGATAGAACTCCTTGAAATAGCAGAAGCCTGCCGACGTGTGCCGGCCGAAGCGCCGCGAACCTTTCACGAGGCACTGCAGGCGTACTGGTTTGTACACCTGGGGACGGTGACCGAGCTCAACGGCTGGGACGCCATGAGTCCCGGCCATCTGGACCAGCACCTCGCCCCGTTTTACGAACGGGATCTAGCTGAAGGGCGCCTCACCAGGGAACGCGCCAGGGAGCTCATCTCTTCGTTCTGGATCAAAGTAAACAACACACCCGCGCCCCCCAAGGTTGGTGTCACGGCGGCGGAATCAGGTACCTACAACGACTTTACCAACATCAATCTGGGCGGACTTACGGCAGATGGTCGCGATGGCTCAAGCGAAGTAACGCTGATAACGCTGGAAGTGCTCGAGGAACTCAGGCTGCTGCAGCCACAGGCCAACCTGCAGGTATCATCCTGCACACCTGACCGGATTCTGGATGCAGCCAGCAAGGTCATCCGTGAAGGCATGGGCTACCCGTCCCTGTTCAATGCCGACGAGGTTACGCTGGCCCAGGTGGCGGCCGGCAAGAGCCTGCACGACGCCCGGGAAGGTGGCACGAGCGGCTGCGTAGAGACTGGCTGCTTTGGCAAGGAAGCCTACATACTGCATGGCTACCTCAATGGTCCCAAGCTGCTGGAACTGGCGCTCAACGATGGCGTCGACGCGATGACGGGCAAACTGATAGGGCTCCGTACCGGCAAGCCGGAAGACTTTGCGTCGCTGGAGGAGCTGTTTGCGGCATGGGAAAAGCAGCTGGCGTACGCGGTGGACTGGAAAGTCCGCATCGATGGCTACCTCGACGACATCTACGGTACGACGACCCCGGCGCCCTTCCTGTCGCTGTACATAGCCGATTGCGTCGGTCGCGGCCTGGACTACTACCGCGGAGGCGCACGCTACAACACCGACTACATCCAGTGCACCGGACTCGGAACGGTCACAGATTCGCTCTCGGTTATCGCAACCCACGTTTTTGGATCCAGAAAAGCGACTATTGGCGAGCTCCGGTCGGCATTGTCCGCCAACTGGGAGGGCCATGACGTGCTGCGCGCGCTGGCGAAACACAAGACTCCGCTGTTCGGCAACGACGACGACGTGGCTGATGAACTGGCCAGGCGTGTCTTCGAAGCCTTCATGAATGCAGTCGAGGGTGGCGATACACCGCGTCTCGCCAGGCGCGGAGCACCTTACCGCGCAAACTTCCTGTCCACCACCTGCCACGTGTATTTCGGCGGCAAGACAGGGGCTTCTCCTGACGGCCGAAGAGCCACGGAGCCGTTGTCGGACGGCACGAGCCCGTCACATGGCGCGGACAAGGCCGGCCCCACCGCCGTGATGAACAGCCTGGGCAAACTGGATCAGGCCAGGACGGGCGGCACCCTGCTCAACCAGCGCTTCTCGCCGAGCGCGCTGGCGGGCGACGCAGGACCAAAGAAGCTGTCGGCACTGGTGCGGGGGTATTTCAAGCAGGGTGGCCATCACGTACAGTTCAACGTCGTAGACGAGGCTACACTGCGCGCAGCCAGGAAGCAGCCTGGCGAATACAAGAACCTGCTCGTTCGCGTGGCCGGTTATTCCGACTATTTCGTAGACCTTGACGAGCGCCAC
The DNA here is from genome assembly GCA_020048755.1 of Spirochaetota bacterium. GTDB lineage: Bacteria > Spirochaetota > Spirochaetia > Treponematales > UBA12059 > SZUA-370. The sequence goes on from JAIFMD010000101.1 coordinate 8,336, forward strand.
CAGGACGAGATCATCTCCCGGACTGCGCACGGAGCAGTCTGACAGGCACTGGTTCTGCACACGGCTGAGTTCAGCGCGCAAGCGACGCGATGGCGTCCGCGGCTTTGCTCCAAGGTGCGGATATGGATTGGGCACAGCCAACCCTGTGGCCTGATGAACTAGTCCCGAAAACTGGCCGTCCGCCGCCTTGAGCTTTTCATTGTACTCCTTGCTGCCCGACGGCTGGTAGCGGAGGTAAGCGTGCTCTCGCAGCAACCGCACGATACTGCAGGTTTCAGCGGCAAGCTCGCTCCTCGTCATCGGGTTCCCCGATTATCTGGTGACTATACGGGCAAAACGTTTCTTGCCAGCGCGCAGCACCAGTTCACCTTCAGAATCGAGCCTGTCGGATCCCACCGACGCCTTTTCGTCGCTCCACACGGCCTCGCCCACCACAGCGCCGCCTTGCTGCACCAGCCGCCTCGCCTCGCTCTTCGTGGGAGCAAGCCCGGCGTCCACGAACAGGTCCAGCACCGGGTAGCCTGAGTCGAAGCGGGCCCGGGACAGTTTTGCGGTCGGCATGGCTGTCTTGTCGCCACCGCCACCGCCACCGAACGCCGCCTGAGCCCCGGCAAGCGCCTTGTCGGCTTCATCCTTGCCATGTATGACCGCCGTTACTTCCCAGGCGAGTCGTTGCTTGGCGGCATTGATGTCGCAACCGGGAGCCGCCAGAGCGCGGCACTCGTCAGCCGGCAGGAACGTGAACATAAGAAGGAACTTGAGCACATCCGCGTCAGCGACGTTGCGCCAGTACTGGAAGAACTCGTACGGGCTGGTCATGGTCGGGTCGAGGAACAGGGCACCCTTCTCGGTTTTACCCATCTTCTTGCCGTCACTGGTCATGACAAGCGGGAATGTGAGGCCGAACGCCTCGGCACCTTCGACGCGACGTATCAGTTCCATGCCCGCGACGATGTTGCCCCACTGGTCGTCACCGCCTATCTGAAGACGGCAGCCGTGGCGCTTGTACAACTGCAGGAAGTCGAAGCTCTGCAGGAGCTGGTAGTTGAACTCGATGAATGACAGGCCGGTCTCCAGCCTGCTCTTGTACGCGTCAAAAGTGAGCATGCGGTTGACCGAGAAGTGCCGGCCGATGTCGCGGAGGAACTCGATATAGTTGAGGTCGGCCAGCCAGTCCTTGTTGTTCGCCGCAAAACTGGTTTTGCCGTCAAATCCGACGAAACGGTCAAGCTGCTTGCGGAACAGCTCTGCGTTGGCGTCGATAGCCTCGTAGGAGATCATCTTGCGCATCTCGCTCTTGCCCGACGGGTCGCCGATGCGCGCGGTGCCACCTCCCAGGAGCGCTATGCCCACATTGCCAGCATCACGCAGGTGCCTGAGCGCGAAGAACGGCACCATGTGGCCGATGTGCAGGGAGGGGCCGGTGGGATCGCAGCCGACGTAGAAGGTTACCGGGCCGGAGTCCATCAGGGCAGAAAGCCCCTCGAAATCAGTGCATTGCTGCACGAAGCCGCGTTCCTTCAGTGTCTCCAAAGCGGGATTCATACCGTTCCTCCATTTAACTCTCGATGTTCGTCTGTATGACTGCGTTGCCGATTATAGCCACTGCCCGGAGCGAGCCGCAAGGCCTTGGCATACCAAGAATTTCTGCACAGAGACACGGAGAAGATGAGGGAAGATAATGAATGAATGAAGGAAGGAGGGAGGGAGGGAGGGAGGGAGCCGCTCTATCGTTCATTCTTTCCTATATATTTAAATCTTCTTTTCCTACCTCATCTTCTCTGTGGCTCTTTGCAAATTTCTTAGTCTTGACTTCATTCCTTCATTCGTCTTCTCTGTGTCTCTATGCTTGATTTTCCTGTTCTAGTTACGTATCTGCCTTGCGTGTTGCGGGTATCACGGATAGCATGAGTGGGGAAGGCGCACGGGCGGCCCTTCGGGGGATGGAATGGCAACCAGGATAGAAACGCTGGCCTCTATGATGAAGAAGGCTCCGGGAGCGGTATTTGTACAGCCGCACGATGTTCCTGATCCCGATGCGATAGCGTCTGCCTTTGGCTTGCGCTACCTGCTGTCACGGTTCGGCGTGGAGTCCAGGGTTGTATACGAACGTGAATATGAGAAGATTGACGCCCAGCGCATGGTGGAACTGCTGGGCATAGAACTGTCGCTCGCATCCGCAGTCTCGTCAATTGATACAGAAGACTGGCTGGTCATCGTAGATGGCCAGAAGGGCAATGCCAATATCGTAGACCTCCACTGTGTCGAGGTGGCTGCGATAGACCACCATGAACTCCGCACCGACGCTTCGTACCGTTACTCCGATATCCAGCCGGAGGTGGGTTCGTGCTCTTCAATCATTGCCGACTACTTCTTTGAAGCCGGCGAAGTACCGCCGCGGCTCGTGGCTACGGCCCTGATGTACGGTATTTTCGTGGACACGGATAACCTGACGCGCAGTGTCTCTGACCTGGACGCGCGGATGTTCTACCGCCTGCACGAGTATTCTGACGCCGACCTGATACGGCGGCTCCGTTGCAGCCAGATTACCCGCAACGATCTGGCCCTCTATGCTGAAGCCTTCAGGACAGCGGAAATCTATGGAAAGCTGGGCTTCCTGCGGCTCACGGACGCGGACGACTCGCTGGTGGGATCCGCCAACGACATCGTGCTGTCGTTGGACGAGGTGGATGTCTCGATAGCGTACTCATTGCGCGAGGACGGGGTAAAAGTGTCGGTACGGAGCATCATTGAAGCCATCAGGGCCGATGATCTGGCCCGGGCTGTAGTGGACGGGCTGGGCTTTGGTGGCGGTCACACCCACATGGCGGGTGGATTCATACCGGCGGGCGCGTTGCCGCCGGGCAAATCAATAGACACACTGATAAAGCACCGCGCGATATCGTACATGGAAAGTCTGGGCTACTGAGCTGCGGCCTTGGCGGCCTTCCTGTCCTGGGCGGCACCGTCAAGCCATAACGCACCCATGATGATGGCCGCGCCGAGGAAGAACGCTGGTTTCAGACGTTCACCAATAAGAGCACCGAATCCGACCGCAAACACGGTCTCCAGGTAGAAAATCCTGGATCCACGGGCAGCGCTGACATATTTGTAGGCCCAGGTCATCAGTATCTGCGCTGCAAACACAACAAGACCGAGCAGTACCGACAGGAGTATTGGCACCAGCGTCAGCCGGGCCGGGAGGCCGCCTGAGCCTACCGCCAGGGCGGCGGCGACCGGCAGGCCAAACAAGCAGGCAGAAAGGTACAGAGAAACGGGATCCTCGGTGGTCCTGGCGCGCTTCAAGTGGTTTACGGCCATGCCCGCGAGCATGGCCGCTACCAGCGCCAGCCCGTCGCCGAGCAGGGAATAACCGGCTCCGTCGTTGAGTATGACCACAGAGCCTACCGTGCAGAGCGCGAGCGCGGGAATCGCTGTAGGCAGCAGCTTTGAACCGAAGAAGAGGCTGCCAAACAGCGCCACGAAAATCGGATAGGTGTTGGACAGCATGGTGGACCTGCCGCCGCTGGTCCAGGCTATTGCCATGTAGGTGCAGGTCATGGAGACGGAGCCGTAGAGGCCGCGGAGCAGCCAGTCCTTCTTGTTGACGACCCTGAAGCCGCGTCCTGACAACCTGAGCCAGGCAATCGCGGCGGCTCCGCCCACGGCAAAGCGTATCGTAGACACGAACAGGCCGGAGAGTGAATTCGAGGCTATCCTGACGAGGGTCGTAGTCACCGCGAACAGGAGCGCCGAGGCGACCATAGCCATGAGGCCATTTCGTTCTTGCTTGAGCATGGCGCAAGAATGCCATGCCGGGCTGCCGGGTTGCAAGCAAGGGCGGCTGCAATCCGGCCAGATCAGCTACTCAGCTACCACGCTTGACCCTGCCCTTGAGCACCAGGATGGCCTCGAGTACCGCACCGGCTATTGCCCGTGCCTTGTCCGATACCGTCAGGCAACTTTCCGGCCTGACCCGCGGATCTACGTCGGCTATCTTCATGCCTGCCGGTACTTCAAGGCCTGGCCTGATGACGCCGCGGACGATGCCGTCTATGCTCGAGGTTACATTTACAAGCCCACCAGAGCCCCGTATCGCTATGATCGGGTCTCCGGCCTTGACCACGTCTCCGATCACGGCAACCTGCTCCACGATACCTGCGACCGGCGCCTTCATGACGCGCTCGCCGCTCTTTCCGCCAATTTCGCCGGGGGTGCCGGAATCCGGAGCCGCAATGCCAGAGAGGATTACGCGCCCCAGGTCATGGCCGCGCTGGGTCTCTATCACCGCATCCACATCGCCGCCGGCCTCGAAGCCTGGCCCGAGGCCGATGACGGAAGGCGCCATGCCGCGACGTACACCGGTGTTGCGCTTGCAGATGGTAGCGTCAATGAGGGCGTAGGGAGCCAGCGCGGCAACGAAGGTACAATCCGGGTCGACCAGGATGGGCACGACGCCTTCTGCGAGTGCAACCCGAACACCGGCAAGGTCGGCGACACGCCTGGCGGTTACGCCTTCTACCTTCGCCTCGCCGTCGTACACGGCCTCGGACAGGGAAACGCTGCGGCGGATGGCCGTGGGCCGCTCGATTTCAAGCGCGACCACGCGGAAACCGGCTGCCCTGAGACGCAGGATGGTGCCGGTAGCCAGGTCGCCCGCGCCGCGCACCACGATGAGGTCTCCGTCACGGCCTGAGAGCGGTGCGGCATCCCTGCCCGCAAGTGCGGCCATGATCTCGGCAACCACGGAAACCGCAATCTCCTCGGGCGTCTCGGCACCGAGATCCAGGCCTATGGGAGCCCTGAGCCGCGCCAGCTGCTCCTCCGGAATGCCATCCGCACGGAGGCGTTCTACCAGGATGCGTACCTTGCGGCGCGAACCGAGCACGCCGAGGTAGCGGCAGTTCTTGCCGATGTAGTAGCGCACTGCCTGCTCGTCGCTGGCATGAGCTGAAGTTGCGATGACCACGAGGGTGGTAGCATCGACCGGAGCGGCGGCGAGTGCCTTGCCAATGTCGTCGTCAACATACAGTTCCTGCGCCATCGGCAGGTGCTCGGTGGTGGCATAGCCGGGCCGGTGATCGACGATGGCGACTCGGTAGCCCACGGCCGCAGCTGCCCGGGCTATGTGCAGCCCCACATGGCCACCGCCGACGATGAGGATGCGTGGCTTGCCGCCGAACACCTCGACAAACACCTTCATGGCACCACCGCAAACCATGGGCAGGCTCTCTGTACTGCCGCCGGAGCCGGTCGTGCTGTCCAGTGAGTAGTCAAGCACCACCGACCGGTCAAAAGCTATGGCCTTGCACGCTTCCTGCACAACCCTGGCTTCGACGACTCCGCCGCCTATGGTACCGAGGGTCGAACCATCCTTCATGACGAGCATCTTGGCCTTGCCGCGCGGTGTGGAGCCACTGGATTCAATAATCGTAGCTATGGCAAATGAAGCATTCTGCTCAGCCAGTTCGGTCGCTTTCCTGAAAATTTCCATGATTATTCCTCTCGTACAGTGAATATTCAAGGCCGCAAGCTCCGGCGACCGCATCATGCTGAAATAACCTCAGTCGCGTTTCAGTAAAACCGCAATCCTCTGGTCAGAACTATCCACATTCAGGGTTCCCAGCGCGACCAGGTCTGCCGCGCTGCTTTTCAGTACAGCAGCGGCAATGGCCCTCGCTTCGGCCTCGTCAGCAGTATCGAGCTTGTTGAGCAGGAGCACCCTGAACGCCCCGGCAGGTGTTCCTTTGAAGCAGCCGGCTTCTGCCGACGCAAGTGCCACCAGGTGTCGCGTTTCGATTATGCCACCAGGTTCGAGTCCTGTGGCGCGGGCGACGAGTTCATGCCTGAAGGCTATGGAAGCATCGAGTGGCTCCCCAAGGCAATCAAGACCGATGACGGCAATGACGACACGCGACGAGGCTGGCACTACAGGTTCGTGTTCCGCGGGAGCCTTCAGGGGCAGGTGCCTGGCTCCGTCGGCCTCGACGAGTATGAGGTCCCAGCCCGCAGCGGCATCGATGAGGGCAGGATCGACAGCCACGAGCTTTACAGGATTGGCATCCGTGACGGAGCCGGGTTGGAGGCCAGCCGCCGCTTCGATGCCGGCACCAACCACGCAGATAAAACCGTCTGTGCCATTGGCAACGGCCGGAAAACCAGCTTCGGCAGGGCTTGGCAGGTGTATTCCCGTGGTTTGAACGTGATGTGGCTGGATGACCCAGGCCTCGTTGGCCAGGAATGCGTCAAAAGACCGGCCTTCGTCCCTGGGGTCGTATATGCGGGTCGTCGTGGTGATCAGAACCGTGGCTCCGTTACGGCGCGCATCGGAAGCCAGCGCGAACAGCAGGCTCGTCTTTCCACCACCACCGACTATGGAAACGACGAGG
>JAIFMD010000144.1 GCA_020048755.1 Spirochaetota bacterium
CGGTCCGGCATGGTGTCATCATAGGGCTGGCCCAGGGCATCGGCGTGTTCCCCGGCATAAGCCGTTCCGGCATAACGATAAGCGCCGGGCTGGCATCTGGCCTCCAGCGTGAAACCGCCGGCGAATTCTCGTTCCTGCTCGCCGTACCCGCTATACTCGGTGCCCTGGTGCTCAAGCTCGACGATATGGCCGAGCTTGCCGGAACTGTCGCGCCGCTTCCGCTGGTCGTCGGATCGCTGGTCGCGTTCCTTGCCGGCGTAGTGTCACTCCTGGTCCTCATGCCCATCGTGCGCAAGGGCAAGCTGGCCTGGTTTGCGGCATACCTGATACCCGCAGGCCTACTCGGCCTATTCCTGCTTTGACGAAACGCCGATAGATATAACAAGGATTGGAGCGAAAGCATTGGACACAGATCGTAAGGCAACCTCGCTCGTAATCGTCTCGAGCGCCGCGCTGGTCATAGCCGGCGTGGCGCTGTTTTCACAGCTGCTGGTAGCCTGGATTGGATCCGGCGCCGGTTTTGGTGGCTTCCTGCTGGATGGCCTGTCGTGGGCTGCCTTTGTGCTGCCAGCGTATCCCCTGGTCGGCGCGCTCATCGTTGCCATGCCGGGTTTCAGGTACGATGCACTCTTCGCGCTGCTTGGCAGCCTCGTGCCGTTTGCCTCCCTTGCTGCCACCGCCCGCTTTCTGGATGACCCCGCCCGCTGGTTTTCAGTGTATCCCGCGCTGGTTACCTTCGGAGCGGCAGGCCTGGCAGCGGCCGGTTTCGGCTTCACTTTTGCGACCAGCCTGATCCTGCTGCTGGTCGCCCGCCGCTTCAGGACCGGTCCCACCGTGGCCGGAGCATCAGCCGCAACACAACCACGCGCTGACAATCTGGCTCCCAGGGCTGCCGCTTCCGGCATGTTCATACCAAAACCATCCCTGCGCGTCCAGCCGGAGGCCGTCGACAACAACGATGATGGTCTTCTCCTCGACCTCAGTTACCCTGACCTGCCTCCTGCCCCCTTCCTCACCTCCATAGGCAATCCAGACCCAGCCGCACCGGGAGGCCCGGCCATTGAACCTGCGCCTGCAACAGAAATTCCCGAAGTTTCTGAAGATGCGGAACTGCTCGAGGATTTCGAGGAACTTGTGGAACTCGAAGGCGAGGATGAAGGAATCGAGGAGGTCGAGGAGCCCATACGGCTGATGTTCGGACGGACTCCCACAGCCGAGGACCTTTCCGGAAGTGATCCCGCCCTGGATGCCGACTACTGGGCGGACTCCGAACCCGCGGTCATCACGCCACTGGATGCCGCCCTCGCCAAGGCTTCAAACAAGGGTTCAGACAAGGAGCCGGCCAGATCCACCCCTCGTTCGGCTCTGCTCCCCAAGGTAGAAGTTTTTCATGACGGCGAACACACCGACGCCATTCGAGAAGCAGACGACCTGGCTGCGCGTTCTAAAAGTTTTGATGCGGCGGCCGTAACACCCGCGGCCACGCTCGTCAAGGCGACAGGTCCCATCGAGGTCTCGGTGCCACCCGCCAAGCCTGTGCCGCTACCCAGGCACAGGCCCACTCTGGAATACGGTCTGCCCACCGAGGGCATACTGACAGCTTACCCGGACGGTCAGTACTGGATCATAGACGACAAGACGCGCCACGCCGCCGAGGTCCTCCGCGAGACGCTCAAGGAGTTCGGCATTGCGGCCGAGGTCACCGGCATCCGCAAGGGGCCGGTGATAACCATGTTCGAGATACTGCCAGCGCCAGGCGTGCGCCTCTCCAAGATAGCCGGCCTCAGCGACAACATTGCGTTGCGTCTTGCAGCTTCCAGCGTCCGCATCGTAGCGCCCATACCGGGCAAGCACGCTGTTGGCATCGAGGTGCCCAACGAACGCCGCTCCATAGTGTCGTTCAAGGAAATCGTAGAAAGTGAAGTGTTCAAGAACGCGAAGATGGAAGTGCCGGTCGTGCTGGGCAAAGACATCACCGGCGACGTGCAGGTGGTTGAGCTGACCACGACTCCGCACCTCCTCATCGCCGGAGCTACCGGTTCCGGAAAGTCGGTCTGCGTCAATTCCATCATCCTGTCCATCCTGTACCGCCGCTCGTTCAACGACGTCAAGCTTATACTCATAGACCCCAAGATCGTCGAACTGAAATTGTACAACGGCATACCCCATCTGCTTACACCGGTGATAACCGAACCCAAGCGGGCGTTCCAGGCCCTGCAGTACTGCATCTGCGAGATGGAACGACGCTACAGCCTCCTGGACTCCATGGGCGTGCGCGACATCAAGTCGTTCAACCGCAAGATCATCGAGAAGAACATGGCCACCGACAAGCTGCCGTACATCGTCGTCATAATCGACGAGTTTGCTGACTTGATGGCCACCACCGGCAAGGAGCTGGAATCGACACTGGCCCGCCTGGCTGCCATGTCCCGCGCGGTGGGCATACACCTCGTACTGGCCACGCAGCGGCCGAGCATCGATGTGATCACCGGCCTCATCAAGGCCAACATTCCAAGCCGCATCGCGTTCATGGTGGCAGGCAAGTTTGACTCGCGCATCATCATAGACATGGTAGGTGCCGAAAAGCTGCTGGGCCGTGGAGACATGCTGTTCTCCAGCGCCACCGACGCCTTCCCTGTGCGCATGCAGGGCGCTTTCGTTTCCGAGGATGAAGTGGAGCGTGTCGTGGCCCATGTAAAGACTTTGGGCGCGCCGAATTACATAGACGAGGAGATCTTTGTCGACGACGACGAGGACGAAGAAGGCCCGTCGCTGTTCGATACCGAAGACGACGACCCGCTCTACGAGAAGGCCCTGAGCATCGTGCTGGAGCAGGGCAAGGCCAGCGCAAGCTTTTTGCAACGCAAACTCAAGATAGGCTACAACCGTGCAGCCCGCCTCGTCGAATTAATGGAAGAGAAGGGTATCGTCGGCAAGTCCCAGGGCTCCAAGCCGCGCGACCTGATGCACAACCCCGAGATGGGCAGCCTGCTGACGAACCCGAGCCGGCACAGGTGCTAGAAGACGAGGAAGCCTGAGTCTGCTTTTCTATAGGCCCAGCCGCTCGCGCAAAGCTTCCTGTAGTACTTGAGAGAAATTGATGCGCCGTCTCTCTCCTTCCTCATTGATCCAGGAAGGGATAGTAAGAGTTTTTTTGACCGAGCGGCTCCTGAGCTCATCCCGAATCATATCCGGGTGTCCTTCTACCAGTGCGATGAATGCTCCTGGTTCTTGACCAAGATCCTGGGGATCGCAAGCCTCAGGGATGGTATCGCCATCCTCAAGCATGCCGTAGAGATGTAGCGAGAGGCTTTCTCTGGTTTCTGCGAAGATCTCTTCAAGTGTATTGCCAGCGGATATGCACCCTAGTAAATCCGGAAAATCAGCTGAATATGTTCCAGAATCAGTACGGCGGAAGAATGCGGGGAATATATAGGTTTTCATGGCGGTGCCTCCAGATCTATTCCGGCTTGCCGTGCAATGCTTCGTACCGTTCCGGGGGCAAGATCCTTGTTTGGGTGCGGGACGGTGACTTTGCCAGCTTTTACAGGATGAACGAGTTGGACGTGTGATCCGACCTGATGCTTGACTACCCAACCGTCTGCAGCAAGACGTCTCAATACTTCGCGTGAGGTCCAACTTTTCATTAAGAAAGTGTAGTACGTGTATTAATACGTGTCAACATCCATTCTGACTTTCGAGATCCTGATCTCCTCTGTGGCTCTGTGCTTAAAATGTGTTACACGGTAGTTACCGATACAATGTGCGCCAGTCAGTATTGAGAGCGTACCCCAGGTCTATGACCAGCGACAGGTACTGGTACTGGCTGGCGATGAGGGCCTGCCGGGCAGCATCGACGGAGTACTGTGCGTCCTCGAGTTCCAGGGCGGTGGCCGAACCGCGTTCCCAGGCTTCCCGGGTGCGGGTTGCGATGCGCTCAGCGAGGCTTACCTGCCCGCTGGCGAGTTCCAGGCTGTTCCGTGCTGCATCGATATCGAGCCAGAGAGCCTCTACTTCGTCCAGCGCGCTCCGGCGCGCCTGCTCGTAAGCCAGTGCCAGCCTGTCCTCGGTTTCACGCAGCACCTGAAGTTCAACATCCTTGCGCGAGCCGGGTATCCAGGCATCCGCGTTGAAGGAGAAGCCGGCGCTGATGGAAAAGCTGTCCCGTGCGGTCTTGAAGTCCGCAAGGCTGAACGAATAACCCGCATCGAGCGTCACCAGTGGCAACCGGTTTAGGTTGATGTACCGGGCCGTGGCGGTGGCTGCAAGTTCCCGCGCCAGACTTGCCTTGGCAAGGTCTATACGGGTATCGATCAAGGTGGCTACGGAGTCAGCGGGCGGTCCCGCCGGCACCGCAAGTGCTGTCGTCAGTTTCAACTGGTCACCCGCGGCGAGTCCAAGCTGCCGCCTGAAAGTCGCCTGGCGCTTGTCGTAGTCGGCGACTGCCTTCTTGTGCGCCGAGCGGGCATTGAGTTCTGTCATCTGTGCCCGGAGCGCATCCAGTTCTGACCCAAGCCCGCGTGCAAAACGGAGCTCCGCCAGACGGCGCCGTTCCTCGGCCAGAGCTATGACCCGGACTTTGTTGTCCAGGTCAAGCTGGAGCGACACCAGCTGGAAATAGGCCTTCTGCACATCCCGGGACAGACGCGCCGCTAGATCCTGCTCGCCGAGCAGTGCTGACCGGTAGGCGGTGCGGCGGTTCTCGAGATCGTACAGCACGCCCGTCGTGAGGGTCAGCTTGGTTCCAAGGCTCAGGGTGGACCCGAGCAGGCTCGTTGTCGGGCTGTTTGCCGTGAATAACTCGTCACCTATCTTTCCTGAAAGCCCCGTGCTGATGCCGGGCAGAAACAGGTTCCAGCTGTTGTCCAGGTCACGCTGGGTGGAACTCACAGCGAGCTTCTGACCGTACAGATCCAGGCTGGCCTTCGATGACAGTTCGACTGCGGCTTCCACCGAAAGTTCCACGGGTTCTGCTGCGAGTGGCGACAGGAACAGTGCTGAGAGCAAGAAAAGTGATACGTACCTTCTCATGGATTGTATCTCCAGAAGCTGAGGATGGCCGGCACAGCGAACAGGGTCAGGAAGGTGGAGACGATGAGGCCGCCAGAAACTGCGATGCCGAGGGGCTGTAGTATCGACGAGCCCGAGCCCAGGTTGACGGCTATGGGCAGCATGCCGATGATGGTGGTCAGTGTGGTTATCAGTATGGGCTGGAACCGGAGCCCCGCGGTGGCTTCTATGGCCTCGAGGTGGTCGGGATAGTCCTTCCTGGCATTCAGGTAGAAATCGATCATGATGATGGCGTTGTTTACCACGATACCGCCCAGGAGTATCGTGCCGAGCAGCGAGTTGAGGTTCAGTGTCGAACCGAACATGTAGAGCGATATGACGACGCCCACGAAGCCAAGCGGGATGGTAACGAGGATGACGAGCGGTATCCACAACGAATTGAACTGGAAGCAGAGCAGCAGGTAGATGAGGGCAACGGAGATTGCCATTGCTACGAACAGTGATCTGATCGACTCGTCGATCTCGATCCTGGGGTTGTCAAGCGAAAAACTGTACCCGGGAGGCAACACGATTTTCTCAGCGAACAGGGCCAGAGCCTCCCGCTCCTTTTGTATACGTGCCGCATCGGTAAGCTCGGCCGACGAGCTGGCATACAGTCTGAAGGCCAGTTCGCTGTTCTCTGAATATATCTGCGAGACACCGGAGCGCTGGTCAAAATCGAAGAAGTGCTTGAGCGGCACGTACGAGTTCTTCCAGGGTATGAGGAAGTTGCCCAGCTTGTCCCGGGAGTCAAGTTCCGTGTCGGGGTACCTGGCCACGACGTCCACTTCATAGGTTCCGTCCGAGACCGATATGGCGGATGTGCCGCCCAGCGCGCGCTTGGCGAGCGTGCTCAGCGTGGTGCTGGTCAGGCCCTGGAACCCGCGCAGCGCTTCGTTCCTTGGACTGAGCACCAATTCGTTGGTCATGGATGGAGACGGGCGTACATTGACCCTGCCGTACAGTTTTGATTCATTGAGGACGCGCTGCATATCATCGAGGATGGCCACCTTCTGTGTGGAGTCCGGCCCGTACACGCTCAGTTGCAGTGCGTACACCTGGGGCAGGGGCAGGGCGGCCGGATCCCAGGACTGGATGTTGAAGTACCAGAGACCCTCGCTGACAAAGGCGCGCTCCAGCCGCCCGAGTGCCTCGCCCACCTGCGCTGGATCGTCAAAGTCGATGAGTATCTGGTTCATGCGGCCTGAGATGTTGGCAAAGCTGTGGTACTGGATTCCATCAAGGGCTGTCGCCGTGCGTTCCCGGAGTTCCGGCATCAGTTGCTCGATGATGTCCACGGAAGTCTGGTAATCGTTGTGCCTGAAGAAGAGCACGACCCTGTCTGACTGCGGCTTGGACATGATCTCCTTGGGAATTTTAGGGAAGAGCGTGACCACAGCCAGAACCATGGCAGCGAGGGTGACGAACAGGAACGACCCGGCAATGAGCCGCCTGGACATGATGAACCGCAGGATGCGACGGTAGCCGCTGACGGTGGCGTTCATTACCGGCTCGGAAATCCTGGCGAAGCCCGTGGCGGTCAGGTGGTCGATATTCTGTTTGCCCTTACCCCTGAACAGGAAGTACGCGATCACCGGCACCAGGCTCAGCGAAACGAACATAGAGCACATCAGCGAAAACACGATGGTCCTCGCCTGGTCACCCAGTATGGCGTTTGCCAGCGGCGCGGAGAACGACAGCGGCAGGAACACCAGCACCGAAGTCAGGGTCGATGATATCACCGGACCGCGCACCTGCCTCGTGGCATCCATGACGATGTGCTTCCACATTGCTGAATTGAGCACCCGCTTGTCATCGCGGCGCCAGCGGTGGATGTTCTCCATCACCACGATGGTGGCATCGACGATCATGCCCACCGCCAGCGCGAAGCCGCCGAGCGATATCAGGTTGAGCGACACTCCGAAGAGGTACATCAGGATGAAGGACAACATGATGGACACCGGAATGGAAATGGCGATGATCAGCGTGTTCCGCAGTTCGCCAAGGATGAGGAATACTATCAGGATGGCCAGAATGCCACCTATCAGCGCCGCCTGGACCACCTGGTCAATTGACCGGTTGATGTATTTGGCGGGGTCAACGTACAGGTTGAACTCCGTATCCGCGGGAACGAGGCCTGAATCCCGGGCACCATTCATGATGGTGGTGAGTTCCTCGGTCATGCGGTTGAGGTTTCCGCCTTCAACCGGGGTCAGGGTGATCTGGATGGCGGGCTTGTCCTCTATCATGAAGACGCTCCTGGGCACCGTGTAGCGTATCACGATGTCGGAAATGTCCTCCAGCGTGATCAGGGTATCGCCAATCCGCTTGATTTCCAGCCCGGGCAGGGCCGCGAGGTCGCGGTCGGCACGGCTGATGCGCACGCTGAAGCGCTCACCGGATTCACGGAGCGTACCGAGCGGCTGGGGCGAGAGCCCCGACTGAAAGGCCGTGTTTACGTCGTTGACGGTCAGGCCGTATGAGAGCATCGAGGCCTGGTCCAGCGTCACTGTAACCTGCAGTTCCTCGAGGCCGAACAGGCCAAACTCCTCTACATCCTGGATGGCCCTCAGGCGTGGCTCCACATTGGACGACAGAAGTTCCATCAGCTTCTCCGGGGAGGTGCCCGCAGAGGCAGCGCCCATGACGATGAAACCGGCGTTTTCACCTTCCCTGAAGCGGATGCTGTACCCGTCGCGGATCTCTGAAGGTAGCCCGCTGTTGATAGAGAACATGGTCGATTCGACAGAGGCCCTGGCATCGTCGCTTTGTATTTCCCAGTCGAAGGTGAGGATAATGCTGCTTGAATCACTGGAGTAGGTCGTCTCCATCGAGTCGACGCCGTCGAGGCCGGAGAGCCGCGGCTCGATACTGTCCGCGTATTCGTGCTCGAAGTCTATCGCCGAGATGCCAGGATGGTTGAAGCGGATGGTGACCATGGGCCGGCGGGTCTGCGGATACATCATCACCGGCAACCTGAGCGCAAGGACGATGCCCAGGCCGCAGAGCAGGATGGTGAATATGATGAAGCCGGTGGTCTTGCTGAAGATCAGCTTGAGCATGTCAGGAACCCTTCTTCTGGGCTTCCCGGTATTCCTGCAAGGTCAGTCCTTCCTTTTCGAAACCAGTCAGCATTGCGGGATAGCGGGTGCCTGGTTCCAGGCCGGCTGTTATCAGGATATCGTTGCCATAAGGCTTGCCTGGTGTTACCGGTACCTGCTTGAGCTTGTCATCAGGACCCACTACCCACATGACACTGCGTCCGAAACGCCTGGCAAGCAGTGTCTGCAGTACGAACTGGCCACTCACCTTTTCTACGGGCAGATCCATAAACAGTACCATGCCGATTCTGGCACCTGTCTGGGCGGAAAAGCGCAGGGTAGCGCCGAACAGGCCCGTGGCGTAATCAGGTTCGGCGGAGACCGAGAGCAGGCTGCCCTCCAGCTTGATGCCGTCGGCTGATCGGGCGGTTACAGTAGACTTGCCCATACCGGCCACCCTGAACGCATCCTTGTCGCTCAGTGCCGCCACCAGCCTGAATTCCGAATCGTCTATGACTGTTACCGCGGCGGCGCCTGATTTGACCTCCGCTCCCCCCATCAGCTGTATCTCCGACACCCTCCCGGCGATGCGCGAAACCACCACCAGCGGCCGGTACGACTCGCCGGGCGCATCCCGGCTTACGGTAACCAGCGCCTGCCCCTCGGCCACCCGGTCTCCCACATGCACATGAACCGTTTCAACGAACCCCGCGATGCCAACCGTGTGGCTGATACGCCTGGCTGGCTCCAGCCTCCCGGCTACATGTATGGACGTCGTCCTCGTCTCCGGCTTTGCAACCGACAACAGCGCACTGCCCTGGCCGCCCGGACGGGTTCCAGCCTGGCCCTGTTGCTGCGCTTGCATTCCTGCCCCCGCGAACCCTGGCTGTTGTCCCGACGGGCCTCCCGGCGGTGGTCCGCCCGCCCCTGGCTGCTGGGCGCTTGCCAGCGCGGCGGCCAGCACGAAGAAGGTAACTATGGACACGGTTCTGGACATACATGCTCCCGGGCGGTTTCGATTAAGACAACACTATACAAATAAGACAAGGTACCATGGTAACAATACTTCCGTGTAGCAGTTACGTGTTTTTTCGTGACTCCCTGGCTGACTATGATTATTCTATCTATACAATTATCAAGGAGGCCCCATGTTGACAGAAGGATCCCCGGCACCTGATTTCAGTCTCGAGGACGATACCGGCAAGACCGTTACCCTGTCGTCGTTTCACGGCAGGACTGTCGTGGTGTATTTCTACCCCAAGGATGACACCCCCGGCTGCACCAAGGAAGCCTGCGGCTTCCGCGACGCCAACGACCTCTTTCTGGCCAAGGGCGCCGTCGTCATCGGCATCAGCCCGGACAAGCCCGGTTCGCACGGCAAGTTCCGCGCCAAGTACGGCCTGCCGTTCGCCCTCCTCGCCGACCCCGACCATACCGTTCTGGAAGCCTGGGGAGCCTGGGGTGAAAAATCCATGTACGGCAAGAAGTACATGGGCGTCGTCCGCTCCACCGTTATCGTCGCGCCCGACGGCACCGTGAAGAAAGTATTCCCCAAGGTCAGCCCGGAGGGCCACGCCCAGGAGATACTGGCGCTCTTGTAGTGTTCTTCTATGCAGGCTGTCTGGCAAAGTGACGGAACACAGCATATACTTTCTTGCAGGAGTAGCCCAGATGAAAAGAATGATCGTGGTAGTCTTGTTGCTATGTATGCTGGTTTTTACTTCCAGCGCCCAGGACCTTAATGGTTTCGCTCATGATTTCGAGGCCTTGATCACCGGCATTACCCGTGATGTAGCACCAAACCTCCAGATGGCGGCCCTTTCAGGCAATATTGTAGCGGATGCCTCGATCAACAAATTCATGTTCTTTTTCCCGGGCGTAGGCATGACCCTGTCCGGCGGACTGGGCACTATGATGGAACCCGGTGCGCACGAGTGGAGTACCATCTCGTTGCCTGTGGTTATTGAAGCCGTGGTCGATGATGCCGAAACACTCGAGCTGTTGAATACACTGGAGTACGGTATATTCCCGTACCCGATGCTCAAGCTGGGGGCTGGTTTCGGAGTAGGCAAGGGGTTCGATGTCATCCTCTCGGGCATGTACCTTCCGGCCGTGCTAACCAATTTTGGCTTGAGTTTCGCCGGAGACTCCATCTCCGGTCTTGGCATAACCCTTGAAACCCTGAATATCGGCGCGACCGTGCGCAAGGTCATCCTCAAGGATAGCGGCCCGATGCCGGCGCTTTCCCTCGGCGCCCTGTACAACTACGGTAGCTTTACTTTCGGCGTCGCCAGCATGTCCCTCGCGGCGCTTGCCGACGGCGGCGTGGACGTAGGCGGGTTGACTCTCGACCTTACCGGTACCATGGGCTTCGAGACTTCCGTGCACAATTTTGGTCTTGAACTGCATGCATCCAAGCGTCTGCTGTTCTTTACCCCGTATGCCAAGCTCTCGGGCATATACCAGTACGCAGTAACCACAGGTACCACTGACCTGAACGCCACGATTGGATCAGTCAATACTGAGATACTCACCAACGCCAGAGAAACCATCGCCAACTTCTCGACCTTGGCTACCCTTGGTTTCAGCTTGTTTGTCTTGAACTTCAACGTGGTGATCGACCTGGCACAGGCGCAGTTTGATCCAGGCGACTATACGCTGACCAGCATATCCGGCCAGGGCATATCGCTGAACGCCGGAATCTGCATCCAGTTCTGAGCCCCGTCTCAATCCAGAGTCGTATTAAAACACGAGGCCCCCGTGACTTACTCACGGGGGCCTCGCCATTTTCAAGAACTCAGACAATCATGATGGAAGTACTGTATATGCAATTTCCGTATCGTAGTCTATCGAGCCGTTCGTGCCGGTCAGGATCAGGTGGAGCGTGCCTTCGTATTCATAGAAAACAGCCTTGGCGTCTATAGGAATACCCGAGGCCGCATCCAGCGTCTTGAAAACCGCTCCATCCTTGAGGATCAGCACGTCGTTGTCATCGGTGACCGCGGCCGTTACCACCACATCGTCGAGATTGTAGGATTCCAGATAGCTGAAGACGAGATCCTCCGTGCCTGGAACCTTTGTCAGTCCCGTTGCTGGCGCGCCGAGTTTCTTGCCTTCGGCGCTGACGGTATTGATGGTGTCGGTGTACAAGCCCGCTTTGGTTCCCGCAAAGACGCGATCACCTGCGGTAGAAACTACGTCTATCGATACCGATCCGTTTTCTGCGGTAAGCATGTAGGGGTTGATGCTGCCCATAGGATCGTTTTTGAAGTCTACGGAGTCTGTCAGGGTTTTAAGCTCTTCGCTGCCGATCACCGCGCCCAGGGCGGTGGCCATGTAGTAGATGTCATGGTCGCTGTTTACCGCGATGCTCTTGATGATGTCGGTGCTTATTCCGGAGATCAAGTCGGCATAGTCGGGGTATTCGACTACGGCATTGTCAAGGGTATACCAGACTGTGCTGAAATCCGCCTGTGTGGTCGCCGAAGCAAAGCCGATGACGGAACCGCCGCCGCTGTACAGGCCAAAGATCGTGTCCTCGCTCTCGCCGTTTTCAAATTTGACCGCACGGGACAATAGTACGTTCGGCGTGAGGCCTGTATTCAGGTTAAACTCGAACACTCCACCATTGTCGCGATAGATGCCGCCCGAGGTGTTCAGCCATAATTCGCTCTGGATACCGCCTGATTCG
>JAIFMD010000198.1 GCA_020048755.1 Spirochaetota bacterium
GCGACCAGCGGCAACAGTGACAACAACAATAAGGTTTTCATCAATTCAATATATGCACGGACGAGCCTCATAGAGAAGGCAACCGGACAAAAATCAGGTGCCGGGCAGGGCGTACAGCGCCGATAGTACATGACAGGCCGTGCCGCCCATCACGAACAGATGCCAGGCTGTGTGGAACCAACCCCACCTCCTGCCCAGCGCATAGAAGATGGTGCCTATGGTATATGACAGGCCCCCTGCCAGAAGGAAGGCAAGGGTTGTCCCGGTTGCGACCCGGGACAGCGGACCCCAGACAAGGACGATAAGCCATCCCATGGCGAGGTAGGCTGCCAGTGTGATGAAAGGCCAGCGGTTCAGGAACACAGATTCCATGACGATGCCAAATGCCGCAATTGCCCATACAGCGCTAAAAAGCCACCATCCCGGGCCATCCCGTAGCAGGGTAAGGGCGAATGCCGTATAGCTCCCGCTGATCAGGATGAAAATGGCGGCGTGGTCGAAAATTTCAAAGACCCGCTTGAGCCGTGGAGCACGGAACGCATGGTACAAGGTTGACGAAAGATAGAGCACGACCATGCTGGTTCCGAAAATTGTGTAGGAAACAACATGCCATGCAGTGCCTCGATGTACGGCATTGATGACGAGCACGATGAGGGCTGCAACAGACAGGCAGGCCCCCATGCCATGGGTTACGGCATTGCCTGTTTCCTGTGCGGCTGAGAAAACGGGAGATACTATGGTCTTGCGCTCGCGGTTTGGCCTGGACATTATCCGCTCCGGCATCTGATAAGCTTGACGGCCCGGACCGTCATGCTTGTTAGACACCGGCCAGCGGAGTCAGGTTGCTTTTTGTATGACCGGAGGGATCATCTCCTGGTACGGCGCGCCGTCACGATGGACGAGACGACGACCGCTGTGATGATGATGGCCCCGCCTGCCAGTGCGTTGGAGCCGGGCTTCTCCCCGAGTACCAGGAATACCCACAAAGGATTGAATACCGGTTCAAGCCCGGCGATTATCGAACCCTGGATGGCGCTGACCCGCTTGATGGCCCACGACAGCAGGATGGCCGCCACGCCGATCTGGAACACGCCGAGCGCGCCAATCGCCAGGAGGGCAGTTCCCGTAATCCGTGGTGCGGGCAGAAACAAAGCGGTGATGAAGCCGATAATGGCAGTCAGGATGTGCGCCAGAAGGTTGGATTCAAGTGGAGAGCCGTCTTTTTGCATGCGCATGAATACGATGTATGCTGCAAAGGTGAGGCCAGACGCGACGGCCGCGATGTTGCCCGACAGGCCGCCACCGCCGATGTCTCCCATAAAGAAGAGAGCCATACCGGCCGCGACAGCCACAAACGCCAGCCAGTGTTCAGCCTTTGGTTTTTCCCGCAGGAATATCGCTCCCAGGATGGCTGTATAGATAGGCGCGCCGTATTGCAGCAGGATGGCATTGGCCGAGGTGGTTGCCTTGTTTGCGTAAATGAACAGCAACATGGTTGACGTGCTCGCCAGCGCTGCGCCTATCTGGGGGCCCGAGAAGGTAAACCTGGGTTTTCGTATCCAGATGAGCAGGAATACGGCTGCTACCAGGCTGCGTCCGCTGGCTATGGCGAAGGGATTCCAGTCCACCAGCTTGATGAGGAGCCCCGCGAGGCTCCAGAAGAAGGCTGTTCCGGCAAGGGCCAGGGCGCCGAGGCCCCTGTCTTTTTCTGCATGCGTCATGGCCGGGATAGTAGCCCGCCTCGATGAGGCAGGGCAAGGACCGTGGAAAAGCCTGACCATATTGACAATCAAAACGAATTGACGGGGAACTGACGCTCGGCTACCATTTCAGCATGAATCAAAGGTTGTCCAACGAACGCGAAGTGGTTCTCTCAAGCTTGCTGCGGTTCAGTGCCGTTGCCGCGGCGATAGCATATTTCCCTGGTGTCATAGTCGCGGCAAAAGAAGGACTCTGGGGCATCGTCATCGTGGACACTATGGCCTACGCCATAGTGCTCGTTGCGGCCTATGGACCTCATGTGCCGGCCAACATCAAACTGACCCTGCTCGTCGGCTCGTCGTTGCTTGTCGGCATGGTCGTCCTCGTATATACAGGACCTCTGGGAGCTGGCTATATCTGGCTGATAGTCGCGGTCGTGCTGTCTGCGCTGTTTGGCCTGCGCAGGCTGGTAGCCGTGACTGTAGGATTGACCGTAGCGTTCATGGGAGCGTGGAGCCTTGCTCTCCTGCTCGGCGCTGATGGACACGGAGCGACTCCCATCACGGTCCTGATCATCGGAGCGAGCCTGCTCGTAGCCTGCCTCATGCTGGCCATTGTCACGCAACGGCTCCTGATCGTGCTTGATACCGCGCTGGAAGAACGTCAAACACTGGCATCCAGACTTGCTGCCGAACTTGCCCAGTCAAACGCTGTGCGTGCCGAACTCAAGGCAAGCCTGGATCTCAAGGAAGAACTGCTTCGTGAACTGCAGCACCGGGTACGGAACAACCTTCAGGCCGTGCAGAGTCTTTTATCAGTAGAAGATGAAGAAACCGACAACACGTGCGGCAACTATATCGGTGACAACAAGCGTCGTATCGGTGCTCTGGCGATTACCAACGACCTGTTTCTGGCTAGCCCGGAAAATGGCCGGATAGATGGTTATGAACTGATCCGCTCCATCGCGCAGCAGGTCTTTGATGACAGGCGCGAAGGGGTCTGCTCGGTCCATATGGCTGGAAGCACCGGTGCAACCCTCGATCCGCAGACCTCCGTTCTCGTCGCCGTGCTTTCAAGCGACATCATCGCGAACCTCGCTGCTACCAGCCCGCTTGTGCTCACGTTCGAGGGACGAGACAATGGACTGCGGCTGGAATTCCGGAGTCAGGCCCCTGGCGAGCAGGATTTTCTAAAGAGCGTGTTTAGCCGAATAGCGTCTGGCCGGATAGCCCGGGGGTGCGCCAATGAAATCAGCATGGGCATCATCGACCCTGATACCAGCCGGGCGGGCGGGTTGTATCTGGAAGCATGAAGATTTTCCTCATAGCTGGAACCTGAGTGGAATGTACCGGAAAGCCAGGATCCAGAACCAGGTTTGTGCTTGTCACACGTAGATCATGGTATTACTATCGAATTTTGAAAATATAAGGAGGAGTAGAATGGTCATCGTCATGAATTCTTACTCCTCGGAAACCGTAGGCGTATACGAGTGGGTCATCAGGCTATGGCAATAAACAGGCCAGTCTTGACGCCACGTCATCCGTCCGCCATTGTTACAAAGATAAACAGGGTCGTTTCGGGATTCCCGGATTTCAGGCCAGCACTCAAACTGCCCGGTGGTACTCCATGAGTACCCTGCAGGGTTTCATGTACCTCTTGCCATACTTTCTGGCAGCTTTGTTTCCTTTATGGCTCGGTTTTTTTGTCCGCCAGAGGAACAGGAGCCCCGTTGGCCAGACCTTCTTCGGCTTGCTGTTCGTTCAGGCCTTGTGGTCTCTGGCGTCGCTGCTCGAGATACTAGCAGCTTCGCTGACCTGTAAAGTGTTCTTTGACGACCTGCAGTACCTTGCCGTGGGGCTGGTCGCTGTCCTGGCACTCTCATTTGCGCACAGGTTTGAGGGCAGCTGGTTCAAGGCTGGAGTGTCTGACTGGAAGTTGCTCTACATTTTTCCTGTGGCTACATTCCTTTTTGCGGTTTCAAGCCCTTTGCACGGTCTGCATCGAGCCGATGCCTTCATAGATTCCGCTGTACCATTTGGTGAACTTCTCTATACGTTCACCTTGCCGATGCTTCTGCTCCTCATACCTGTTTACTTCATGTCGCTGCTTGGCATATTCCGCCTGTTCCTGCATGCGTTGCATTCCCATGGTTACCGCAGGATGGGCGCGTTGTGTGCCGGCCTTGGCTTGATGTTGCCGCTCGTCGGCACGGTTCTGACGATAGCTAGAATCCGGATACACGGACGGTTCGAATCGAGTTCGCTCTGGATGGTAGCTGGCGATCTGCTGATAGCCCTTGGTGTTTTCAGGTTCCGCATGGCAGGCGTTCTGCCGGCAGCCCGGCAGAAAATCGTCGAGAACCTGAGTGATCCGGTAATTGTCATAGACCAGGATGGTATCGTTGTTGATCATAACGAAGCCTTCAGCATGGTCATGGGTATGCCCTCGCAGAGCTTCAACAGGCGTCCAGCCAGAGACGTATTCTCGGCACGGCTTTCAGCCTGCCAGGATTTGCTCTACCGTACTTCATCTGAAACTGAACTGACGCTCGAAGCCCAGGGTGAGGAAGTCAGTTATTCGGTCAGGATATTTCCCGTGTTGAGGCATGAAAACGCCAGGATCATGGTGTTCCGCAATATCACCGCACTCAAGAAAGCCGAGCAAGCCCTCAGGTTGCTGTCCTTTGAACTTGAAAAAACAGTAGAAGACCGGGTTCTCGAACTTGAGGCAGAGGTCAAGCAGCGCAGGAGAAGCGAAGAGCGGCTTACAGAACTAAATAGCGAGATGGTCAATACGCGCAAGGAAATCATGATGACGCTCGCCGATGTGGTGGAGAACCGGGGCCAGGAGACTGCCCGGCATGTAGCCCGGGTGTCGGAGTATTGCCGCGTACTCGGCAGGGCTTCCGGATTGTCAGACCATGAAGTTGAATTGCTCGCCAACGCTGCCTCGATGCACGACATCGGCAAGATCGGGTTGCCGGATTCCATCCTGAACATCCAGGGCGACCTGACGCATGATGAAGTCCTCATCATGCGTTCGCATACTCGGATTGGCGAGGAAATACTCCGCAAGTCTGATGATTCACTTCTGGTCTCCGCCTCCAGGATAGCCCTTGAGCACCATGAAAACTGGGATGGGTCGGGCTATCCAGACGGCAAGAAGGGTCTGGATATTTCTCTTGATGCGCGGATCACTGCCGTCAGCGATGTGTTTGATTCGCTCGCAGCCTCCCGCTCGTACCGCAGGGGCTGGGAAATCGACACTATCCTCAAGTACTTCAGGACAAAGCGGGGGATTCTCTTTGACCCCGTACTGGTGGATATCCTGTTTGCCAACCTGGATCGCCTGCTGGCTATCGCTGACAAATACACGGACGAGCCCGATGAAGACCTGGACGAACTGCTCGAGGAAGCTCAATGAACAGCGTGCCGGAATTTCTTGATTACCTTTTTCTCATTCCCCATATCGGTTCGGGCGTATTTTCATTGAGCCTCGCACTGCTCACCGGGCGGCGGATGGAGAGCACTCTCATCAGGCTGCTCTCTATCGTATTGTGGCTTGAATTCGCCTGGACAACGCTGCTCCTTTTCGAGGTGCTTGCGCCGGACTTGCATGCCAAACTGTTCTGGGACAGCTTGCAGTATCCAGTCTTTTCGGCCGCGCCTGTCGTATTTTTCATGTTTGCCCGCAGAGCCAACGACAGGGCCGATCTTTCGGCAGGGCGGATCTTGTTGCTTCTCGTACCCTCGTTCCTGTTCTCCATCGCTGCTTTTTCCGATTCATTCCATGGCCTCGTGCGTGTATCTCCCGCGATCGACACCAGGGTCTCGTTTGGCGAGCTTGTGTATGGTTTTACGGCCATTGATTATCTCATGTTCGCCTACGTATATGTGCTTCTATCCCACTCCATAATCATCCTGCTCAGGTCTTATCCGCCAGCCTTGACTAAAACTGCCCGCCGCAAGTATGACCTCGTCATACTCGGATTCATCATCAGGGTACTGGCGGTGGTTCCCGCAATTCTCGATATAAGGTTTTTATGGTTCAGGGACAATACGCCGGTCTGGTTTGCGTTAGGCAACCTTTTTATTTTTTTTGCATTCTTCCGTTATGACCTATTCAACCTCATTCCCATAGCCAGACGGGTACTCGTGGAGAGTCTCGGCGATCCTGTCGTGACCTATGATGCCGATGGGTATCTTCTGGACAGCAACCGCGCGTTTGCTGGACTTTTGGACGCTCCGTCCCGGTGCATGCGGGGTCGCAAGCTTCAGGAGATACTGAGCAGATGGCCAGACGCAACGACTGTTCTGCTCGAGGACTTCGATCATTCACAGCGCAAAGAACAGGATCTTACCATGTCAGGCGCACATGGGGAACGTATATTCAGGATTACCGTAACCTCGATATCTGGCGTGGACGAAGAATCCGGAATGGAACTCTGCAAGGTTGCCTTGTTCCGTGACATCACCGAACTGGCTACGGTGGAAAAGCAGTTACAGGCATGGAATTCCGAACTGGAAGGACGGGTTGCAGCCAGAATACTGGATCTTGAACAGGAGGTATCCCGCAGGAGGGCTGCTGAAGAGGGACTTCAGCGGGTAGGATCGAAAATTGTAAAGTCACAGCAGGAGATACTCGTTACGCTCTCCGAGGTGGTGGAAAACCGCTCCCCCGAGACAGCAAACCATGTGTTGCGCGTTGGTGAGTATTCCCGGATCCTGGCGACAGCCCGGGGCTTGTCCGAGGACGGAATCGCGCTGATCGTGGATGCCGCACCGCTCCATGATGTTGGTAAAATCGCTGTCCCTGATTCCATTCTAAACAAGCCAGGTCCACTTACCGAGCAGGAAATGGCAATCATGAAGACGCATACCATTGTAGGGTATCGCATCCTCGGTTCCTCCGAACGGTCAATCATCAGGGCCGCTGCGGTCATAGCCCTGGAGCACCATGAACACTGGGATGGCAAGGGGTATCCCGCCGGCAAGGCAGGTGAGTCAATTTCCCTGTCTGGCAGGATCGTCTGCGTCTGTGATGTATTTGATGCGCTTGCAACTGCCCGGACCTATAAGAAGCCCTGGAAAATTCAACGCATCCTTGAATTTTTTGCTGCCGAGTCCGGCAGGATGTTTGACCCGTCGCTGGTATCGATACTTCTGGCCCATGCCGATCGTTTCGAGGAAGTAGCCACCCGCTTCCCCGATCCGACCCCCGACTCCTAGCCCGCAAAAAACGCCGTCTGCAAGGTTTGCAGACGGCGGCTGGCTTATTTACCTTTCCAGTTTCCTGTATGCGTAGCGGTGTGGGCTCGTCTGGCCTCCGGCCAGCCGTACCGGTTCCGTTGAAGCGGAACCGGCCGGGCAGGACGCCGACCGTCCGCAAGGTTTGCAGACGGCGGCTGGCTTATTTACCTTTCCAGTTTCCTGTATGCGTAGCGGTGTGGACGGTCGGCGTCGCCGCCGAGTTTTTCGCGGCGGTATTCGGCGTACTCGGACCAGTTGCCGTCGTACCAGAGCACTTCGCCGTCCTCGAAGGCCAGCAGGTGGGTGCAGACGCGGTCAAGGAACCAGCGGTCATGGCTGACAACCAGGGCCGTACCGGCGAAGCTGTCGAGGGCTTCCTCGAGGGCGCGCAGCGTGTTGACGTCCAGGTCATTCGTCGGCTCGTCGAGCAGGATGACGTTGGCGCCTTCCTTGAGCATTATGGCCAGGTTGAGCCTGTTGCGCTCTCCGCCCGACAGCACGCCTACCTTCTTCTGCTGGTCTCCGCCGGAGAAGTTGAACCACGAGCAGTACGCCCTGCTGTTCACTTCCCTGACTCCGCCGAGCTTCATGATGTCCAGCCCGCCTGAAAGCTGCTCGTAGACGGTTTTCTCGGGGTCCAGGCCCTCGCGCATCTGGTCGGCATATGCCAGCTTGACCGTATCGCCTATCTTGAGTATGCCGCCGTCGGGCTGTTCCTGGCCGGCTATCAACTTGAACAGGGTTGTCTTGCCTGCGCCGTTCGGGCCGACGATGCCGACCACGGCTCCCGGCGGTACGGTGAACTCGAGGTCCTGGAACAGCACCTTGTCTCCATAGGCCTTGGTCAGCCCCTTGGCGTCTATCACGACACCGCCGAGCCTCGGGCCCGGTGTGATGACCAGTTTGGTTTCACGAATCTTTTCGCGCTCGCTGTCTGCCAGGAGTTTTTCGTACTGGGTAATGCGTGCCTTGGACTTGGCGTGCCGGCCCTTGGGGCTCATGCGCACCCACTCGAGTTCGCGCTCGAGAGTCTTGGCGCGCTCGGAATTGCCCTTTTCCTCGAGTTCGAGCTGGCGGCCCTTCTGGTCAAGCCAGCTGGAGTAGTTGCCCTTCCACGGGATGCCTTCGCCGCGATCCAGTTCGAGTATCCAGCCCGCCACGTTGTCCAGGAAGTAACGGTCGTGCGTTACCGCTATTACGGTGCCTTCGTACTGCTGCAGATGGCGTTCAAGCCATGCGACTGTTTCGGCGTCCAGGTGGTTCGTCGGTTCGTCGAGGAGGAGGATGTCGGGCTTCTGGAGGAGGAGCCTGCAGAGGGCGACGCGGCGGCGCTCTCCGCCGGAGAGCACGTCGACGATCTGGTCGGCTGGCGGGCAGCGCAGGGCTTCCATCGCCAGGTCGAGGCGGGCGTCAAGGTTCCAGCCATCCAGTTCTTCGATTTTCTCCTGGAGCTTGGCCTGTTTGTCGGCGAGCTTGTCAAAGTCAGCATCGGGGTCACCAAACGCCTCGCTGACCTTTTCAAACTCAGCAAGAGCATCGACGATTTCCTGCACACCCTCGGATACTATCTCGCGCACGGTTTTGCCGGCTTCGAGCTTGGGTTCCTGCTCCTGTATGCCAATGGAGTATCCTGGCGAGCAGTTGGTCTCGCCTGCAAACTCCGTATCGGCACCCGAGAGGATGCGGAGGAGGCTCGACTTGCCTGAGCCGTTCAGCCCTATCACGCCTATCTTGGCGCCGTAGTAATAGCTGATTGATATGTCCTTGAGGACCTGTTTGGTACCGTACTTCTTGGAGACGCGGTACATGGAATAAATGATCTTCTTGTCGTCGACTGTGGCCATGTCGGGCTGGTTCGATCTGTCCTCACATGGTAGAATGTGCGCAATGGAAACGATAACACCGTCGCGGTTGGACATCCGGTTCGGACGATTCTCGGAACGCTCCATTGAAACCGATTTTCGTACCTACGAACTTGATGCCGGATACAGAAGCCTCAGTTGTATCCTTCCTTTGCTGGGAGCCATATTCCTGGGTTTCAGCCTGCCGGACCTGCTTGTTCTTGGACAGGGAGGCTTCCGCACAGCTCTTTTTCTCGCCCGTCTTGTTTTCTTCATCGTGTCCGTAGCCGCTCTGCGCTTCCTCCGTAGCGATGTTACCCTGCTACGGCGCGAGTTTGTTCTCGCTGGTGTAACGGTGTTTGGCATAGCAGTCTTCGGTTTTGCCATGTTCATGTACCGTGATGGCAACGTATACCTGCAGGCCATGAGCGTGCTCCTCATGGTGGCTGCGCAGTCTCTTGTTCCCAACCGCTTTTCAGTCTCTGTAGCGATATCGCTCGTCATCGTGGCAATAGGCGTGGTGAGCGTTGAGTTCCGTGCTGAATCCATGCCCATGATGACGAAGGCAGCTTTGTTGGTAGATTCACTGTTGATGACCCTTATATGCTCGATCATCTGGCTTCGGACCTGCAGGTCAAGGCGGCATGAATACCTCAAATCCATGGAACTTGAACACATCTCCCGGACCGATCCCCTGACCGGCCTCGGCAACAGGCGCTACCTGGCGGACAGGCTCACTGAAGCCCAGTCGCGGTCGTCGCGCTACGGCGAGAGCTATGCGCTGATCCTCGTCGACCTTGACCGCTTCAAGAACCTCAACGACAACTTTGGCCACGAAGCCGGAGACGAGGCACTCAAGGAAACCGGCAGGCGTTTCACGGCTGCCCTGCGGTCGGAGGACTCGCTTTCACGATGGGGTGGCGAGGAGTTTGTCATTCTGCTCTCATATGCGACGGTCGATGCGGCCCTGGAATCAGCCAGGCGGCTCCGTCTGGTGCTGAGTTCGACACCCATGAACCTTGTTGGCAGGGTAACTGCCAGCTTTGGAGTTACCCTGCTCCGATCCAGTGAAGCGCTGGCTGATGCTGTGGCCCGTGCCGACCTGGCCCTGTATCGTGCCAAGGATGCTGGCCGGGACAGGGTGGAATTCGAGCCGTAAAGGGCCGTTCTGCTTGACCCCGGAGCTTATCCCGGTCAGACTGGATAGATGGACGACAACGAATTACGGCTGGCAGAAAGCCGGGCCCGCGTATTCAAGGCTATGGCACACCCCACCCGGATGCATATCGTAAGCCTCCTCTCTTCAGGGGCCCGGAACGTGGGCGAACTGACGAAAGCAGTGGGCTTTGACATGTCCACGGTATCAAAGCACCTGTCCATACTCCGGGAGGCAGGTGTCGTTCTTGACGAGACCCGCGGCCGGAGCGTCTACTATTCGCTGTACTGCACCTGCATTCCTGAATTCATCCATTGTGTCGACGAAATAGTCCTTCGTACGGCCTGCCCAAGGACCTGGCACTACCGCGCGGTACGTGAACCCATCAGCCTGCTCGAAGTTTGACGCTGGCCCTGTTCCAGCCTGTCCGTGATTGCTACAGGCGCGTCGCCTTCCTTGCCTTGATGTCGTGGATGGTGTGTCCGGAGTCATCCTGAAACCGGGGGTGCTTTGCCTGCCCGATTTTCTGTTGCCGGTAGATGCTGTTATGCCCCGAGACGAGGTATGAGACGATACAGGCGATGGCGATAAAGATGCCACACCCGGATCCATAGAGTTCCAGCCCAAGGACTATGCACGCCAGGGGCGTGTTGCTCGCTCCGGCAAAGACTGCCACCAGCCCCATTGCAGCCAGCAGGTCGAACGGAAGCGGGATTATCGCTGCCAGCGAATTGCCGAGGGTAGAACCAATGAAGAACAGTGGTGTCACCTCGCCACCCTTGAATCCGCTGCCGAGCGTGATGACGGTCATGATGAATTTTACGACTGGATCATACCAGGGCAGGGACTCGACGAAGGATTCTGCGATGACCTGTGTTCCCAGACCCATGTACCTGGTTGTGCCGCTCAGGACGACCAGCACCACGACGACTGCACCGCCTAGCAGAGGCCGGAGCGGTGCGAACGTGATTGTCGATTTGATGAATGAACTGGTTGTATCCATGACCTTGCAGAACAGGGCGGCGCAGAGACCGAATGCCAGACCTGCCGCTACGGCGTACAGGATGTTCAATTCCGTGACCGGGGGGATGATGGCGATTTGATTCTGGGCATGTCCGACATTCCAGGCCCTCGTTACCATATCTGCTGTGATTCCAGCTGTGAATGCGGGAAATACCGCCTCGTATGAGATGGTTCCAACCATATACACTTCAAGCGCGAATAGTGCTCCTGCCAGCGGTGTGCCAAAGACCGACCCGAATCCAGCTGCTATGGCAGCTATCATAAGAATCTTTCTCTCTGCAATGTTGAGCCGGAATGGTTTGCTGAACTGGTCCGCAATGGCTCCAGCCATCTGCAGCCCCGTACCTTCGCGCCCGGCCGAACCACCGAACAGGTGTGTGACGATGGTTCCAACGTATATGAGCGGAGCCATCCTGAAGGGCGTGATTTCCCTGGGATCATGAATTGTGTCTATGAGCAGGTTGTTGCCGCCTTCGACATCCTTGCCAACCAGGTGATAGATGAGCCCGACCAGAAAGCCGGCCAGCGGCAGGAAGTACATCAGGAATGGATAAGCATCCCTGACTGCGGTCACGAATGTCAGTGAGGTCAGGAAGCCGGCTGAAGCCGAACCTATCAAGATGCCGATAAAGGTGCTTATGAAAAGCCACTTGAGTATGTAGAAAAGCATTGGATATCGTCTGTGGATCGCATTGAATTTTTTTACCACGGTCATAGTTGCTCGATACTATGCAAGCAGTTGGCCTTGGTCAAGGATATCAGGTTGTGGAGGCTGTCAGTATCCTAGCCAAACGCGTACGAGGTCATGGTCAACGAGCCGCCAACGGCTGATTCGTTGCAGACCAGCACGTTGTCCGGGGGGGCAGCCAGCCAGCCCTTGATTACAGAATATGCGGTCACTGTTCGCCTCTTCTCAAAAACATTAGTGTTTTACTATCATATACAAAATCTCAGGCAAAAGGGTAGAGTGCTCCGCATGGATACCATCATTCTGTACATTATCGCGGCTATCCTTATAGCCGTGTCGGCAGTCAAGGACAAGGCCAAAACAAAGAAAGCCGTCATGAAGGGCCTCAAGTCGATAGAAGGCATACTGCCCCAGCTGATCGTGGTGCTCATCGCGATTGCGGTGATATTGTCACTGTTTGATGCCGAGACTATTTCGCGGTACCTGGGCTCGGGTTCGGGCGTTCCGGGTGTCCTGACAGCCGGCCTCGTCGGCGCTATTACGCTGATTCCGGGCTTTGTGGCGTTTCCGGCTGCGGGCGAGCTGCTCCGCAATGGCGCAGGTGTACTGCAGGTGGCCACGTTTGTATCGTCCCTGATGATGGTCGGCGTCGTGACGCTGCCCATGGAGATCAAGTACTTCGGAAAGCGGGCGGCTCTTACCCGCAATGCTGTCGCATTCGTGTTCTCGTTCGCCGCGGCTCTGTTCGTGGCCTGGGTTGTGGCACTATGAACAAGGCAAAATCGCTTACAGGCCGCTACCGTACCGCCATCATCGCCGCCCTCGGACTGGTCGTGCTCATCGTGTTCATGCCGGAACTGAGGCCAAAAATTGGTTCGTCACTCCTGGTCCTCGGCCTTCTGGACGTGTGGGTACCGCGCGAGACGCTGATGCGCTTCATGGGGCCGGGTTCAGGGCTCAAGGGGCTCGTGCTGTCATTCGCGCTGGGTTCGGCCGCAGCCGGTCCGCTGTATGGAGCCTTTCCGGTGGCGGCGGTACTGATGCGCAAAGGCGCAAGCTTCTCGAACATCCTCATCTTCATAGGCGCATGGTCTACGACGAAGATACCCATGCTGCTCTTCGAGATGAATGCCCTTGGGGTCCGCTTCGCGCTGGCGCGTCTGGCGATAGACGTACCCGGCATCATCATCATCGCTCTGGCGATACAGGCCATCGTGCCAACGGCTGAAGTCGAGCGGATCTATGCCGCAGCTGCAACCATGGACGTGCCGACTCCGAAAAAGGGCTGAAACTGGTCACAGGACCACGCGCTCGTCTCCCGAGCGCTTGACCAGGCCCCGGTTCTCCATGCGGTTGAGGAGCGGCAGGATGTACTTGCGGGACAGAGCCGAACGCTCCTTGGCGTCGGTAACCGTGAACCGGTCGCCGGCCTTGTAGCCGCGCAGTATGGCTGCCACGCAGTCGTCAAAGGCAGCACGCGAGAAGAACAGGTCAGAGTCAAGCGGCATGGCCTCGCCGAAGGAGCACAGCGCCTTGAGAGCGCGCGCGTCGGTCTGGGGGGCAGTCTTGCCAGGTTCAAGTCCTGTCTTGCCCGCCGCGGTGAGCCGCGCGAGGACGGCCTTTTCTTCCGGTGACAGGTTTCTCGTTGCGCCGGGTATGGTCCAGACCGCGCCGTTTTTGGTTATGGCTTTTTCCGATTCCAGCCGGGCAGTCGCCGCTTCAAAGGCATCCGCCAGGCTGCCTGGGCTACCCACGGGCGCGGCGCCTGTACCAAAGCTCGCTGCGAACAGGGAGTCGCCGGCCGCCTTTGAGAGACCTCCTGGTTCTGCCGCGGCAGCCAGGAACGCCTTTCTGAGCGCTTCCCAGCGGGATGGGTCGAAGAGGAACAGGCGGCCGCCCTTGGGCGAGGCCGCGGGGATGAAGCCGGCAGCGGCAGCGGATTCGGCTGAAAGTCCCGCGGGAGCCGGTGCCCAGCCACTATAGAAGGCTTCGATGGCTACCTGGTCGGCGACTGCGCCCAGGCCCGTCGTCGCAATATGATTGGCGGCTCCCTGGCCGGTAGCACGCAGTTTTTCAGCTGCGGCGGCCGCGCGCGGCAGAGCCGCAGCGAGCGCCTTCCTGTCCTCAGCTGAGGTGTTTCCAGCCCTCAAGACTATTCCGCGCCCCAGCAACTCCGCGCCGCCGCGCCTCAGAAGCACGAAGCCATCACCCACGGGGCAGGCCACCGAAGATCTAACCGTTATGCGCACGTAGTCCGCTGGTTTCTGGGGCCACAATTCCACGTCGCGCCAGGCGCTGCCCACGGCAAATTCCGCTTCCATGCCCGGGCGGATGACAGGCCTGCCTTTTGCGTCCCGCGGGCACAGTTCTGTCGAGCCTGGCAGGGGCAGGAGCTTGCAGAGGAACTCGGTACCGCACAGGATCAGCGCGCCTTGCGCGGCACCAGACGTAGCACCTTGCGCGACCAGAAGGTCTCCCCTCTGGATTTCGCCCTTGAGCCCGGTCAGGGATATGGCTGCCCTGCAGGTGGCTTCCGCCTGCTCGATGCGCTCGTGGTAACTCTGTATACCCCGTATCCGTACCGTTTCATCACGCGGCAGGAGCCGCAGCTCGTCGCCCGTGCGCAGTCCGCCGTTGACCAGGGTGCCCGTGACGACGGTGCCGCCGCCGAGTGGTGAAAAGACGCGGTCGACAAAGAGGTATGCTCCGGTCCTGGCTACAGGGGGCAGCCGGGCCAGCGCATCGTCTATAGCTGCCTTGAGCAGGGGTATCCCCGCGCCGGTCTTGTTCGATACGAGGACAGCAACCGGCCTTGTTCCGAACAGTGCTTCCGCTTTTTCCTCGGCGTCCGAGGCTACGAAGGCCGCCCGCTCTGGTGTGACGGCGTCGGCCTTGGTCACCGCTATGACGACAGCGGGGGCTGCCAGTGAGGCGACTATGGAGGCGTGCAAGGCTGACTGGGGCATCCAGCCGTCATCGGCGGCTACGACGAGCACCGCGAGGTCCAGGCCCCATGCGCCGGCGACCATGTTGCGCAGGTAGCGCTCGTGGCCCGGCACGTCTACGACGCCGATGGCTTCTCCCGAACCGCCTTCATACCACGCAAACCCGAGGTCAGTGGTCATGCCACGGGCCTTTTCTTCCGGCAAACGGTCAGCGTCGATGCCCGTCATCGATTGTATGAGCGCGGTCTTGCCGTGGTCGACGTGTCCGGCGGTACCGATGACCCTCATCGGCTGTCGTCGGCAGTCGCGGCTTCAGCCAGGCCAGCGTCGACGATGCGTTCCGCCTTTACGCGGAGCGACGCGCTGTGGTCGAGCCCCCAGGCCAGCGTCTCGGCCACCAGGTTGGCATCTTCGTGTATCAGTGTGCTCATGTCGACGATGACCTTGCCGTCGCGCACAAGGGCTACGAGCGGCACGGGAGCCCGGCGCAGCGCGGCCTGCAGGGCGCTGGCGCTCGACGGGGGGTCAAGCTCGAGTCCTACGGAATCGAATACCTCGTCGGGACCGGTACCGCCGCCGGCTGCCGCCTTGGTATCGACGACGGTTCCTATGCCTTTGGGGAGCTTGCCCCTGATTTTGCGGGCCAGTTTCTTGAGTTCCTCAAGTGGCAGCCCCATCGCAGCCCCCGCTGGGCCTTCACCGCCGTTGAGCCGCTCCACGAGGGCGCGTTCCAGGAGCGCGTAGATGGCCTTGCCAGGCCTGAACGCGCGGTATAGCGGGTGCCTGGCCAGTCGGGCGATCAGCTCCGCCTTTCCGGCGATGATGCCGGACTGGGGGCCTCCGAGCAGCTTGTCTCCTGAGAAGCAGACGAGCGCGCAGCCGGCCTCCAGATAGGCCCGGACCGGCGTCTCGCCGGGTATGCGCTCGGTCGTGCAGCCGGAGCCCTGGTCTACGATGACCGGCACGGAGGCAGGCAGGGCCGCCACGAGCTCGGCAGGAGTCGGCTTTGCAGTGAAGCCCCGGAGTGCAAAGTTTGAAGTGTGGACAACGAGTGCACAGGCTGTCCCGGGACCACAGGCTTTCCTGTAATCGTCCGCATCGACGATATTGGTGGTTCCAACCTCGACGAAGCGCGCGCCAGCAAGTTCCAGGATGTCTGGTACGCGGAAACCGCCGCCTATCTGCACCTGTTCGCCCCGTGCCACGATGACTTCCTTGCCCTGGCACAAAGCCGACAATGCGAGGAGTACGGCGGCGGCATTGTTGTTGACGACGAGGGCTGCCTCGGCGCCTGCGAGAGTTGCTGCCAGTTCGTGGCACAGCGCACCGCGCCTGCCGCGCTTGCCGGTTTCCAGGTCCAGTTCTACCGGTGCATAGCCGGTGACCGCCTCGCGCGCGCCTTCCCAGGCCAGGCTGGAAACAGGAGCGCGGCCAAGGTTGGTGTTGAGTACGATGCCCGTACCGTTCAGGATCCTGCGCTGGCGTTTCCTGTCCAGCACCTTGAGCGCGGCCAGCGCGGCAGCCCGGCACACCTTCTCGTCGGCAACATAGGACTCGTCGGAAAGGGCCCTCGTCCGCTCGGCCGAGAGCGCCCTGGCTACGGTCGTTGTAGCGAGTGCCCTTGAAACGAGGGCAAAGTACGCCTCGATCTCGGGATCTGCGAGTATGCGCTCGACCTGGGGAATGCCTGAAAGCCGTTCATTTATATTCATAACGGAAGAGGCGGGAATCGAACCCACCACCGCGCAGGCGCGGCCTACGGTTTTGAAGACCGCGGGAGCCACCAGACCCCATCAGCTTCCAGATGCGCCTTCATACTACGGGAGGGCTTGGCCAGCTGTCAACGACACACGTAATTCAGGTTGTGCTTGCGCCCCGTGGAATAGGCTGGTATCTTTGTAACCCGAAAACGAGCCGGGCATACGCTCTATTGAAAAGTCTGCCAGGCTGAAAGGAGGGAAGCGAATGGTATTTGAACGAGAACCGATACGACTCACGGCGCTGTGCTCCGCGGCTGGCTGAGCGGCTAAAATGGGCCCCGAAGCCCTGGCGCAGGTTCTGCGTCCATTAGCTGGCTTGGTACCACAGGAACGTGCCGCTTCCCTCATTGCCGGTCTGGAAGAGGGTGACGACGCCGCGGTGTACCGTATCGATGATGGCAAATGCCTCATATTCACGGCTGATTTCTTTACGCCCATCGTCGATGACCCTTATGACTTTGGCGCCATTGCGGCGGCCAATGCGCTGTCCGACGTCTATGCCACAGGGGGAGACCCCGTTGTCGCGCTCAACATCGCGGCCTTTCCTC
Organism: Spirochaetota bacterium; assembly: GCA_020048755.1. Lineage (GTDB taxonomy): Bacteria > Spirochaetota > Spirochaetia > Treponematales > UBA12059 > SZUA-370. The sequence goes on from JAIFMD010000198.1 coordinate 16,912, forward strand.
CGGATTTACCCGTGGAGGCCATGGCCGAGATAGTGCGTGGTGGGGCGGAGAAGGCCGCAGAGGCTGGCTGCGCCGTTGTAGGCGGGCACACGATCATGGATTCCGAGCCCAAGTTTGGCATGGCCGTCATAGGTTTTGCCCATCCCGACCAGGTGCTGCTCAAGTCCGGAGCAAGGCCGGGTGACGCGCTGGTGCTTACCAAGGCGCTCGGTACGGGTGCCATTACGACGGCGGCCAAAGAGGAGGCCTGCCCGCCCGAGGTTCTGGCGGGAGCCGTAGCGTCGATGAAGCGGCTCAACCGCGATGCACTGCGCGTGCTTGTGCAGCACGGCGTACGGGCCTGTACCGACGTGACCGGTTTCTCATTTGCCGGTCATGCGCTGGAACTGGCCGACAAGGGCGGGGTAGGGCTGCGAATTTTTGCGCGGGCCTTGCCCTATCTTGATGGCGCCGCCGTACTGGCAGCCGCCGGGCATCTGCCTGGTGGGGCGATACGAAACCGCCGGTTCTATACGGCGAACATCGGGTTCGATGCCGGGCTGAACGAGGCTTTCAGGGGCTTGTTCTTCATCCCGGAGACTTCCGGCGGGCTTCTGGCCGCCATTCCTGGCGATCAGGCTGCTGCCTGCCTCGCCGAACTGCGGTCAGCCGGCCTCGTGGCGGCCATCGCAGGCATTGTTACCGAACGAGGGCCGGGGCCGGCCATGATCGTCAGAGACTGCGTCTCTGACGTCGTCAGCGACACCGCCGGTTAGTCCGATCGAAGCCTCCAGGAATGGACGGCGCGGTCGGACGTACCGCGCCTTCCATCTTGATCAAGGAGGCTTTTGATGAAGAAGATCCTCGGGTTCCTGGCTTCCAGGCCGGGCATAATCATAACCGGAGCGGTGATAGGCGTACTCGCGCCACTACTGGTCTACTTTGGCAATCCCGCCAACATGGGCATCTGCGTGGCCTGCTTCGAGCGGGACATCGCCGGAGCCCTTGGCCTGCACCGCGCAGCCCTCGTACAGAACCTCAGGCCTGAAATTCCCGCCTTCATTCTAGGCAGCTTCATCGCAGCCCTGCTGGCCAAAGAATGGAAGGCCCGTACCGGATCAGCTCCCATCGTGCGGTTTGCCCTCGGCGCGTTCTCCATGATAGGCGCACTTGTGTTCCTGGGTTGCCCATGGCGAGCCTGGCTCAGGCTTGCCGGCGGAGACTGGAATGCCATCTTCGGGCTTCTGGGTCTGTTCGCCGGCATCCTCGTCGGCATCGTGTTCCTGAAACGGGGCTTCAGCCTGGGCCGCAATCATGCTGCTCCCAAGGCACTCGGCCTGGTCATGCCGCTATTGGCTGCAGGGTTGCTGGTGCTCGCCGTAGTCGTGCCGCTGTTTGGCCGGGGCGCGGATGGTCAGGCCATCGGTCCGATCTTTAGAAGCGAAAAAGGCCCGGGAGCTATGGCCGCGCCCATAGCCATTTCTCTCGTCGCGGGGCTCCTCATCGGTTTCCTGGCGCAACGCTCCCGCTTCTGCACCGTTGGCGCTGTACGCGACCTCGTGCTGTTTCGCGATCCGCACCTGATGCTCGGCATCGTCACCCTGTTCGTGTTCGCGCTGGGTACCAATCTAGCCCTCGGCCAGTTCAAGGCTGGCTTCGCGGGGCAACCGGTGGCGCACACCGACGGGCTGTGGAACTTCATGGGCATGATGCTGTCCGGTCTGGCCTTCACGCTGGCGGGCGGTTGTCCAGGGCGGCAACTGTTCCTGTCCGGTGAAGGCGACGGAGACGCGGGCATCTTCGTGCTGGGCATGATAGTCGGCGCAGGCTTTGCCCACAACTTCAACCTGGCCAGTTCCGCGACCGGCCCCTCACCCTACGGCCCCGCAGCCTCCCTGGTCGGCCTGGCCGTCGTGGCCGTAATCGGCCTCGCCTTCCGCGAAAAATCCAGCTGATGAACAAGGATTGGAAATTTCAGCACAGAGACACAGAGAAGATACTAAAAGCAGGACAGGAATTTTAAGCATTGAGCCACAGAGAAGATGAGAAAGAAAGAAGAAAGGATTTTTAATACCCTTTTCCTTTTAATCCTACTTTTCCCCCTCGTCTTCTCTGTGGCTCTGTGCCCAATTTTCCTGTGTTTGGCAATTGTTTTTGTCTTGCCTCGTCGTCCCTGTTGTTCTGTATAAAACAGGTATAAGGAGTTCATATGTCAAGTGATGTTAGTGTTGTAGTAGATGCAAAGGGACTGGCGTGCCCGGAGCCGGTGATGATGGCAAAGTCGGCACTGGGCCGGGCGGCTGGAAAGTCAGTGGAGGTGTCTGTAGACACGGCTACTGCCAGGGACAATGTACTGCGCATGGCCAGGCGCGAAGGCCGCGAGGCCGAAGCACGCACCGATGGTGAAGGTTTTACCGTGCTCATTCACGCAAAGAAGGCCTGAGATGAACAGCGATGACAGAATCGTCTACCTCGACAACGCGGCTACGAGCTGGCCGAAGCCACCGGAAACCGGCCAGGCCATGGCCGATTTCATCCGTGATGCAGGGGGGAATCCCGGACGGTCTGGCCATCGCCTGTCCATCGCCGCCGGGCGCGCGCGCTCGGTCTGGCTGATCCGCTGCGTGTGGCTTTCATGGCCAATGCGACGATGGCTTTGAACACGGCTCTGTTCGGATTCCTCAAGCCTGGAGACCGTGTCGTTGCAGACAGCATGGCCCACAATGCGGTGGCGCGGCCGCTGGCTGAACTGGCACGCCGCGGCATCATCGTCGACTGGGCACGGGCCGATTCAACCGGCCGGCTCGATCTGGAGCACCTCGATGCCTTGGCCCGGGGAACGGTTTCCGGGGCTGGCACTCCCACAAAACCACCCGCGGCTATGATTGTTGTAACGCACGGTTCAAACGTGTGCGGCTCGCTGGCACCTCTTGCGGATATTGCGGAAATAGCGGTCCGTGCCGGTGCGGTGCTGCTTGTGGACGCGGCCCAGACTGCGGGTGTGGAGGAGATACACCTGGACAGTCTCGGGCCTGCCGTACTGGCGTTCACTGGCCACAAAGCCATGCTGGGGCCGGGCGGTACCGGCGGGCTGGCATTCGGAGCCGCGATCGATATAGAACAATTTTCTCCCTTCGTCCGGGGCGGTACCGGCAGTGCGTCTGAAAGCGAGGATCACCCGCTGTTCATGCCAGACCGCTTCGAGGCGGGAACTTCCAATGCTCCCGGGCTGGCTGGACTGCTTGCTGGTCTGCAGTGGATTGAGGATCATGGCCGGGCTGTAATCCACGCTGCGGAAATCAAGGCTGCCGATAGTCTGGCTGATGGCCTGCGGGCCATTCCTGGCGCGCTAGTCTACGGGCCCGGGGCTGGACAACCCCGCTGTGCCGTCCTGTCGTT
>JAIFMD010000182.1 GCA_020048755.1 Spirochaetota bacterium
CCTATGCCTATAAGGTCGCCGTGGCCTTCTCCCTGGGTGGCCATGTGCGCGAGCTTGGCAAGCGTTATCTCGCCTTTCTTGCCCCGCACGATGCCGCGCGTAACGATCTTCAGGTCGGAGACGGGCTCGCCCAGTATCTCCGAAGCTACCTTGATGCACTTGTCCCGCAGGTCTTCCGCCGCGCGTACCGCCGCGTTGCCCGAGAAATAAGTGCCCGAGCTGGCGTACGCGCCTTTGTCGAACGGCGTGGTGTCGGTATCCCCGGAGACCACGGTGACGTCCAGCATGTCCAGGCCCATGATCTCGGCAGCCGCCTTGGCGGTTACCGTATCCAGGCCCGTGCCGAGGTCGGCGCCGCCTGAAAGCATGAGGAGGGTGCCGTCGGTCAGGAGCCTGAGCTCCGCGTTGGCCGCGTCCAGGCCGGGGAGGCCCGAGCCCTGCTGGATAATTACCGCTCCGCGGCCGATCTTCCAGTCGGCATCATCTGAAACCGGCGTGGGCTTGTCCCACGCGAAGGCCTTGCGGCCGCGGTCTATCATCTCGCCCAGGCCGCATTCGCCCAAGGTGACGGCAGCGCCAGGACGGCCTTCGCCGAGGCTCCGCAGTATCTCGATGCGCGAGCCGGAGCGTACGCGGTTTTTCTCTATGAGGTCCAGCTGGTCCATGCCAAGTTCAGCTGCCAGTTCGGCGAGCGTGCCCTGGAGGGCAAACGAGCCCTTGGGCGCACCGTAGCCCTGGTAGGCTCCCGCGGGTGACAGGTTGGTGTAGTAGGTCTTGACCGTGAACCGGGCGTTGTCGCACAGGATGAGCGGCAGGCTCTTGGAGACTGCGTTCATAGGAACGGTCAGGCAGTGCTGGCCGTAGGGTCCGGTGTCCGCCGCTACATGCATTTCCATGGCGGTCAGGGTGCCGTCTTTTTTGGCGCCCAGTTTTACCGTTATCTCCATGCCGTGCCTGGTGCGGCTGGTCATGAACTCCATGGCGCGGTCGTAGCGGAACAGTACCGGCCTGCGCGTCTTCCAGGCCATGAAGCCCGCGACGTCCTCAAGGACGATGTCCTGTTTTGCTCCGAAGCCGCCACCGACGCGTTCCTTTATTACCCGGACCTTGTTCTCCGGTATGCCTATGGCGCGCGAGACGATGCGGCGCACGTGCCAGGGCACCTGGGTGGAGGCATGGATGACGAGGCGGTCGGCGTCGACCTTGGCGTACACGACATGCGGTTCCATGGGCGTGCACTGCACGCGCTTGCCAACATAGGTGCGCTCGATGACGACGTCGGCTTCGGCGAAACCCTTATCGACATCGCCGATGCCGTCGGCCACGCTGGCCGCGAGGTTGCGGTGCGGGTCGGCGTGCAGGGGAAACTGGTAGATGATGGGGTCGTCGCGACCGTCGCCTTTGACGGAGCTGCCGGCGGGTGGGTCTCCTACGACGTACGAGACGTCGCCGTGATGCACGACCGGCGCGCCGGGGGCTTTGGCCTCCGCTATCGAGAGTACGGGTTTGAGCACTTCGTATTCGACGATTATGGCTGCCAGCGCGGCTTCTGCCTCTTCAGGCGTCTCGGCCAGCACCGCTGCGACGCGGTCTCCTACATGGCGGACCTTGCGCGGGAACATGCGCTGGTCGTGGGGGCTGGGTTCGGGGAAGCCCTGGCCGGCAGTAGTGTAGACCAGATCCGGGCAGTTCTCGTGCGTGACGATGTCGACGACGCCAGGCATTTGCAGCGCTTTGGAGACGTCAATGTGCTTTATCCACGCGTGCGCATGCGGCGACATGAGCAGCTTGAGGTGGCAGGCGTCTGATTCGACGCGGTCTTCTACAAAGGCTTTCTCGCCGCGGGCCAACGCCGGGGCGTCAACCTTGTCGCGGTCCTTGCCCACATGGCGCAGGTCCGGCCTGAATTCCGGGCCAAGCGGCACGACGTATTCAGGATCGGCTATGCGCTTTGAGGCTATCTGCGCCGCGTCGTAGAACTGCTCGTAGCCGGTGCACCGGCACAGGGTGCCAGAAAGGGCGTCGCGCAGTTCCTCGTCGCTGGGCTCGGGACTGCGCAGGAGCAGTTCGTGGAGCGCCAGTACGACGGCCGGGGTGCAGTAGCCGCACTGCACGCAGGAGGCGTCGATAAGCGCCTTCTGTATCAGGGCCAGGCGCTGTTCGTTCTTGTAGTAGTCGACGGTGAGCACCGTGCATCCCGCCGCCTGAGCTGCCAGTACCTGGCACGAATTGACGAGGCGGCCGTCGAGGAGCACCGCGCACAGCCCGCACGAGCCTTCGCCGTCGCAGCCGTCGCGCACCGAGACTATGCCCTTGCGCCGGAGCGCGGCGCGCAGGGTCTCGCCCGGCTCGCAGGCCCAGGAAACGGCGCGGCCGTTCAGCTTGAAATCGATTTTCATGACAGTTCCTCCACGGCATGGAGCGCATCGGCAATCAGGGCTGCGCCGCGCAGGCACTTGTATTCAGCGCTGCCGCGCTGGTCGGCGCGTGCGGACAGGAGCGGCAGTACTGCCTTCTCGATGTCTGCCTTGGCCGGCAACGGCTTGCCTTCAAACAGGGCGGCCAGGTCGGGCCTGAGCGCGGCATGGGGGCCAAAGCCTCCGACCGCTATGCGCAGGCTGGTGAGCTTGCCGCCTTCCAGCCTGCAGGCGCAGGCGGCGGTGCCCGTGGCGATGTCGCAGGCGGTGCGGCTGGAGCGCAGGCTTGAAGAGCGCACGCCGGCCGTGACCGGCACGCTTACCGCCAGCACGAGCCCCTCGGGCCTGGCCAGCCAGTCAGCCAGCGGCAACACCGCCGCTGGCTTTCCGCGGCTTTTTGCCTCCACGGTCGCGCCGAGCGCGAGCAATACCGGCACGAGGCTGGCGCAGGACTTGTTGGCTCCCAGGTTGCCGCCCACTGTCGCGCGGTTGCGCGTGTTGCGGTTGGCCATCGACTGCGCGGCCGCCTTGATGACCGCCGGCGCTGCTTCTGATTCGATGAGTTCCTGGAACGTCACCGCTGCGCCGACGACCAGCACTGAACCGCGCCGCTCGATCGTACGAGGCACGGCCTTGCCGATGTCGACAACGCGTTCTGGTTTGTCCCGGCCTTCGAACGCCAGTGCCCAGGTACCTCCCGCAAGTGCGAGCGAACCCGGAACGGACAACAGGTCCAGCGCCTCGTCGACGCTGGCCGGCTTGAAGAATTCCTTTACCATACGGCTGCAATCCCCGCTTTCGTAAGGAGTCGCTTGGCGCAACGATTGGCTTCGTCGCGTATGCGGTCCTCGTCGGCGCCAACAAGGCGCCCGTTTTTAACGACCATCGAACCGTTGACGATGAGGTGGTCAACGCCGTGGTTGTAGCCCGAGAAGAGGAGGGCCGCGGCCGGATCGGACAGCGCTCCGGCGTATTCCATTTTCATCACGTCGAACATCGCTATGTCGGCCAGCGCTCCAGCCTCCATCGTTCCCGCGTCGTCATATCCAAGTATACGCGCCCCGCCGGAGGTAGCCAGTCCCAGCACCTCGCGCGCGTTGATGCCGCCGGAGCCGTAGCGCACACGCTGCAGGAGTAGCGCCTGGCGGGCCTCACCGAGCATGTCAGACGCGTCGTTGGATGCCGAGCCGTCTACCGCAAGGCCGACGTTGATGCCCCGGTCGAGCATTTCGCGCACGCGGCAGATGCCGGAACCCAGCCTCATGTTTGACGACGGGCAGTGAGCCACGCCGGTACCGGTGCGTGCCAGCAGGTCCAGTTCCTCGTCGTTGAAATGGATGCCGTGGGCATACCAGACATCCTTGCCGGTAAAGCCGCAGTCTTCCATGACCCGCAGCGGCCGACGCCCGAGCGTCTGTACGCAGAAGTCGGTTTCGTCGGCCGTCTCGGCCAGGTGGGTGTGCAGGCGTGCTCCGTACTTGCGTGCCAGGTCGGCAGCGTCGCGCATTGACTTCTCCGAGACGGAGAACGGCGAGCACGGTGCCAGCGCAACGCGCCGCATGGAGTCTGGTGCTGCGTTGTGGTACGTCTTCAACGCTTCCTCGCTCTGCTCGAGGATTTCCTCCTCCGACTGCACCACACTGTCGGGCGGCAGGCCGCCGTCTTTCTTTGAGAGCGACATTGAGCCGCGGGTGGGTGCAAAGCGGAGGCCTAACTCTGAAGCGGCCTTGAACTGGATGCCCGGCAGGTCGCCTGTAAAGGTGCGCGGATAGAGGTAGTGGTGGTCAGTGGTCAGCGTGCAGCCGGTCTTGGCCAGTTCCGCCAGGGCCAGCATGCTGGACCAGTACACCGCTTCCTCGTCAACACCCTTCCAGACTTCGTACAGGTAGACGAGCCAGTCGAAGAGTTTTGCGTCCTGGACGGCCGGTATGTTCCTCGTAAGCGTCTGGTAGAAATGGTGGTGCGTGTTGACCAGCCCGGGCATGACGACGTGCCTGCTCGCATCGACCACCGTACAAGTCTCCTCGGCGCCTTGCGGCACCGGGATGTTCTTGCCGATCCTGGCGATGCGGTTGCCGTCTATCAATACATCGACACCGGACAGGTCATCACCGGCGGAGCCGGCAGTTACGCCGGCCCCGTACCGGGGTCGGACCACCCTGAAGCAGTCCTTGAGCAGAATCACCTGAGAACCTCGGCGTTGAAATCGTTGATCATGCCATCGATGATGTCAGCCTGAGCGTGAAGTCCGCCCCAGTATGCGCGGGAATCGGTCCACTGGGCATTCAGCTCATCGAGGCCCTTGCCCAGCTGCTCTATCCACGTGTAGTACTTCAGCTGGTGCACGCGCCTCTTGTCAACATGGCTCAGTTCGAGTACGTAATCGACGGACAGGTTCTTGAGCATGTCCAGGTCACGGTCTGCCTGGCGCTGGTCGTACGGACCGCGCTCGGCGGCCAGCTCAAGGAGCCTGGAACCGTACAGTGCGAGAGAGTCGGTGAACACGGTCAGCGCTATGTCGTCGTCGCCCAGCTCGTAGTATTTGGCGGCCTTGATCGTTGCTACCAGATTGCCTATGCCGGAAATACCCATAAGATCCAGCTTGTCCAGAGCTTCCTTCGATACGCCCGCCTCGGCGAGTACCTTCTTGCCAGCTGGCTCGTTGAAGAGGCGGAGCAGGCGGATCGTGATCTCGTCGTCAACACCAACGGCGATGTCAGTGTCGTGGAGGTTGTGGATCCAGGGGATGTGTTTGTCGCCGATGCCTTCGATGCGGTGTCCACCAAAGCCGTTCTCAAGGATGGTCGGGCACTGGAGCGCTTCGCCGACGCCCACGCGGGTGCCGTTGTGGTGTTCTTTAAGGTACGTACCCGAACCCAGCGTTCCGGCTGAACCCGAAGAGTACATCGTAAGAGCGAGGTGATCGCCAGGCTTGGCCATCTTGTTGAAGACATCGTCCATAGCTGGTCCCGTTACAGAATAATGCCACAGGTGGTTGGGCAGCTGGTCGAACTGGTTGAATATGACAGCATCGGGTCTGGTTTTTTCAATCTGGATGCATTCCTCGAATATCTCGCGGACATTGGACTCGCAGCCAGGCGTTGCTATCACTTCGTCGGCCATCGTCTTGAGCCACGCGAATCGCTCTTTGGACATCTCGGCGGGCAGGATTGCTACCGACGGACAGGCTAGCAGCTTGGAGATGTATGCACCGCCGCGGCAGTAGTTGCCGGTTGACGGCCAGACCGCTTTTTTGGTCTGGGGATCAAAACGGCCGGTGACCAGTTCGGAAACGAGGCAGGAGTAGGCTGCGCCGACCTTGTGCGCTCCGGTGGGGAACCATTTGCCCACGATGCCAGCGATGCGCGCCTTGGTGCCGGTAATCTCGCGCGGAAGTTCGAAGTAGTTCACATCGCCGAAGGTGCCGCCCTTTTCCTTGGGCTCGTTTTTCCAGGTCACGCGGAACAGGTTGCGGCTGTGCACGTCCCAGAGGCCGATACCCTTGAGTTCATCCTTGATGGACTGGGGGACCTTGGTCGGATCCCTCATTTGCTCGTAGGTCGGAAGGAGGATTCCCTTTTCCTTGCAGCGTTCGATGTTCTTCCTGCGTGCCTTTTCGTCTATCCGTAAATCAATCATGTGTTGCTCCTTTGGTTGGAATACAAATTTTGCACAGAGGCACAGAGAAGATGAGAAGAATGATTCATGGAGAATAAAAGACAGGAAAGATCCAGTATCATTCCCTTTCTTGTTTCCTTGTCTTCTCTGTGTCTCATCTTCTCTGTGCCCAAATTTCCCATTACAGGCCGAGGCCTTTGAGGGCACCGGCGATGTCTTTGAGGCCGGAGCCGGTCAGCATCACGACGATGGTCTCGTCGGGGCGCAGACTGTTTTTTACTTTCTGGAAGCCTGCCCATGAGGCGCAGGAACTCGGCTCGGAGAAGAGGCCCGACTTTGCGGCCAGTTCCTTCTGCGCGGCGAGTATCTCCGCGTCGGTCACGACCACGGCTTTTCCTTTGTACTTTGTGAGCTTGGACAGGGCGTGGGCGCCGTTGCGCGGCACGTCCACCGATATGGAGTCGGCTATCGTGTCGCTTGCTACCGGCTTGCCAAACCCGCCCTCGGCCATGGCTCTGGCTATGGCGCTCGAGCCTTCTGCCTGGCAGCACCAGATTGTCGGAACTTTCTGGATGCGGCCGAGCTTGACGAGGTCTTCGAAACCCTTGTAGACGCCCGCAATGATGACGCCGTCTCCGACCGGCACGAAAACGTGGTCGGGAGAGACATAGTCTTTTTTGGGAAGCTCAGCGAGGTGGCCTGAGCGCTTGGCCTCGTGTTCCCTGGCATGGGCGAGATCGCGGACCATCTCGAAGCTGACGGTCTTCTTGCCCTCTATGGTCAGGGGATTGTACGCGGTGTTGCGCGACAGGACACCCGTGGCCTTGCTGTAGGCCAGCGACTGGTCGAAGGCCACATCGTAGGTACCGTCTACTTCACGCAGCTCCGCCCCATACTGCAGCACCTGGACGCGCTTGGCGACCGGAGCCTTCTTGGGGAGGAACACCGTTATCTTGAGCCCGGCCGCCGCACCAATGCCCGACATGCTGGAAGCCGCGTTACCGGTACTTGCCAGCGCAATTTCTGTTATGCCGCGTTCCTTGGCAAAGCCGGCCACCAGGTAGGAGGCGCGGTCTTTGAATGAACCCGTCGGCTCGCAGGTGTCGTCCTTGAAAAACAGCCGCGGAAAACCGGTTTCCTCGCGGAGGCGGTTTGGTTCCCACAGCGGCGTGTTGCCCACAGGCAGCGGAGGAAGGAATTCCCTAGCTACCGGTAGCGGCACGTCGTCCGGGCCTCCGTCGAATTTTCCGTCCCACGCGCACTCGAGCACGCCCTCCAGCGGCCTGTCCGCGCGCTGCCTGGCCGCGCACGGGTCGCACAGGTAGCGGTCCGGCTCCATTGCATATTCCGCCCCGCACCCAGGGCACCTATAAAACCACCTCACACGCACTCCTTGGTAAAGAGCCTGATATACGTTTTGGGCAAAGAGACACGGAGAAGATGAGGTAGGAAAGGAATTTGGAAAAAAGAGGAAGCGCGAAAATTTTCTGGAACTTCATACTTCATCATCTTTCTTTCCCAGACCTTTCTTCTCTTCTCATCTTCTCTGTGTCTCATTGCAAATTTCTTCTACAGTTTGGCTGACTCTAAGGCGTAGGGGAGGGCGGCGTAGAAGGCGGCGGCCTTCCAGAGGTCGTCCACGCGGGTGACTTCGTTGGGAGCGTGGGCCTGGTTCTCGTCGCCGGGACCAAAGCCTATGCTCGGGATGCCGTGGCGCCCGGCCACCGCTACCGCGTTGGTCGAGAAGGTCCACTTGTCAACGACGGGAGCCGCACCAAAGACAGCCTCGTGAGCGGCAACTCCGGCCTTGACGAAGGGGTGGTCGGCGGGGAATTTCCAGGTGGGGAAGTACAGCTCCTGGCGGTAATCCTTGCCGGTCCAGCTGGGGATCGCGTACTCGGGCATGGTCACTTCGACGGCGTCGACGCCGGCGGCAAGGACGGCATCCTTGACCTGCTTGATGGCGATGTCGGCAGTCTCGCCCCAGGTGAGGCGGCGGTCAAGATACAGCATGGCCTGGTCTGGCACGGCGCACTGCGAGGGGCCCTGCACCTTGATCTGGGACACAACGACGGTGCCCTTGCCCAGGAAGCCGTCATCGTCCGGCTTGAGCGAGGCGTTCAGGGCTTCCATCGCAAGAGCGGCGCGGGCAGCCTTGTAGGCAGCGGAGACTCCGCGTTCTGGAGCGGAGCCGTGGCAGGAAACGCCCTTCATGCGTACTTCCATCTCCATGCGTCCGCGGTGGCCGCGGTAGAGGCGGAGGGTGGTCGGCTCGGTGGAGACGAAGAAATCGGGGATGAACTTCTCTTCCTCGATGAGGTACTTCCAGCAGATTCCGTCGCAGTCTTCTTCTATTATGGTAAAGGCGAACCAGACCGAGTATTCACCGGAATATTTCATTTCCTTGAGGATGCGGCCCGCGGTGATCATCGCGGCGGCTCCGCCGGTCTGATCGCTGGTGCCACGGCCATGGACGAGTCCGTTCTCGATATCGCCGGAGAAGGGGTCTTTTTTCCACTGGGCCGGGTCGCCGACGCCTACGGTGTCGATGTGCGCGTCGATGACGAGCTTCTTGGGGCCGTTGCCTACGCGGGCCAGCAGGTTGCCGAGGCCGTCGATGCGTACCTCGTCGAAACCGGCTTTCTCGCACATGTCCTTGAGGAACATGATGCGATCCTTCTCCTTGTTGCTCATCGCGGGAACCTTGATGATGTCCGAGAGGTTCTTCGCGGTCC
>JAIFMD010000166.1 GCA_020048755.1 Spirochaetota bacterium
CGGGTGCTTCAGGGCCTGCCGCGGCAAAATCAACGGCAGCAAAGCCCGCGGGTGAAACAAAGCGCGTGCGGATAGACCGTCCGGGGCGCGGTGGTCACCCCTGGAAGGTAGCGCTGGCCGAGCGGCACGCGGCAGGCGAGGACAAGCCCGGTTCGCGCGGCAAACCCGCCGGCGCGAGGACCGCACGTGGCCCTGCCTCGCGCCCGGACGCGCGGCAGTCGGACCGTACCAGTGCCAACGCACCAGACCGCAAGCCGGGACGGAAACCGGCCGGCACACGGCCACCGAAACCCCGCGGGGACCGGTAGGCCTGCGCCAGCCCGGCAGCTACTCGTCGGCGAACAGAATCGGTTCGGCGCTCCCTGCCTCGGAAGCCCTGCCGCTGACGGCGGGTGGGCTGCCTGTGCTGGCCGCGCCGGTGCTGCCGCCTGAGGATCCCAGGTAGCTGAACCGTGCTGCCTGCGCAGCGTCGACGTCGCTGGCGCGCGCGTAAAAGTCTCTGGACTGTTCCGGCTGGCCGAGCGCGTTGTACGTCTTGCTTAGATTGACGAACAGGTTGAACTGCGTGGCCTTGCTGACGGTACGCTTTGCTTCAATGGCTTTCTGGGCCGAGCTGTATGCTACCAGCGCCGACTTGTAGTCTTCGTTCAGGTAGTGGATGGATCCGAGGTTGAGCGTTGCGCTGATGTTTGCCGGATCCAGGCGGATGACGGCCTCGAATGCCTGCCTGGCCTGGGCCGTGGAGCCGAGCTGGGCCGCCGCTACGCCGTAGGCCATCCAGTCCTTGACCGTCCCCGCCGCTTTGGCCCGTTCGGCTGTAGCCTGGAGCATGATGCCCTGGAGCGTTTGCAGGTCGCCGGTAAATCGCTTGCTCAAGTGTGCCGGTTCTCCATACTGCAGCCCGAGGTCGCTCTCCCGCAGTGGTACCGAACGGTAAATTTCCTGCGCATCGGCCGTGCGGTAGAAGCCCCTGACACGGGTATCGCCATCGTAGCGGCGGAATTCCGAGATGCCCGTATTCCAGGCTTTGAGGAAGTCCGACTGGCCAATCATTGTAATCTCCACGAGTACCCAGAGTTCTCCGTCAACATCGAGCAGCATGTTTCGGTCGGGATGGAGGCTCAGGAATTTCTGCGAGGCGACGCCGGTGTTGAAAGCGCTGTAGATGTGCCCGGGAATGGTCACAAGTGCGGTCTGGATGCCGACGCTCTGAAGTAGTGAGTTGTACAGCACCGTCAGGTCGTCACAGTCGCCGGTGCGGCGTGCCAGAGTCTCGCGCGGCAGGCTCACGGAATCGACGACGACAGAGTCTTCCTGGGCCTGCGTGAACGGCGATGTCGGGTCAATCTGGTAGAACAGCCCCAGTTCGGTGAGCGCCCCGTAGGCCTGCATGGCGAACTGCAGGTTGGCACTCAGGAACGGGTTGGTCGCTTCCTTGCTGGCCTGCCTGATAAAGCTGGCAAAGTTGCGTATGGCGCTGTCCTGCGGCGTTATGAAGGCGGCTACCTTGCGGTCGTCGTCCCAGGTCAGGGAATTCTTGTCGTACAGGTCATAGGTTACCGACTGTCGCTGCTCCACCGGTTTGCCGCGCGCGGCGTACTGGACTATGAGTTCACCTGTGACGGCCGTTACGCCCTGGGTGGAGAACACCTGGTCGTTGAATGATGCAAGCACCGGTACATCGACGCTCTGGCCCGGAGCCAGGCTTTCAATAGTCATACAGGGCGTAGGCGAGTCCATGAAGCCCGCCTGCATGAAACTTGCCTGCACCTCGGTTATGGCGAATTTTTCCGTATTGGTGACGGTAACCGTTCCGGCGGGCTTGCGCGCGTAGTAGCTGCGCATGGCCGCGAACAGCGGGGGCAGCGCGGTTGTGCCGAAACGCAAGGCGCGCACGGCGGACTGCGGCGCGTCGGGGTCCTGCCCCAGGCGGTAGTTGAGCCCGAAGCCAACGCCGAACACCAATCCATCGTAGGTGGCAAGCGGGCCGAGGCCGTACAGGTATCTGACAGCCGGCGTTACCGACACGCTGACGTTGTATGACGGGTTTAGCGCCAGCCTGGCCGACGCGCCGCCGACGATGTTCAGCTGGCCCTGTGGTACGGTTTCTCCGTCTACGACCAGCTCGTTGAAGAATGACTGGCTGGCTCCACCGAAACCCTCGAACCCGAGTTCAAACTCTCGCGACAGTCTGGTTGCGTACCCGAGCCCCAGACCCGCATACAGGTGGCTGTGCGTCCAGTCCTGCTGCGCCTCGTCGAGGTCGCCGACGTACGCATAGTTCAGCATACCGCCCCGCAGGAACGGCTGGAGCACCGGCAGCCAGCCCGGCGATAGCCGCAGCTCGCCGGAGATCTCCTGCACGTCGAAGTCAGCCAGTTGCCTGTTGCCTATACCCGCCAGCGGCAGGTATGTCGCTCCGAACGCTAACGGAGCGTGGTAGTAGGAATCCAGATCCACCTTCTGCTGAGCCTGCGCGGACAGCGTTTCACCGACGGCCAGAGACAGGAGTATCACAATGAAGGCGACAGACGGCGAAGCTGCTTTTTGGGATGGTTTCATTCTATGTCCTCCCAGAGTTTGATGGCTACAAGGCCATTCGTGGTGTCAGCTACATAGGCGTAGGAACCGTGGATGACGATGTCGATGGCGTTGCTGGTAGAACCAGTTGGGATGGTGGCAAGAAGGGTTGGGGTCGTTGGGACGGAGATGTCTACGATTTTTAGTCCGTTATCAGCAGCCGCGACGTAAGCGTGCTTTCCTGCCACTGCTACGCCTTTGGCGGTACCTGTGGCAAGGGTATAGTTGGTCCCGGCCAGATTGGAAGTCTGGAATACCCTCAATCCGTTTCCTCCATGGGCAACATAGACATAGCCGCCGGAAACCGCGATATCCTGTATGTCAGTGGAAACATAATCATCAGCCGCGAGCACCGGGTTTTTCGGATCGGTAATATTATATTTCGCTACGCCACCCGCGAATGCCACATATGCATAATCGCCGTAGATGGCTATCTTGCGGCCCTGGGCACTGGCAACCGGGCCCGCGACGCTGGTAACCATAAAAGGCGCTGCGGGATCGCTTATGTCCATGACGACAAGGGCACCGTTTGAAGGAAATCCAACCGCGGCCGCAAGGTATGCGTACGCCCCCTTGACTGCGATACCGTTGGCAAAATCATCATCTGTCGCGAGTTCGGCATTGCTGACCAGTACAGGAGTATCGGGGTCCGAGATGTCAATAATCGCCAGCCCCGAGTACTCCGCAGCCGCGTAGATGTAATCACCGGCCACTACAAGGTCACGCGCGAAATGGCCGCCGGTAGAAACCTCCGCCAGTCCCAAAGCGGTTGAGACCGCATCTGGATTGGCAACGCCATGGCTTGTGATGGTGCCAGCTGTCGCCAGATAGGCGTGGTCTTGTGAAATCGCTATGGCAGCTTCCGTTCCATCCGAGGAAGCACTTGAGGAGACCAGAGGAATCGCAGGTACGGCAACGTCGATCACGGCAAGCCCGTTGCGGTTGTCGGCTACGAATACGCATGAACCGCTCGCGGCTACAGCAAAGGCCGAATCAATATCGACGATACCGCCAAAGGTTCCTGGGGTGATTCCAGCTGCACTCGAGACATCGAGGATGAGTAGCCCGCCAGTGTTGTCCGCAAGATACGCGTACCCGCCAGATACGGCCACGTCGCGGGCGTCGCTTGAGTCAAAATTATCGCTCCCAGAGGCATAGACCAATGCTGCAGGATTGCTGGCATCCAGTCGCATCAATCCCAAGGTACCGTAGGCCAGGTATGCTCTGGTTTCAAAGAGGCCTATACCATAGGCAAGCTCGGAACCTGATCCGCTAGTAAACTCATCGGCGATGGTCAAGTTGCCAGGGGCGGAGATATCCACGACAATCAGCCCTCGGAGGGCAGCCGCTATGAAGGCGTAGCCACCCGATACTGCCACCCCGTACGCGGATGCGTCAAAATCCGCGCTGGCCCCGGCCAGGGCAGGTACTACCGGATTGCTTATGTCGATGATGATCAGGCTGCCGTATACATCCGGCTGCTCGAAGGCTGTACCGTCCGCAACATAGGCGTAATTGCCCTGAACCGCGACATCATAGGCAATGCCCGGCGTATCGTAGGTTCCAGCAACAACCGGCTGAGCAGGATTGGCGATGTTGACGATGACCAAGCCTGCATCACCATCGGCTACATACGCAAAATTACCGTCTACCGTGATGCCATAACTCAAGCCTCCTGGATCGAAGCCCGCATCATTGGGCAACTGGACAGATCCGCGAAGCACCGGTTCATACGGATTTGAGATGTCAATGACCACCAGACCGTTGTCTAGATCATTTATATACGCAAAATCGCCAAAAACCGCCACGCCTCTTGCAGTTCCAGAATCAGCATAGATTGGCACCACATCGTCCAGATGCTTGAAGCTCCCGGCGACGGTACTGACGAAGCTGCTTGTGACATCGGTATAAGCTGTTGGTGTTACCCGATAAAAGTATGCCGTATCGTGCGCCAGATTGGTATCGGTGAATGTATTGGTCGTCAGGTTGCGCAGCGTGAACCAGGGGCCATCCGGAGAAGTTGCCCTTGAAAGCGTATATTTGGTGATGCTTGAAAAGGTGTTCCATTCCAGCGTGACAGAGCGGGAATCTACCGTACTGATGCGCGGAGCGAGACTCCGGTCGCTCAGGGGTATTTTTTCTATAGAGGCGGATACTGCATTTTGGCCAGACTCTGCCGGGAGGACCGCGGTAAGCTGAAAGTCGTACAGCTCGCCATTCTCCAGCCCGGTCCATTCGTACGGACTTGTCACTCCGGTCCTCGTAATGCCGTAGTTGGCTTCAAAGAGCTTGTACGATATCGCGCCCAATACTGAATCCCAGCTGATGGTCGCCTTCTTGTTGCCCGGCGTAACAGTAAACCCGGAAATATCTCCGCCGACTACCGGCTTTACAATCGTTATGACCGCGGTGGTTTTGTTGCCGTTCAGATCGGTGGCGCTTACCTCGATGGCGCGGCTGCCCGTGAGGGTCGATACGTCGATGCTTGCAGAGAAAGAACCGGCGCTGTCGAGCGCTGTCGTGCCTGAAATATTGGTGCCGGGAATCTTGTAACTGATCGCCGGAAGCAATTCCGTGATGGCTGTATCGGACACGGAGTTTGTTGCAGAGCCAGACAGGATGATGACGGTTGCATACTCACCATAATCCGCGGGGGAGGTGACAACCAGGAATGGTCCGTCGGCGTCGGGTACGAGTACCAGTGAAGAGCTGCCTGTGTTCCCATTGCGGTCAGTGGCGTAAATGGTCAGGGAAAATTGCGTGTCGTAGGTCGCCGAGGCGAATGAAAAGCTGAAGCTGCCATCAGCCTCCACCGTGATGGGTGTGGTGGCGGGGTCGCTGTCCAGGATGTCGTACGAGGCAGATGCGATGAAGTTTGACGCAGCGACGGTACGCAGGGCTCCTGAATTGTCTTTGTCGAGGATCGTACCTGCAACGGTGACGGTGGACTGAAAGGCCGAGCCCTGCACCGGTGTGGTTATGGTTATCTGAGGAGCCGCGAGGTCCTGTAACGTTGAAAGCGCCGCTTCGCTGAATGGAGACGGGCAGGATATCAATCCACCTGCCAGGCCGGCCCCTATTCCTGCCCACAGCACCAGGCTGATGATACGAGTACTCACGTGTTTGTTTGGCATGCAAACCCCCAGTATCAGAATGCCACAATATGATTTAAATCATATTGTCCAGAAGGACAGTACCGATCATGTTGTACTTGTCCGCTCCTTGAGCGCAAACAGGAAGTACACCAGTCGTCCGAATTTGTCGCTCCTGCCTTCGTTGGTGGAACGGGGGTCCTCGTTGACGGTCTTCCGGTAGATGGCCTGCAGATGGCTCTTGATGGTCCGTGGCGTCTTGCCGGATCGTTCTTCCAGTAGTTCTTTGGGGCAGCCGGAGAGGATGAGGCAGGTGATTTCGAGTTCCGCCGGTGTGAGGGCGTAATTTTTTATCAGGATATCGTTGATGCTGTCCTGGCCTGGCCGAGCGAAACCTGCCCCGGCAGCATCACTGGAATGAAGGGCGATGGCTCTGTCGACAGCCTTGTCAAAATGCACCTTGTCGATGGGCTTCACCAGGTAATCCGCGGCTCCCAGCTGGTAGGCCCGCAATGCATGGCTGGATAGCCCGGTCGTGAAGACGATGGTGCACCCGGATTTCACTGCTGTTTCGGCGACGCGCAGGCCGGAAATACGTGGTACATCGATATCGATGAGCGCGATGTCCGGCAAGGCGCTCCGGATGAAGTTGATGGCGTCGTACCCATCGGAAGACAGATGGACCAGTTCGAGGTCTGAACGCTCCTTGACGAGTCGAGTAATGGTGGCCTGATTGAAGGGTTCATCTTCCAGTACCAGCACGGTATGACGCCCCTGGATCATGGCGCGGGCTCCATGGGCCAGCTAAGCGTGGCGATAAATTCGCCATCGTGGATGGACAGCATAAGATTTGCTTCTGGGTGATAGTAGCGTAGCCGTGAAAGTATGTTCCTGTGGGTTTTACCCTGTGGAAAAGCCGGGACAGCGGGCAATCCGACATGGTTGCGTGCACTAAAATGCAGGTTCTTGCCGCTCTGTACAAGCTCCAGCTGGATGCGGATGGTGCCGTCGGTTGCGGGCTGGCCGTGCTTGAAACAGTTTTCAATGAGTGGCTGGAGCGTCAAGGGCGGGATCATGCATGAATCAGGCACTGTGGCACAGGAGCGCTCGACGATCAGATGGTCGCCATGTCGCAGGCACATGAGCCCCAGGTAATTGTCGACGAAGGCAATCTCGTCGCGTAGCGGTATGAGCGGTGCGGCAACGTTGTCGGTAAAGAACCTGAAATCCCGTATGAGCAGGCCGAATGCCTCATCGGCCTTGACCGGGTCTGTGTGCAGCAAGGAACGTACCATGCTGAACGTGTTGGACAGGAAATGCGGCCTGCCACGACTCTGGAGCAGGCTCATATGTGCCTCCCTGAGGCCGGCCTGGAGCCTTGTGCGTTCCATTGCCAGATTGTCGATACGGAGGAATACAGAAACCATGAAGAAAATGCTCTCCAGCATGACGCCGGCAAGGGCGAAATACTGAAAATACCCGTAGGACAGGATTCCGATCGCCTTGAGTGCGCCCAGGAGGATGCCCCAGATGGCGAGATGCAGCCCCGCGCCGAAAACCCGCTTTGACGGATCCCTCGAGGCCAGTGTCATGGCTGAGGCAACGAGCTGTACGAGCAACACCGCTATGAGCAGCAAGCGGCCCAGACGCTGATAGAAGGGCAGGAGTGCCGCCGGTACCACGACAAGCCCGGCTGAAAACAACAGAGGAACAAGTATCAGCATTTTTAGCCAGAACGCAGCCCTTGGTAGTCGCACCCTGAGCTCCAGAAAGTTGATCATCAGCAATTGCAGGAAGACGAGCGACCAGGCCGTCATGAACAGGTATGCCCGGTGAACCATGAATGCATTAGCTGGCCAGAACAGTGAACCGAGAATGCCGTCGCGGGACAGCTGGTAGGCAACATAGAGCAACTGAAAACCCGTATGGTACAGGATGGCGCGCCTGTTTTCTGTCCGGGCCAGGATCAGGACGATACTGGCCAGGATGACGGCCAGGATGGTGCCGTACAAGCCGGCAAAGACCAGTTCACGGCGCGCTATGGAATGAAGGTAGCCATTGAATGAGTACAGCGATATTGGAATGAAGGCTTCTGGTGAACGGGCCAGAATAACAATTTCGTGTCGGCCTGGTTCCAGAACAAGTGGTATGTCGTAGGACGTGTAGCCCAGATGAAACGCGGCCGCGCCGTGCATTGCTCCTATCTGAAAGCGGTAGGTCTGAGCGATGCCGCTAAAAATGGCAACATCCAGTGAGTCGATGAGGTAATTGTCGATGTGTAGTATGACGGGGCTGCTGCCGCTGGTTGCTGCTGGCGCGGATGGGGTGTCGACACTGAGTGACAGAGCCAGCCAGCGGCCATCCGGAATGGAGCCAAACTGGGCATCGGCTACCGGTACAAAATAACCGGCAAGAAACAGCCTGAGCGCCTCTTCGTGGGTAGCTGGCCGCAGCATCGCATCAGCAGCGGGGCTTGCGCGGACCGCTCCCGCAAGGTTGATGCTGGATTGTTTGCCGGAATGTAGTCCGGAAACGTTGACAGAGAGAGGCTGAGACCCAGTTGCACCGGTGTCTGCGCTGGCCCCTGCTAAGGTGCATGTCATCAGCAGGAGGCAGCGCAACACCAGGCTCAGCATCTCTGATGCTCCACCACCACGGTGCAGGAGCGCGCGCCGGGTTCTGTTTCCACCAGGATCAGTGCGTGACCTGGCCGGTCCTCTATCGTGTGGGTACCTCCGGTCACGCGCACCGAGAAGCCATGGGGATACTGTACATCAGGCACGTACACCTCGGTAACTGCGCCATGAACAGCCGAAGTTCCGCCCGCAGTTTTCGCTGGCTCGAACGTAAAGCTGAACCGCCTGGAGCGCGTGTCGAAGCGCATGCTGACCGGCAGACCCACGGTCGCGCGCGCGTACGGACGCACGAAACCTGCCAGGGCCCTGCCTCCTGCGTCTTCTGGTTCGCCGGTCTCGGTTCGGCCGGCTTCGAAGTCGTCCCGGCACCAGATGGACAGGTCTTCGCCGTTCCAGCCGTCGCCGCGAGCGTGCGTGTTGCTGGCCGTGTAGTTCCAGATGGTAGCTGATACCAGGCGGCCGGTAGTCGCCAGTGCGGTAGGCCTTGGCCCCGTTCATGTCGAAGGGCAGGCCGAATTCTCCGATGAGCGTCGGAGCGCCTTCCATGTCCGCAAGACCCTGCCGCTTGATGCGGCCGATGTGGTCCGCAAAGTACCGCCGTACCGCCCCGGTTCCGAGCACGAACCGCTGTGTATCCGTGTCCATGGCAAGGCCGGAGATACGGCGTTTCATGAACAGCGTAAGGCCGTCGTACCAGTGGCCGGCGTTTACGGCTCCAGAAATGCCGCAGGCTGCGAGCAGGAATCGTTTGTCGCTGGCGGCCTTCGTGACCGCCTCTCCGACACGCCTGGCAAAGGGTCGCAGGTAGTCTTTGGCAAAATGTGGAGCGGTGCCGCGCACGGCCGCGAAATGGCCTGCCTTCCGCAGAACCGGTTTGCCGCAGGAAATATCCCAGAGACCCTCGCGTTGCCAGACACAGTCAACGCCTTGTTTCCAGGCGGATATGCCATGCTCTCCAAGCGTTACCCGGCCTATGGTGCGCCCGAGCCGGCCATCATCGCCTCGAAGGGGCTGGGCATGGGACCGGACCTGGCCATGGCCCGCTGTAGCCTGGACAGGTCGGTAAGGCCGATGAAGCCCTCGCCGGGCTCGTTGAGCGTATCGATGCCGATGACGTTGTCGTAGCGCGCGAGCCTGCCGGCCAGTCTGGCGATGGCGGCTATGTAGCTGCCCTGCAGAAAGCTGCGGGAATCCTTGCCGTCGAGGCGGAGAGCCGGCGCAAAGTCATCGCCCGCGAAGAACAGCGTGAACATGGTAGCACAGGCGAGCTTGGAGTAATTGGTGGGCCAGAGCATGCGCGGGTACGGGTCTCCGGCCTCCTCATGCACGAAGGCCGCGCCTGTCCTGTGCAGGTTGCGCAGGTCGAAGCCGACCATATCGAGCGTCCAGGCGGGTGCTCCATCCCCGCCTGTCCATCTGCTCCAGACATCCTGGTGCGGGTCTATGAATACCTTGAGGCCGCGTTCCGAAGCCAGCGCGACGATGCGTTCTATATAGTCGAAGTAGGCCTCGTCGTACTGCCCTGGGCCGGAGGGTTCCAGGCCCTCCCAGGTGACGAGGAGCCGCACGACGTTGAAGCCCCAGCGAGCCAGCCTGTCCAGGTGCTCAGGCGCTTCCGCTTCGGGCAGGGGCCTGCCGGCAAAACTGGCATTGCCGTAATCGTAGAATTCAGCCTGTGGCGGCAGTTCGTTCCGGCTTCGGTATGGAACCTTGCAGTCGCCGCCCAGGTTGCAACCCCGCAGCAAGAGCCGCCGGCCGGCCTCGTCGACGAACCATCCACCTTCGCCTCGTACCATTGTTCCCTCCATCACGAGCCGCGACTACGCAGGCCACACTTCGTGCCGCTCTGTGTGCCGTTCAAAGAAATCCAGGACGCGGGCCCATACCCTGTCGCGCTGGCTATTGTAAAGAACCAGATTATGCTGCATGTGACTGTACGCGTCCATGTTTGCCACATAGGCCTCGATGTCGCTGGAACCGAGCCCCTCAAGGATGATGCCCGCGTTCCTGAAGTCAACCATTTTGTCGCCGCGCGCGTGGCAGACGAAGGCGGGGCAGGTGACCCTGCCGAGCCCGCGGGCCATGGCGGCCAGGCCAACCTGCATTGTGTAGGTCTGCCTGGGGTACCTGCCCAGGTAGCCCTTCCAGTCGCCATCACCGTCCTCGCCGGCGCGGTCAGGGTCGGGCAGCGCGGCTCCGAGGGACGGGACGAGCGCACCGAGTGACCTTGCCAGGTAGATCAGCGGATTCATCACGATACCATGCCTGAGCCAGGCGTTGAGTACGGCGGGTGAGCCTGCTGTCGCGATGGCCGCCGGAGCCAGTGCCGGATTTTCGCCAGTTTTCCTGGCGGCACAGGTCTCCTGGGCGAGTGCCAGGGCCAGCGAGCCACCCAGCGACGTGCCAAAGAGGCAGGCCGACTCGTAGCGGGGCCGGAGCCTGGCCCACTCGTCGCGCACCGCGGCCAGATACTGGCTCCACTCGGTGGCCAGCAGGTCTTTGGGGTCGGTACCACAGCCTGGCAGCAAGGGAGCGGCCAGGTCCCAGCCGCGGGCATCGGCGGCCGCCACCAGTTTGCGGAAGTCTGCCGGAGTGGAAGGAAAGCCATGCACGCAGAATATGAGGCGCTTGTGGGTGCCGGATGGCTCTACCGGCCTGGCTTCGGGCCAGTGTATGCGATCGGCGCGCGGTGGCTCGTAACGGGGATTGGCGCGGAAGAGGAACGGTGTTGTATTCCAGAGTGCTGCAGCGAGGACGAGCAGAGCGCCCAGGCCTGCAACCACGAAAACTGCCGGTCCGAGCATGGCTACTGCCCAGCCAAGCGCGCCTGATGCAAGAACGACAAGGCCCGTCCTGGCTATTCGTCCCCGGATCACCTTGGTGGCCCTGTCTCTGTCCATGCGGCTTGCCATCCTCTCGCCCCGCGGCACAAGCTCGCAGCGCAGGCGGGCATGAGTATATCCCGGTACTGGTATCTGGTCAAAACCGGCATTGCGCGTATAGTATCATGGTAGTCAGGTTTGAAACGCCCTGTGATGGAGTGAGTATGATAGAAGAGAAGGATACCAGCGGAACCGTACTCTACGACGATGGCGACCATCGATTCATCTGGCTTGGCACTGATACCCACGGCAAGAAGGGTGTCGTCCAGACCATGCAGTACCTGATCGTGGACAAGGGCCGCGGCGTCCTCCTCGATCCGGGTGGAGTACACCTCTTTCCCAGGGTAGTAGCCGCCGCCAGCCGCTACATCTCCATAGACCGCATAGACACCATCTTCTTCTCCCACCAGGATCCGGACGTCTCCAGCGGCATAGCCCTGTGGCTCGGTGTCACCTCCGCAAAGATATACATCGCCGAGCTCTGGATGAGGTTCATACCCCACTTCGGCATAGTCGACCAGACCCGCATCGCTCCCATAGAAGGAGCCGGCAAGAGCCTCAAGCTGGCTTCGGGTGCAGAGCTCGTCTTCGTGCCCACCCACTACATGCATTCGCCCGCGGCCTTCTCGTTGTTCGACAAGCGTGCTGGAATACTGTTTTCAGGTGATGTCGGCGGAGCCGTGTTCCCTGAAGGCGACGAAACGATGTACGCCGATGACTTCAAGGCACACATCAAATACATTGAAGGCTTCCACAAGCGCCTGATCGCCTCCAACTCGGTGGCCAGGCGCTGGGTGGACAATGTCCGCAGGCTCGCACCCACCATGATTGCGCCTCAACATGGTTCCATCTACCGGGGTGACTCCGTGGGAGCCTACCTTGACTGGCTGTCGGCCCTTCGCTGCGGCATCGACGACCTCGACGCGCTGTACAGGATGTAACCGTGCCCACCGATATTGAATCCAACTACGTCGATGCCATAGACCGCTTTACCGTTGGTTACAACAAGGGCATCGTACTGTCCTCGGTAACGCGGCATTCCCTGGAGATTCTCGACGACTCCATGAACCATATCGAAGCGGGGCTGTCCACGGTGGTTACTGCCTTCGAGGAGATCAGGGCGACCAGCACCTCTACCGCAGCCAATGCCGAGCGCATCGATTCTATGATGGCCGACGTGCTGGGAGGCAACCAGAGCCTCAACTCGGGCATTGATGCGCGCATGGGCGATGTGGAACGAGGCGTCGCCGTTGCCAGAGACCTGGGTTCGATGTTCACCGGCCTCAAGGCCAAGACCAGCGGTGTGGCCGGCATCACCGGCGCCATCCAGGACGTCTCCGACCGCACCAACATACTCGCCATCAACGCGTCGATAGAGGCAGCCAGGGCTGGCTCCGTCGGCAAGGGTTTCCGCATCATAGCCAACGAGGTGCGCACCCTCGCAGGCCAGACTGGTGACTTTGCCAAGCAGATAGAGACAAGCATGGGTGAACTGACCAGTTCAGTCGGCGCCATAGCCGGACGCATGGACGAGTTTGTCGAGCTGTTCACCCGTTTCCGCGAATCGTTTGGCGAGGTCAAGGCCAATTCCAGCGAGAACGCCGATTCTGTGCGGCAGGCAGGGCAGTTCCTGCTCCAGATATCCGCCGCCATCAAGGAAGAGACGCAGGCGCTCGGCGATGGCCTCCATTCCCTGGAGTCAATATCGGCAAACGCCAAGGATACCCATGCCGTCTTTGGAGCCTTGCGCTCAAGCCATGATTTCCTCGATACGCTGCTGAGCAAGAAGTCCTGATGGCTGCAAAACTGCTCGCTGTCATCACCGACGACCGTTTCGGGTCAGTAGCCGAAGAACGCGCCGTGCTGGAGCCGCTCGGTGTGGAACTGCGCGTGGCTTCCTGCCACAGTGCGGCCGACGTCGCGCTGGCCTGTGCCGACGCCGATGCCGTGCTTGCAAACGCCGCTCCGATAGACGCTGAAGCGATAGCCGGCATGCGTCGCTGCCGCATTGTATCGCGCTACGGCATCGGCCTGGACAGTGTCGACTTGCCTTCCTGCGCCGCCCGTGGCATAGCCGTGGCCAATGTCCCTGGCTACTGCGACTCCGAAGTCGGCGAGCATGCGCTCGGGCTGCTCCTGGCGCTTACCCGGGGCATACCTGAACGCGATACCGCCGTCCGCGCGGGTGGATGGAATGTTCCCAGGGCACAGCACGCCATCACGGGCTCCACCGTCGGCCTCGCGGGTTTTGGCGGGTCAGGCATGTCCTTTGCCCGCGTCGTGCTTGGCCTGCGGCCTGCCAGGATCCTGGTATGGAGCCCGCACATCAGCCAGCAGCGCGTTGATGCGGCCCTTGGCCCCGCCGCTGCCGTGTTTGGCGTGGAACTCAAGGCCGTTGGCTTTGACGACATTCTCTCTGAATCGGATTTCCTGTCGCTCCATCTGCGCCTCACCAACGATGACGCGGGCCTTTTCAATGAAGACGTCTTCTCGCGCATGAAGAGCGGTGCCTGTTTCATCAACACGGCCCGCGGCGGCCTCGTCGACCCCGTCGCGCTCGCGCGCGCCCTCGAGTCGGGCCACCTGGCCGGGGCCGGGCTCGACGTCATCGGTTCCGAGCCGCCGCCCTCCGGCCACCCCCTGCTGTTGGCTCCCAACGTCATCCTGACCGACCACTCGGCCTATCGCTCCGTCCGCTCCGTAGCCGAACTCAAGCGCCGCTGCGCCGAGAACGCCGCCCGCGGCCTGGGCCTTATTCCGTAAACCAGGTCAACGATTCAATACTTTTTTTTCCAAGAATTTGACAGGATTTACAGGATGAAGTCTAAGAGATGTACAAGAATAAGAGAGGAAATTCAAAACTTTGGATTCTCTTATCCTGTACATCTCTTTTCTTATCCTGATCATCCTGTTTGATTCTTGGGTATAGAGCAAGAAGAACAGGATTACAGGATGAAATCAAGGAGATATACAAGATGAGGAGATGAAAGGACAAGAGCTTTAAGATTCTCTTATCCTGTACATCCCTTTCTTATCCTGATCATCCTGTTTGATTCTTGGGTATAGAGCAAGAAGAACAGGATTACAGGATGAAATCAAGGAGATGTACAAGATGAGGAGAGGAAAGGACAAGAGCTTTAAGATTCTCTTATCCTGTTCATCTCCTTCTTATCCTGTACATCCTGTATCTATTTTAATACACTTCTCTTTCTTGTTTCTTCTCTTCGGGCCGGAGGCTTGCCGTATTTTAAACCGGGGATTATACTCAGGTTCAACATCGCGCGTCGTCGCGATAAAGAACCACGGTTAGCACGCGCGCCCATAGACCGCGACGCGCATCCACGAGCGGCCCAACCTCAAAAGGCCGTCAAAACCGGCACGGTTAACTTCCAGAGCACCAATGCCTCTATCAGGGAGTTACACCATGAATCCAGGACTGGCCGTCATCACCGACAGGACCCTCACCTATCAGCAGAAAGTAGCCGGACTCGCCCGCGTCGGCGAAGCCACCGAGGGCCCCCTCGCCATCAGCGCAGAGATCCAGCGTTACCGCGACCTGGGCGCCATCTGCGACCTCTACGAAGGCGCTGCGCCGTACCGCCCGCGCTACATCGTACCCAACTACGAACTGTTCATGCGCCAGGGCTCCGAATTCCTGGGCCTCAAACCCCCGCGGGACATCTGGGAGGCCACCACCAGCCTCCTCATTCTGTACAAGCACGTACCGAGCATCACCACGTTCCCTGTGTACCTCGGCGACCTCGACGCCCTCCTGCAGCCCTTCGTCAAGGACGAGGCCGAAGCTCGCAAGGCCATCGGCCTGTTCCTGCTCCAGATAGACCGCACTATAAACGATTCGTTCTGTCACGCCGACATCGGCCCCGACGAGACGGTCGCCGGCCGGCTCATCCTGGAACTTCCCCGCGAGCAGAAGAACGCGGTGCCCAACCTTACCCTCAAGTACGACCCCGACCGCACTCCCGACGCCTTCGCCACCCTGGCGGCCTCCGTCGCCCTCGACGTGGCTAAGCCCAGCTTCGCCAACCACCGCATGTTCAAGCGCGAGTTCGAAGCCATGGGCTTTCCGGACTACGCCGTCGCGTCCTGCTACAACGGCCTGCCCAAGGGCGGCGGCGCCTGCACCCTCGTGCGCATCAACCTCGCCCGCGTAGCCCCGCTGGCAAAGAATCTGGACGATTTCAGGAACCGCTTCCTGCCCGACGTCGTGGCCCGCCAGCTCGAGTACATGGACGAGCGCGTGCGGTTCCTCGTCAAGGAATCCGGCTTCTTTGAATCCAGCTTCCTGGTCAAGGAAGGCC
>JAIFMD010000002.1 GCA_020048755.1 Spirochaetota bacterium
GACGAGGCCCGCTCTGCGCTTGAGAAACTGGCCGCAAAGGGATTCTGCGAGATGCGTGTCCGCCCCTCGGGCGTCATTGTCTATCGTTTCCCCGAATTCATCAAGGAAGACGAAGGCTTCGAGCCAGGCTTGTAGAAATTCAGCTCAGGGGTTGCCATCCTGAGCTGCTTCCTCTCCTGTACTCCGCGCCTCTGCGCCTCTGCGCCTCTGCGTGAAGCAATTTAGAACGTAATGTCTCACGCAGAGGCGCGGAGGCGCAGAGAGTACATTGAGTAGTGTTTTGGGCTTACTTTGTGGCCCAGAGGGCGTACTCGCGGGCGGTTCCGGAGAGGTGGGGGAAAAATACATCCCAGTTACTGGTAGGGATGGTACCTCTGGTATTCCAGCCAGCATTTATTGCTTCAGCACAAAATATAAACAGTTCTGTCGTGTCGATGTATCCGTTGCCATCACAATCTGCGGTGCTTGTTTTTTCTTGCGAAGCCAGGATTGCTGCTGTAAATATTCCGTTGTTTCCGCCTTCCCAAGAAGCTTCACCTGCACCTGCGGCAGAAATGACAACAAAAGGTGAACTATTCGAATAGCTTATGAAGCTCTTGACAGTATCGGTCAATGAATCAACGAACCAGGAATATGCCACAGCCCCATCTGTAATATAATATTCTCCGGTTTCATCATATTTTCCGAAGACTGGTGGAATTGAATCGATGGTGGCACCTGCTTCCACAAAACCTCCTGAATTGCAGCTGTCAAGGATAATTACCACATCCTCTATCCCAGCATTTTCAAACCATGCGTACAGCTCGTTCTTGGAAATCATCTGATCAAGAAGAAGCTGATTTCCTGTCGTTATGGAACCATAAGGACAGAGAAACGATTCATTGCCATACTCGAAACCATGTCCGGAATAGTAGAAAAGAACCAAGCCAGCATTGGTGCTCTGCAAGTCTGTAATGGCATTTTTAATGGCCGCTTTGCTTGCTACCGAGTTCAGTGAGGGGTCGTTTGTGTTTGCAATGGCTTCGGATACATCCCAGCTTTGCGCTTTGAGCATAGTTGCCATATCCTCTGCATCATCATCAGTCAGGCTCAGGTTCGGATAACCAATAATACCCTCTCGATAGGTTGCTACGCCAAAAACCAGAGCCGTCCGTGTGGGTTCTTCAGGTATGGCACAGGCTGAAAGGACCAATATGACCATGCTGGCAAGCGCGACGAACCGAAGCCACTTCATCTGTTTTTGCCTGCCCAAAGAAACTGTGTCTTATCTTCATTGTAGGAAACCGTAGCCACAGCCCGCAATCCCGCCGAGAACGAGTCTGCCCGCAGGTACACAGGGGCTGCCAGACCGAGCTCGATGGTAAAATGGTCACCTAAATTTATTATAGGTAAACAATAGCCAGGTTCCAGGTACGGAAAGAAGAAATAAGAGAAGGACAGATCGTAGCGGGCCAGCATGCCACCGCCAAGCAGGTAGGCATCCAGATACCTGAACCGCAGTCGAGGTCCAGCCGCCAGGTTGAGGCTGTAGAATCCCCGGTAACGGTACCATTCCGTTGTGAAGGCGGTCGACGCCTGGTACGACTGCCCTCCCTGTATCATGGCGGACCAGAGCCCGTCCCCTATCACCAGGCCTGCCTGAACAGAGGCGGAAGCACTGGTCGCGGGTACAGTAATGAATGAATCGTAGTCAGTTTCAGCTGTAACTGCCAGACCGCCTGTAACAGCCATATACGGTGAAACAGCAGGCAGGGCTGATAGAGGAACACAGATGGCTGACAGACTGATCAAGGCAATCAATGGTATTCTCATGTATGGGGTTTAACATGCCGCGATTATTGTATAAATTCAAGCTCAATCAGTATTGTCGGGCTATTGGATGCCGGGAGAACAATCATATGCGAAGGATTTTAATCATGGCAACGTGTGCAGCAGCATTGTCATGCATTGCTCTTGTTTCATGTACAGACCGCGGTTCACAAAAGGTAAAACTGGATGAGACACCAGTAATTTCAGGAGGGATGGGTTGGGGAGTGGTTGCAATGGCGTATGTCCGCATCATGAAGGAACCATCCATGACTGCCTCCGATATCGGGACGGCCCGGCGTGGTGATGTTGGCCGTATCATTGCACGTTCCAGATCCTTTGAGGATAAAAAAACCGGCATCTGGTATAAGATGGAAATTGGATCAATTCCAGGTTGGCTCCACGAGTCCAGTCTGACTGTCCATCAAAGCGAAGCAGAAGCTAAAAAGTTTGCGGAGGCAGGTTTGTGATCGGTGCTTCCCTGCTGGGATTCCTCCTGCCACCAGCGGTCGGTGCCGTAATAGGGCTTTTCACCAATTGGCTGGCTATCAAGATGCTGTTCAGGCCGCTTGTGGAGCGACGCATACTCGGAGTCCGGGTGCCCTTTACACCAGGCATACTGCCTCGCGAGCGTTCCAGGATATCCAGTTCCATGGGTGACACCGTGGCTACCGACCTGCTCGATGATGAGACGGTCGCGGCAAGGTTACGGAGTCCGGCCTTCAAAGAAGCCATCCGTCAGGGCACCCTGAGCACGGCCAGGAAAATCCTGGACGCAAAACCAGCAGAAATCAGTGCGGGTCTGGATTCCCGCATTGTAGAACTGGTCAAGGATATCAGCGTAGAAGCGCTCGCCGGCTTTACAGCTTCAGATACATTTGCCAGCGCACTTATAGATGGAACCGACGCAGCTCTCGGAACTGCCAGCGGTATGACCCTCGATGCCTTCATTGATCCTGCAACCACAGTCAGGCTTTCTACCGCCATCGCCAGTTCTCGGGGTGCCGAAGTGCTGGGTACCGCAATCGCCAGGGCTGTAATCGATTCGCTTGAACGGGCTGCACTTGATGGCAAGCGGGTGTCGTCGTTTGTCGATCCGGAAGCCCTGAGGTCTTTTTCAGTAAAAGCAATCGATTCGGCGTATCCGGTTCTGTTGTCCGGTGTCAAAAAAATATTTTCAGACAAATCCATGACGACATCAATGGAAAAGGTCGGAGCACGAATCATCCGCAAGACCTTTGACCGGTTTAATTCCGTGCAGCGATTTTTTATAGGGCTCGGCCAGTATGACAAGGCTATCCTGGATAATATGCCTGCGACCATCGCTGATTTTTCCGAGTCTCTTGAAGCATTGCTTTCAGAGGAATCTACTCGCGCCGCGATCAGGCAAAAGGTATCAGCGGCTGTTACTGACCTCGCCGAAAAGCAATTGTCCAGTCTTGCCTTCCTGTCTGAGCCCTCCAAAAAGGCCTCAGCACTGGAATCACTTGCGGATATTTTAAAAGATGCACTTGCTTCTATAGATGCTGATGCTGTCAGTGAGCAAACAAGGAATCTTCTGGCACATCAAACCGTCGGTCAGGTACTGGAATCATTACCCGGGTTGACTGACCGGATCGGCCCTGTCCTGGCGCGGTGGATATCTGGTTTGTTTGGACGGGAGTTCGACAAGGAATCGGCCGTTGGCAAGGTAGTCGCATCCTTCTTTTCAGCCTTTTCCCTTTCGTTCAAGCAGCGCGCCGCCGATGTTCCGCTCGGGTCGACCCTGGCTCTTGATGATGAAGCACTACAGGCTATTGCTGCTTCCGCCGCGGATGGCCTGGCTGAACTGGCTGCTGCTGAAAGTTCAAATATGGTACGTTCAATAGATATTCGCTCTTTGGTCATTGAAAAAATTGATTCTTTGAATATGATTGACGTGGAGCGCATGATACTTAAAGTTGTCGATAAGGAACTCCGGGCTATAACCCTGTTCGGTGGTGTTCTTGGCGCTCTTATCGGGGTGTTTCAAAGCCTGTTGTTTCTGTTGCGTTAGGCCAACCCCGGCGCCGACCGGGATGGAAAGCAAAAAATGGAAACCGACAAGACGATACTTATCGTTGATGACAGCCCGGCCTTTGCCGCTGCTGTTGTCGGCATGCTCGACGGAACCTTGCAAGCCTACGTCGCTCATTCTGCCCTGGAGGCCATACAGCTCGCTGAAAAAAACAGGCCTCGTGTCGTGTTTCTGGATATCGTATTGCCGGACGGCGAGGGTTATGATGTCTGTTCCAGTCTTAAGAAGACGTTCCTTCATCAGCCAATTCAGATCATCCTGATGTCTGCAACGTATGATGCCCAACGCGTGGAAAAAATTTTACAAGCTGGCGCTGATGATTTTATAAAAAAACCCTTTGAGAGACTTGAGTTCCAATTGAGGCTCAAAGCGGCATTCATACGGCTCCGTTCCCAGATGAAACTCATGGAGGAGCGGGAATTCTATCGGCAAGCTGTGAGGCAGGAAGAAAATCTGACCATAAAGCTTCTGGATAGACAACTTGGGCTCAAGGAAACGCTGGCTGATCTGGAGAGCACGAAAGTTGGTCTGGAGCGGGAAAATACCAGTCTCGCGGCTGCAGCCCGTTTTGATGTACTCACCGGTTTGCTCAACAGACACAGTCTGAACGCAAGACTGGAACTTGAGATGCGCCGTGCTGAAGAAGAAGGACTGCAACTATGCGGCTTGATGATAGACATTGATAAATTCAAATCAGTCAATGATTCCTTCGGGCATCTCGTAGGAGACGATGTGCTCCGGGCTGTAGGCGATGCTTTGCGGGCTTGCCTGCGCAAGCAGGATTTTGCCGGCCGGTTCGGTGGCGAGGAGTTTTTCGTCATACTGCCGGGTAGCGGAGTCGATTCAGCCATCGCCATTGCCGAACGCATCAAGATTACAATCGCTGGTGCCGATGTAGACGTGGCAGGCGCCAAGGTATCCGTAACGGCGTCTGTCGGGGTGGCCCCGTTCGTCCATGGCGACACGTTGACTGACTGGGTCGGGCGGGCGGACAAGGCCATGTACCGGGCCAAGCAACTCGGCCGCAACCGGGTCGAACTCTAATGCCGGTCTTGCCCTACCCGCGAGTCTACGATCCTGGCCGCCGCCGCGCAAAGGTAGAATGATCCTGTTACCAGCAACGGCACAGCTCTGGAAGAAGCCTGTTGCAGGGCATCCACTACCGCGGTTTCAGTATCGTCATTCCTTGTAGTCCTGAACCCAGTTGCAGTGAATGCTTCTTCAATCTCAGCTGGATCGCTTTCCTTGAATGTCCCCGGTCTGGTGATGAGGACCTCGAAAAACGCTTTCCGCAGTGCTTCTGCCATCAACCGCGGCGGCTTGCCTTTGGCACAGCCAAACAACAGGATTCCACCGGCAGGGAAAAGCCTGGCAAATTCATCGGCACAGGCCTGCACTGAATCTGCTGTATGTGCGCCATCCAGTATAACGACCGGGTCGCCAGGAATTATTTCGAAGCGGGCCCTCAATCTGGCAGCGGCAATGCCCCTGACTATGGTCTGGTCGTCGTATCCCAGCGATCTGGCTACTGTGGCTGCGAGCGCGGCATTCCTCGCCTGCACACTGCCTATCATGGGAGTGCGCACCTGTAGTGGCTGGCCAAATACCGCTTCATCCCTCCACCGCACCGTAGCGCTCGTGCCGTGCTTGTCTATGGAACAGTCGGTGATGTCAGCGGCCTCGTCCAGTACCGTAAGCGGTGAACCGAGTTCGGCTGCACGTGCCCTGAATACCGCCAGCGCTTCCGGTCGTGTGGCGCTCGTAAAAACCGGGACACCAGGTTTTATTATGCCAGCTTTCTCATAGGCTATTTCAGGAATTGTAGTACCCAGCAGGTCGGTATGTTCCAGTTCTATCGGCGTGATGATACACACTGCGGGCAACACAACATTGGTCGAGTCGAGCCGTCCACCCAGCCCCACCTCGATTACCGCATCGGTACAACCGGCCCGCCTGTAGCAGAGGAATCCCAGCATCGTTAAAAGCTCGAAATAGGTCGGCGTTTCGCCCCCGGGAAAATCCGCTTCGGTTTTGTGCTCCATCAGATCGGAGATTTCAGTGGCGCTCGCAAAAAGAGTCCGATCGTCAACCGGAACACCGTTTATTGCTATCCGCTCGGTAAATGACAACAAATGGGGCGATGTGTACAGCCCAACCGTGTGGCCTGCCTCCTGGAGTATCGAGGCTATCATGGTCGCCGTAGAACCCTTGCCCTTGGATCCGGCTACATGGATTACCCTGAAGCTTTCATCGGGGCGACCTAGAAATTCCTTGAGGGCAATCATTCTGTCCAGCCTGTAGGCCGTAGGTTCCACTTTGCGTTCAAAATTAAGGTAACGGTCAAGGTAGGCATATACCTCGTCGGGGGTGCTGAATGTCATGGTGTACCCTTCGCTCCTGCAGCCGCGAGCAGTATTGCCCTGGCTACATCAAGTCCGCTGATGGCCTCGAGCGCTTCAAAACCTGGGCAAGCATTGGTTTCGCAGACAACGAATCTGGATCCGCCTTTGTTAGCGAACAGGAAATCTACGGTTCCGTACACGAGCCCCGAATCGAAGAATACCTGCTCTGCTTCGGCTCGTAAAAAATCTGGTGGCTCGAATGGCTCCATCACGCCGCCTGCATGTGCATTCGAGGCCAGGCCCGTCCCCCGGCGAAGCACCACAACCGGCGTCGCCGCCGCACAGTTTTCTCTGAACTTTGCGAAAAAGAACCGCACATCCCGGCCATGGCTGGCTGATACATACTCCTGCGCGATGTAGGGGGTGGAGCTTGCAGCATCTGATTTCAGGAAGTCAAGCCAGGCTGAGGTCGACTCTACGAGAAAAACGCCTCGTCCCATCTTGCCAAAACGCGGTTTTACGACAAAAGGAAAATCAAGGGGAGCCGTTGCGTCGCGCACTCCGACTGCAAACGTGCGCGGATGGGCAATGCCGAGTACCAGACAACGCTCGGCCGTACGCAGTTTGTCACCCGCAGTTTTCGTAGCCAGGGCGCTGTTGACCACTGGAATTCCAGAATCTTCAAGGTGTTCGTACAGGCTGCCCGGTAGTTCGCCACGGAGCAAAGCTACATGGCCCCTGCAGAAGGCGGCTGTCGCATCCATCGAGGCTTCCGGGGCATGGATGGTCGCGCCATAATCGAGCCCCAGGGAGCGGGCTGCTTCAGCCAGGCGCCGAGACGGAAAAAAACTGTCCAGATAAGAGCTGTCGTCGGTCTTGAGTCCGTACACGAGCCGTATTCCCATACGGGCTGAGTATATAGAGCCTCGGGTTGACGGACAAGCATGCTGGGGGGTATATCAAGAGGCGATGGCGATGTTCCAGACACTTGGCCAGTCTACTGGCCCTGCAGAGAATGCTTTCTTCAGGGCCACAAGGATTTCACTGGTTCCAGTCGTCCCGAGGGCTGTGTTCACGCCGGCTCCGTATGGTGAATCAATCGATAGCCACGCCTCGGCTTCCTTGTCGCCAAGTGATCGTCGTGCCTCCGATCGATACACGGTCACGGCACCTGGTTCAAGACCGGAAGCGGCAATGGCCCTGAGCAATGAAGCCGCAGAGTAGCCGGGGGTGCGTTCTTCCGTAAAAAACAACGAGTCTGCTTTCCTGAACGCTTCAAGCGTGGTTTCATCCAGAAACGGGGCCGCGATCCCTGGTACTATTCCTGGTTGAGGCGAGCGTTCGGCAAATACTATCTTGATGGGGGCTCCCTCACGAGTAAGCCCCTGGGCACAGGCCCTGATTCCAGCAATTGAAGCCGCTTCGTCGCCATACACCGACAGAAAGCCAGCCGCCACAACCAGGTCAAAATTGCGATGCCCGGCCACGGCCGCCGCGGCTTCCGATACCGATTCAGCATTGCCGCAAGCCGTTACCGTTGGCTTGCACAGGTCTTCGACATCGGTAAACGAGTAGGCAAGCCTCTGTAGTGAATTTTCGCTTCTGCATATGCCGCAGGCAGAGCCTTCCGGGCAGATGCGGACAGCCTCGCGGAGGAGCAGTCCATCGTCGGCCGCAAGCACGAGCACGTTGGCATGTC
The DNA here is from genome assembly GCA_020048755.1 of Spirochaetota bacterium. Lineage (GTDB taxonomy): Bacteria > Spirochaetota > Spirochaetia > Treponematales > UBA12059 > SZUA-370. Next base: position 7,904 of record JAIFMD010000002.1, read on the forward strand.
TTGGTGGAAACGCCAGTTTGTATATTGCGTCCCTGAGCCCGGCAAGACCGTTGGCAGTACCCGCTTCTGCCCTGTCTGTCCAGGAAGCCGCTGATGCATGGCTGGTTGGCGCGCCAGGGGATACTGGCATTCTGGCATCCAGTTCTCCGGATAGCCAGGCTGCAAGTTGCGCATCGCGCCGCCGGAGTACCTCGTCACGTACCCTTGCCTCGTATCCCAGCATGCCCGGTTGGTAGAACAGCGCGCCTTTCAGCGTTTCAGGCAGGTATTGCTGGGCAGTCCAGTGGGTCCTGAATGCATGCGGATACAGGTATCCCGCACCGTGGCCCAGGCCCTCTGCGTCCCGGTTGGCGTCTTTCAGGTGGTCAGGCACCTCGGCGCGTTCAGCCTCCACTGCAGCCAGCGCATCGAAGTAGGCCAGGCCCGAGTTGGATTTTGGCGTAGTCGCCAGGTACAGGGTCGCCTCTGCCAGATGGAACTGGCCTTCTGGCAGGCCTATGCGTTCGTAGGCCGCGGCACATGATTCAACGATGCCGATGGCAGCTGGATCTGCCATGCCCACATCTTCCGCCGCGGAAATGAGCAAGCGTCTGAAGATGAAGCGCGGATCCTCACCCGCATACACCATCCTGGCCAGCCAGTACAGCGCAGCGTCGGGATCAGAGCCCCGCACGCTTTTTATGAACGCGCTCACCGCGTCGTAGTGGTAATCGCCATCCTGGTCGTACAGGACGGCGCGTTTCTGTATGCTTTCTTCCGCGGCATCCATGGTAACAAAAACGCGAGCGCCAGCCGCGGGTGGCCAGGGATCAACGCTTGTCTCCACCGCCAGTTCCAGCGCATTGAGGAGGCTCCTCGCGTCACCAGTGGCAACCTTTACGAGGTGTTCCAGTGAACCGTTTTCAAAATCCACTATCCAGCGACCGTAACCGCGTTCTTCGTCCGCCACCGCCGCCCTGGCGGCGGCAAGCAGATCGTCGTCACCCAGCGGGTGCAACTGAAACACACGGGAGCGCGAGACGAGGGCCTTGTTCACTTCAAAGAATGGGTTTTCAGTAGTCGCACCAATCAGGATTATGGTGCCGTTCTCTACAAAGGGTAAGAGCGCGTCCTGCTGGGCCTTGTTCCAGCGGTGCACCTCGTCGACGAACAGGATGGTCCTGCGGTCGTACAGGTCTCGCTCCCGCTTTGCGGAGTCAACAGAGTCGCGGATAGCCTGCACGCCGGAGAGTACGGCGTTTATCGATATGAAACGCGAACTGGTGGTATTTGCTATGACGCGGGCCAACGTCGTCTTGCCCGTGCCCGGAGGTCCGGACAGGATTATCGACGACAGCCTGTCCCGCTGGATGGCACGCCGCAGGAGCCGGCCCGGACCCACAATATGGTCCTGGCCTATGAACTCATCAAGCTTGCGAGGCCTCATCCTGTCAGCCAGCGGCCCCGTATTTTCCTTAGGAGCCGCTCCAGCAAACAGGTCGTCACTCACCTTGCTGTTATTCCCTGACCCATCCGCCCCAAGCGGCATCGCCATAGGTGTTTGACCAGAGCCCGTCACCATCGGTAAGTGCAAAGACTTTCTGTGTTGGTCCGAGATCAAAGTAGGGCATCGCTGTTACTGACAAGCCCGCCAGACTTGCTGAGAAATTCACGGCATTTGATAAAAGATCATGAGCTACATTTTTGGTAATTCCCGCCGTAAATCCTGTCGCAAAGTCAAATTCAAGGTATCCGTCCGTCGGTGGCGTATCGATATCACTTCTGGGGATGCCATTTGTACCAACGGCGAGTACCATTGTCGTATCGATATACGTGGGAATTGAAAAGGAATAGACTTTCGAGCTGGTATTTTTGAATTCTGTGGAAGATGTCCAGCTCGCCCCATTATCAGATGTATAGAACAACTGGCCATTCCTGCCTGAAACCAGAATGCCGGTAGCATCAATCGCGCAAACGCCGCCATAGGTCGCCGCCAGAGGTGCCGCGACCGTGCTGCCGGTGGCCCAGTCGGCAGGGCCAGGTGCATTTGTAATGATCGTCGTTGTACCTGAAAGCAGGAATCCACCCGCCGTGAACCAATAAGCGCTATTTGCATATGCAACAGAATTAGGCAAACCGATGGTTGCATCAGAGGTAATGCTTGTAGCCTCGAACGACGTTCCGTTGAAATGATGGATAGCGTAGGATTCATTGAGGTCGGTATCCACAGTAGAGCTGACCGCGAACAGCTGGTTGTTCGCCGCGAGGATAATCCGCAATGTGCTGCCAGCGGCAGGATATGTGGAATCGACACGCACCCAGGTTGTGCCATCAGTTGTTGACCAGATGCCAAGGCCGCTTCCTGTTGAATCCGAGAAGGCGACGAATAGTGTATTGGTTATAACTGCGCCACTACCAGCTATAACTGTGCTGGTTGAAACAGATGATAGGTCAACTTTGGACCATTGGGCTGGTGAGTCAGTATCGGACTTCTTCCACAAGGTTCCGATTCCGGCATAGTAGGTTGTGCCGAGGCGTACCACAAACGATGGTGTAGCACCCTGGATGTCAACCGTCATGTTTTCGGAGATCGGAGTTTCGGATGCTACTCTTGAAAAGATGCCTGCCTCGGTATCAGCGCATGAAATCAAAAAAACTGTAGTAACAGTAATCAATACATACAAGATTCGTCGTGTATACATCAAAGCTTTCATATAGCTATCCTCAGGCTCACAGGTGATAGGCAACGGAAAGCGTCGCCTCCAAAAAGAAGCCCACGCGGGTGTTTTCTTCGAACTCGGTCATTATCTGCGGTATGATGTTCCCGAAGATGTTGAGCGCATAGCTCATATCGGTAGAAGCCTTCCAGTAGAACGAAGATCCGGCTTTGACGAGGGCATCAACGTGCTTGTCGTCTCCGAGGGCACTGATGGCTACACCGAGTCCGGCTGAAGGCGCTATCACAAAGGCCCCTATCGGGAAAGCCCTGATCATGCGCAGCGAGAGGGGGGCCATGAACAGGCGGGCATCATTGACTGTGCTGATGTAACCACCGGAGAGGTCTCCAGCCAGGGCCCATGCCTCATTCAGGAAACCGGCGTAGGAAAGGGCAAAGGCAAAACCGGGGGTTGAATTGGCAGTCTCGAACCCTGGTGTATAAGGATTGTAGAATCCAAGTGGTACTACGGTTCCGAGTGAAAGCGACAGGATTCCATCGCCTTTTTCAAAACTGCTGAACGTAGACGATGCAAGCAATGCCTGCTCGTCCTGGGCATAAGCCAGTGAGCCGAGCGCTAGTGCCGCTACAAAAATTGCTGATGGAAGGGAGCGCATCGTTCCTCCGATTGATATCTCATGATTGACGGGCAGAATATACCATGTCCCGCGCTGCTCTGAAAAGGCACGGAGTGTTGCTACGGTTACGTGTTAGCGGATATTACGGCCGGATCTGGCAGAAGAAAGGGTAGCCCAGGACGAAGCATACGACGGGCCGGGTACCCATCTCAGCTCAAGTTGTGCCAGCAGATAGGTTTTTGCCCGTATTGACGAGACGGCAATATGGTCGATGATCAATGATTGAGAAGCCGGTATTCCAGAAAGTGATGCACAGAAAGCACCCCATCCGGCCTCAAATGGTCCACGCCTGAACTCTGAAGTTGTGGTTGCTGCAGGCGTTTTTGACACAAGTTCAGAGATACAAGCCATATATTCAGCAGGAAACCTTAAAAACACATCGTCATCCTGTCTTTCAAGGCCGGTCAGTTCAAACGGTAGGGTACATCGCGAAGCGAGGCCAGCCAGCGTTGCTCCATCAAGTGGTTCAGCTAGCCAGGTCAGAACCGGTACGTCAAAATAAGCCCGGGCACTCGGCGCTCCTAATTCTGTCCAGAATGCACGCCGTATGTCTGTAATAGATCTCATGACATTGCCAGGTGGAACCATGGCCAGTGCGATGGATGAAACTGTATCAGTTGTTCCCAAACCCATGAAGGCATAGTATACTCAGGTATACCTCCTGTAAAGGAAAGATATTGGCATGACTTACAAAGTAGAACGCTTGGCCAACAAGCTCACCTCGATAATTTCATCCTGGCCCGGGGTAGAAAGCGTCGTCTCCTGTGAAGCCTCGGATACCGATGTAATCGATCCATATTTCGCCCTCGTCCTGGATGTGTATTGTTACGGTTCCATACCTGCTGGTGAAGAACGGCAGACTTTTTTCGACAATCCAGGAGCCTTCGAAACCTCCAAGAGTGGCGAGAAGGATCGCTTCTTCATAGACGGGCTTCCAATCCATCTGGAATACAAGCGGACACGTACCATTGAAGACCTCGTCACAAACAGTATGGACGCAATCTGGATGTTTGGCACCGCTGGTACCTATATCATCTATCGTCTTGTCAATGGAAAAACGCTGTTCTCAAAATCTGACTGGCTTGAGCGGATGCGCGGCTCCCTTGCGGAGAGTCCTTCGGAGTTCTGGGATAGCCTGCTTGAAACGTATCAGCAGAAAATCGAGCATAGCCTCAGTGATCTGGGTGGAGCAGCTCTTAAAGATGACAAATTTTTCTATTTTGTATCTCTTGCCGGTTTTATACGGTCGTGCTCTTCTGCGCTATTTGCACTTAACAAGCAATGGGAGCCTTCCGATCGACATATGACCACTGCGTTGATGTCGCTTCCCGTATTGCCTGATGATTTCGAGGGGCTATGGTCGACCCTGATGCGTACCGATGGCTCGATCGATCCGGGGCGTCGGTATCAGATAGCCCAGTTGATAGCGCGCAGTGTCTTTGCACTTCTTTAGGCGCACATGCTCGCCTGTCGCAGTTATAATAACTCTGAATATCCTCGCTGGTTGTGGCACACAATATGTAGAAGGTCTGGTTCTCACTGTAGATGATTCCATAGTCTCGGTTTCGCGGCTGGACTCTGGCAAGGGGGCTAGCGTCGTTGCGGGCACGGTCGCACGATTCGCTTTCACGCGACCAATAGATTCGGGGTATCAGCGGGATTTTGCCGTTTATACGCAGGGATCAGGTGAACTGACTGTGCAACTGTTCTCTTCTCGCAAGGACAAAAACCCGGTAGCTTCTGCAAATTTCAGGCTAATTGAAGGTAAATCCGGGGAATTGCGGCTGGCTATCCCTGATGGTGCCAGCATTGCCCGTGCTGAATTGGGCTTCAACGAGGCTGGCAATGCCATCATTACAGCGTTCGGTGTTGTTCCAGCTTTTATTGGTGCACGGTTTGGCTCCACTTCTTATGTCATATCCAGCGGAACCGGCTACGCATCCAGTTCAGCGGCTTCGGACGCAACACGTGCACCTCGTGAGATTTCAGTTGCTCTGCCGATCAAGCCGGATTCTTCATTATCGATCAAGCTTGATGCCGATGGAATTGCCAAGATAAGTGTTCTGGAACAGAACGGTGTAGCCAGGCTGGCTTTTACTGCCAGCGTTCGATCGGGAGTAGCGGTGTCCATACCGCTGTCAGCATTTCAGGGGGCTCAACTCCAGATGCCAGGCCGTGTTTCTGTTGAATCTGAAGACGGGCTGACGTCAGTCTGGATTGCCCCAGGCGGAGCTGCGCCCCTTGCCGACCTCCATGCAATACTCGCTGTTACCGTGCCGCTGGACGGCGATTATTCCTTGTACCGTTGGGATCTCCTTCCTGAGACCCTGGTTTTTGATTTTGCCGACTACGCAATTCAGGATAGTTATTTCAAGCGCCTCGCTTTTTTTGCCGAGAAGCCTGGGTTTAGGGGCAGGCTGGCACTCGATGAAGAAATAGAAGCGCTTCATGGCTGGAATGCCCATGATTATTCCTCCGGAACACTGGTTTCATTTTTTTCAATCGCCCAGACAAGCAACTTCAAACTCAATGAGGATGAAAAAGCCCTGCTGGAATTGCTGGTTTCTCATGGAATACTCACCAGAGATTCCCGTGGCGTTATAGGTGAAGGTAGCGGTGCCATCATCTCTGTTTCGAGGGAGTCAAGCGCAGGGCTTAGACGCATGTTCATGGATCATGAATCTTCACACGCCCTGTTTTTTCAGGATGCGGAATACAGAAAAATATCTGCAGAACTATGGGCTTTGCTTGGGCCGGAGGCCAGAAGATTCTGGATGCAACATCTGGCCTGGCGGCGATACGACACCCGTGACGAATACCTGCGTGTAAACGAGATGCAAGCCTACCTCGTGCAACAATCCGTATCGTCAGTCAAGGCTTATTACGAGGCTTTGATAGAACGCCTGGCTGTAGCGTATCCCGATGATCGCGCACGTCTTGAGGCTGATTCCGTATTTGTCCTGGATTCCGCTGTAACGGGTTCACAGATACTGGATTCCTACCTGAGGAAACGCTGGGGGCTGTCCGCAGGAAGATTTGGAAGGGTCAGAAAGTTCTAGTCACTTGGCTACACGCTTCAACTCGTCAAGCACGACAGTAGCGCACCAGGATCGTGTCCTTGAGAGGAGTTCGTATGGTTCAGGTGGTAATTCACCGGCTTCGCGCCTGAAAGCCGCAACCGATGGAAGCATCGTTGTCCAGACATCCTTTTCATGTGCCCCGAGTCCGTCAAGATAGGAAGCGGCATGGTTGTAAGGTTCTGGCAAGCTGCCGATGTCTTTGGCGTACGAAGTCAGGAACTCCTCTGGTTTCTGGTAAGGGCGGCCTGCAGCAAATAGCTTGCCTGGTTTTTTCCTTCGAGATGGTACTTCTGACGCAGTTGCAGCGTGTACGCCAAATCCCCTGACCCTGACAAGCCTGCATGAAATTGAAGCCGAAAGGCGTTCCAGACGCTCTTTGTAAGCGACCAGCGGTTTTGTAACGTACCTGAAGCTGCCGTTATCGTCTTCCTGTCTGTCTATCGATTGATTGCGGTACAGGAATTCGGCAAACAACGATTCAGATGGCTTTAGCCTCGACTGCCTTATGTCAAAATAAGGATAGATGTAGGTACCCCGGGCATAGCTTTTCCCAAAGGGGTATGAAAAATCAGCGCCGTAAACCCTTACGACCGAGGCTCCAAGATACTCGGCCAATGAAACTGCGGCGTGTGTTACGTTGCCACCTGATGTGTCGAGTACCGGAAAGGCCCTGAACCGTGACGTTATATACCGGGCCAGAGGATGCCCCGAGGAGAAGAAATACGGTTTTGAAGCGAGTCGGGAGACGGTTGGTGGCGAAGCCAGATCAAGGAACAGAGGAATGCGTTCCGGCATCCCCAACGAGAAATGATAGTAACTGATATGCTGGCAATCTATGCTTATGACGGCATCTGGCTCTATTCCGCGTTCCAGTAATGCCCGGAGGCTCGTATCGGTCGCTATCAGAAAGGTCCCTTTGGGTCTTGCGGAAATTTCATTGAAGTACAACTCCAGAGACGGGCCTGCCGCTGTAACATAGGCTTCACGGATAGGTCCTACAGGCGGGGTCGGTTTGTTTGAAATTTCAAGGTTTCGAACTATGTTGGAGAACCAGCGTTTTCCAAAGAATGACTGTACGGAATAATCATCGGAAATCACGCTTATTGCTCCACGGATTGAATCCGCAGCGCGCTGGAACTGTGCCTGCGAGAGGTCTATCCTGCCCCTGATGGGGACGGATACAAAATTCCCCGTAACAGATGGCACATAACTCGAGGCGATGGCATCGTCCAGTTCAGCATCGGTTGGATCGACGAGCAGGTGCAATCGTCTGTCGCCGAGGATGTGAGTCAGATCTACACGTTCAAGAATGGCCCTAAGCATCGGGGCGTCATATTCAATGATGAGGCCCTTGGCAACCCTGCCGGCCTCGATCAATGACGCTATTTCATATCCTGCGCCGAGCCCGAGAAACACATAGAACCCTGATTTTATATACTGGCCGGCAAGCCTGTTGGCTTCCCTTGCAGGATCAAATCTTGAGTGCATGTACGCATTCCGCCCATCGACGGCAAGATACGGCACAGGGAGCCCTTCTCGGGACAGAGCGACAGAAATCCTGCCATCAGGCTGTGCTGCCCGGATCCGTTCGGCACAAGGAGGGGGGTGTTGTGAAGTTACGGCAAGCATGTTCCGTTCAAAAAGCTGTGGATCTAGCATGATCCGCATCCTAGCCATCGTGTAGCAGCCTCGTTTGCAGCTGCAGTAGCCAGAACGACATCATCGAGCGTAGCTTCACCCCGGGCTGCTTCGGCTATTAAGGTTGCCGATACGCGAGGCGCAAGCGCTTTGTAATATAGAGCTGCCTCGTAGGGGATGGGTTCGGAATGCTGCACCGCAGTCGCAGCTTGCCCGAACGCTGATTCTGACAAGGATTCCAGCATAACCTTCGATGCAGCATCACGGGATAGAGAACTATCCAGCAACGACTGCGGCAAGGAAATGCCTGGGTGCGTCATTCCCTTCCGGATTGGAATATCCTTGAAAACAGCTCGTTGCAATGAAGTTTCGACACATGATTCACCGAGCCTGAAAACGCGGTTGGAATCTATTTCATCAACCCGTATGGTCTCTGCATACGTGGAAAACGCTCTTGAACGACGCCATCCACCCGAGCTTGATGGATAGCAATCAAAGACCCTGGATGCTCGGGTTGAGAATGCAGGAGCCACCCTGCTTGCAGCTTCCTGATCAAGAATGTCAAATGCATAGGGCTGTACATGATCCATGAGGCCTCTCGCGGCCAGGTCATATCCGGCCAGAGCAATGGGGCCCTCCGTCAGGTTCAACGCCAGGGAAAGCGCTGTTCCCGCAGCACTGCCGGCTGCCTTGGCATTTTCAAAGCCAATTCCGGCAGCAGTGATCGCAGCCCTTTCAAATGAAAGTCCGGTGTAGAGGGGGACAATTCGCAACTGGCGGAGTGTACCGCATGAGACATAGGTACTCGGTGGCATTGCAATCGGTATATTGTTGTAGAAGGCGGCTTTGAGGTGCGCTCCGTTCCAGAACCCAGGATCAGTCGCTATCACGAGATCAGGTATCAGGCCTGCCCTGAGCAACGATGGTACTGCTGATGCAAGTGCCCATAGTGTCATTGAGGACCGATTGACCAGCAATTCCGGCAGGAGGTCAGCAAGCCCTGGTCCCGCACAAGCAACTACAATCAGGCTGTTGCCAGGAGCCAGCCTCACTGTGTTCCTTATTGAAGTAACGAATCTCAGGCTGTTGAATAACCACCGGGCTGACCAGTAAGCGCTCGTTGCAGCATCGGAACTTGCTTCCTCAAGAACATCCCGCAATGTTGCCCGTATGCGTACAGTTTCTGTCTGGAACTGATTGACGACTGGAGGCCATTCTATAACAGCAACTCCACCAGCCAGACGGTTTCCTGCAATAGCCCGCTGTATGGTTTCACGCAGGCTGTAAGAACTGGATGGATACCAGTTCAGTTTTGGAATATCAACTTCGTGACCCAGGAAATCATCACAAGGTTGCAATGATATTCGCAAACTGCGGGGATAATGCTCAGCAAGTACGGCGCTCAGATAGTTGCAGCCTCCACCTATGATGAATACGATAGCAGGACGTTTTCCTGCGAGTATGGAGTCTACATGTCTCTTTGCTTCTTTCAGTGGTGCATACCGGGAATGGAATGCTACTGTGGAAGAAAAGCCAGCGGGTAGGGTCAACGTTGTGGCCGGGTAACAACACTATCTATGAATGTACTGAGTTCGACTGTAGCCCGTTCATTCGAGAGCCGGGTTGAGAAAAATGGAGCAGAGAGCAAAGTTTCCGGATCCTTAGCTGATACTGACCGCAATAGCGTCCTGATGACCTGTGTGATTACAAGTTCAGTATCAATAACTGTATGACTGTAAAAAACGCATAAGCAGGAATTGTCATTCAGCCCTAACGCATGACCGGAAGATCCAAGTATACCCAGGATAACACTGCGTAATTCATTGCCTATCAATGCGGGAACAGCATGTGGGCAAAGCGCGGTAGCGGTATTCGTAAGGACATCGGTATTCAGTATAAAAAATGAACCATATGAAAAATTCCGGGAAGATCCCAGCTGTAGCAGTTCATGTACAGAATCAACCCTTAATGAATCCTGAGGATACAGTCTGAATCTGCCGTTAGAAAATATTGAAATTGAACCAACTCTATGTAGCTCTTCAGAAACCGAAGTTGGCATCGGTGTGGATTCAGGCAAGACCAGCACATGCCCTTCCAGCATCTGAAATACCAGAGATTTTTGATCCTGAAATTGGATATATCCATGTATAAAGGATTCATGTAAGGTTTTCGTGCTCAGTACGGGTATGATTCCGCTGATTCCGTAAGATGAACATGCTATAAAACTATCACCAAAACGCTCATAATATGCCATCCAGGGAGCAGGACTGGCACTCAGAATTTCGAATGCCAGCCTGGTTCCAAGGAATATGTCTTCAACAGATTTTAACTCTACTAAAAGTTCATCGTATGGACGATTTGATACTTTTTTTTTTGGTTCAAGGCGAGAATCCCTTGATGCTCGTTTGCTATTTCAGCCGAACGTTTTGCAGCTTTTTCCAGCAAACCCATTATAGTAGCCCTAAATCGTCAAACAGGCGTTTGTAAGTGTCGTAATATTCACTTGAAGCGAACTCTTCTATTTTTTCTTCTGGCAGTGATGCAAGCAGTTGGTCAAGATAGAGTAAAACAGATTTTACATCGTGCTTGAGCTTGTCCGGTACCATGGTGTCAGAATCTGCCGGCGTTGGTTCAGAAACAGGTGATCTTCCGGTTGTCAAAGGTTCTTCTTCAGCTACTACTTCCAACGGTTGTTCCAGGTAGGCAATTTCTGCTGGTATGGTTTCGAGATACGGTTCTGTTGCTTCAATCTGATCGATTGAAGCAGAAGTATCGACAAAGCTGTCGGCATCGGGATTGTGTAACGGTGATGCTGAATCAAAACCCTCCGGCAATGATATCGTCGCCTGGTCTTCCGGACTAGTCTCTATGAGTTCAGAATCTTCCAAGGAGACTGTTTTATCTTCTTCATCGAGGGAAAGTTCTTCCAGCTCTTCAAGTTCTTCCAGATCTGGTTCTTCAGAAAGCAACTCAAGGCCACCAAGATCTTCAGCTTCAACAAATTCCTCGAGTTCAAGTGCGTCTTCAACCTCATCAAGAGGCTCAGGAAATGAATCTACCGTAGAAATGACTGGTTCATCATCGGCATCGAAGTCAAGAACAATTTCCGATTCATGCTCTTCATTTGCAGCATCCATAATTGAAAGTTCGCCCATACCCGTTTCGAAGGTTGAATCAATTATGCTATCCAGATCTGAAGCATCCGGCTCGACAAGTGGCATTTCTTCCAGTGGCATCTCAAACTCAAGGATCATCTCATCTTCAGCTGATTCAAGGAAACTTGAATCTTCCGAGAGGTTGGTAATTGGCGTCACGCCTTCTTGAGCGGTAATTGCCTCTAACTCAGCTTCAGTAGGTGTGATTATGGGTAATTCGATAGATTCTATACCAGATTCCTGCGTGTCATAGACACCGTCTTCTGGAAGCAGTTCCATTTCTTCAGGAATTTCAAGTACTGGCAGCACATGTTCATCCAAAGACTCGTTGTCGGCTATTTCTTCAGTAAAGTCCGCTGTGTTGAGAATGTTATCGAGTTCATCTCCGGTCAAAGCTATGGTGTCATCATCTTCTTCATCAAAAAATCCGCCAGGAACTCCATCTTCTGATGATTCCGGCTCTGATTCAGTTTCTGTTGTGGGCACGGCTTGGGTAGTAGTTTTAAGACTACTCAACTGGCCCCGCAGACTCACAAGTTCGTCTTTGATTGATGATAATTCAAGGACAATCTTCTGGAGAAGATCCGATGACGGTTCAGAAGCCTTTGAGCCTAGCTCGTCTGTAACTGCCTGTACATCATCAAAACCTATAGGTTCATCATTCAATGATACATTTTCCAATTCCATGTCTGGAATTATGCTTGAAGCATCATTGCTATCCATATCTATGAATGAGTCCATTGAAATATTTGATCCTGACATCTCGAAATCATTATTTCCCGCCACCTCTGAAGTGGGCATGGTGATCTCAGTTGAGTCTGGTTCCTTGCCAATTGCATCAATATCAATGGACTCAAAGTCAGACGTCACATCATTGCTGTCATTGTCAGAAGCTATGAAGGCGTCAGGACTATCCAGTGAGTCGTCCGATGGAATGGTATCATCGAACTGGAGATCAATATCCAGTGCTTCGAAATCTTCGGATACTGTGGATTCGTGCACCCTGGTTGTTTCATTGTTTTCTGTAGATAGTTCATCGATACTGAAATCATCCAAAGAGGGTGTTGCGCTAGAATCATCTGCATTCGAGAGGCCGAAATCTTCAATATCTATGTCAGTGGTATCAAACGAGGATTCTGCTGGCTTCTCCGAATCCAGAACCAGAGTATCAGGTTCCTCGACAGGTTCTTCGTAATCCAGATCATCCAGTGCTATATCCAGGGCGGTCTCCTCGGAGATATCTTCAATAAAATTATTGGAGAGTGGCTCCTGGACTGGTTCTGCTCCGTCTGCTTCCAATTCTTCAAGATCAAAGGATTCTATTTCTTCAGGAAAGTCACTTCCAACCTCTGGATCATCGGTTGGCGTGAGAGCCTCGAGTTCCTCGATTCCGTCGGTCATATTCATATCAAGTTCGAAGGAATCAACGAAATCCTCTTGTTCCGAGGGCAGAACCGCAGTTTCTGATTCATGCTCCCTTGTATTTACGGCCGATTTTGCCATTGCGGGTTCATCAACGACGTCCTGAGGTTCTGCCTTGACCCACACACCGTACTGTTCAAGTTCCAACTCAGGGGTAGGGATGGGATCTTGTTTCCCTTGTGGGGCTTTATTCTGCATGGCGCACGCACTCCGTCAACTGGATTGATCTCATCCTAATATCGGCAACAATAGCCGGAATTCAAGCAAGAACCAGCAAGAATCACTCTAATCGCGGTTTTTCCTATTGTCAACCGTATGAGCTTTTTAATCGTTCTTCAGTATTCAAGCATGAAGCGTCTTGTTCCGTTAATAGTAATGATGAAACGAATACTGTTTTTGGCATGTTGGACTGGATTGTCATTTTATTGCCTGGCTTCCCTTGTAGCAGGTCCTTCCGGTCTGCTCGTAACGATGGAAACTCAAGCTGCATCCGCAATAATGAAGAAAAACCTCATCGGCCTTGAAACACTCAATACGAGGTATGCACAAGAATGGGACCTGCTGAGGATAAATCCAGAAACAACAGCGCTTGAAGCACGATCCTTGGGATATTTGGCAGAAAACGAGGTTGCCATCCGGCTTTCCCTTGGTAATGGGCCCATATCGCCAGCGTCCGCAGGTTTCCGGGTCAACTTTGAACCGGAATCATTGCTGTCGGAAAAAACAATCAAGTACATGGCTGGGTTCCTGACCCTTATCGTGGCAATCCTTGGAACCGCAGTCCGCTGGAAACTGCTGACTATCAAAGGAACCCGTCAGCGGGAAATCCGGCTCCATGCGGCATCCCGTTGATAGTTGTTATCCAGTTTAAGGGTCGGACCATCGCCACTGATGGAAACAGATTCCTTTATACCTGTAAGGTGTAGCCCGTCAGAACTCAGCAAAAATATCCAGCGCATGGGCCTTGCCTGGGCCGCAATTTTCTTGGCTACATCGAAGGGGACTGAAGCTGATCTGTACATCGCAGCTTCGTTTGGCTGATCTTGCATGATGATGATTCGATCGTCACTGATTGATACACGGATTTTCATGGTTCCGCCTCCACTCAGCACTGCAATTCCGGTGCCATTTGGAATCAATCTGACGTTTTCAAGCCCTTTGTCGCCCTTCCAGGTGCCAACGAGATTCTTGATTGCCGGAGACTTGAAAACAGTTTTTTCATCTACTGGTATCTGTTCAGCACCAGCAATGGAAGGTTGGACTGCGTCAGGAACAGGGGTAGCAACAGGCGAACTATCCTGTTTGCCAAACAATGACCTTGTCAGGTTCCGTGCACGCAGGACTATATCGCTGATTGAACTCGCCGTATCAGAAACCGATAGTTTTTCTCCGGAAGAGACTTTTGTGTTTTCAAGAGTGAAAATATACAGGTTGTCGATCTTACCGAGCATTCCGCTGATTATGAAATCTGCAGTCAGGGGAATGGTAGCCGTAGTAGCTGAACCAAGGCTCAGTGCAGATTCAGTCTCTGTCAATGCTAGTTCCTGACCCTTCGCATCGATTACCCTGAATGACTTTAATTCAACGATGTATGAATTGATGAGACGTTCAAGCATCGATGCTTCACTTACCCCGACTCCATTGCCTGTGAACGGATCAATCCTCAGTATGGGCTGTCTCGCCTGTCCAAAAACGGAACCAACCACCAAAACAAGAAATACAGGGAATATTGGTTTTTTCATCGTTGCCTCCTTGATTTCAACCAGTCCGGATCATGAAGGCTGAGTTTTCTTTCCTGACATTCTGAAGAAAAAGCCAGCAATTGCATTCCATAGCCGTCTGAAAAACCCGGGGTGTTTAATTTTCTCCAGCCTTTTCAGAGCTGACTCAAGTTCTTCACGTTTCAGAGGGCAGCGCTGAAGGTTTTCTTCCAGTTCAAGTTCAAGCCTGGCAACCGGCGTATCATGGGTAAGTACGGTAGCCTCTATGGTAGTCCAGCCCAGGATTGTTGCTGCCGCAAGCCGTCTTTGTCCTGCAACCAGAATCCTTTGATTGGTGATTGAAATTGGATGGAGTAGTCCAAACCGATTCATGCTGTCTGCAAGCTGATCGATATCCTGCAGGCCTGTCCTGACCCTTCTGCGTACGCGGATCGAACCAATTTCGACTTGCACGCATTCCTCCAAAGGTTTTCTGAAACTAATGGTAGCTCGGATTCCACACCTAATCAAGCATTCTAACGTCTACTTCCTGAGGCACTGTAATGACAGGTTCACTCTGAAGGGCTCCCTGCGGTTTCAAGGCAGGTCCTCCGGGTGTTGTAGACTGAGCTTCCATACTGCGAAGCAGCATATCGATGTCGCTGAGATCAAAGTCAAGAGTTGCATTGATTTGCCCCCCGCCAATGATATCCTGTTGTCCTGACAAGTTCCGGATCGCTGATTCTGCCTGTTCGGATTTGAATTTATGTAGATCGCAGGAGGTTCGAGGTTGGGTACCTTCATAATAGGTCAGGGTTACGGTACCTTCGTCACAGAAATTCGTCGGCAATAAACCTGAGACCGCGCAGACGGTGACGTCAATCAATCCTGTCTGGGGTCTGATGAAATTCTTGTATGGCAGTCCTCGATGTATATCAGCCATATAATTAGCCCAGGCCAGGCCAGCAATTGCGGCTCCAGACTGACTGACACCCAGCGAATTGCCCGGCCTGTCAAAGCCGAACCAGATGGCTGTTGTCATGTAAGGAGTAAAGCCCACAGTCCAGGCGTCGGCCCAGTTCTGGGTTGTACCGGTTTTCCCTGCAGACGGGATGGTATATCGATTTCCATCCGGATCTTTATAGGTAAAGATGGCTCCCGAAGCTGTTGGATAGGCGAGGGTTCCATCCTTGACGACACGTTTGAGAAGATCAGTCATCACGAAGGCGTTTTGTGGTGATATGACCTGGATATCGGAGCCTTTTTTACTCTGCGCAGCCCTCAGATCCTTCTCTGGTTCCAGAATTGAACGTCCGGACCGATCATCTATTGAACGTATCGCAATGGGGCTGACTTCCCGGCCCTGGTTGGCGAATATTGAGAACGCTCGTGCCATCTTCAGTGGAGAAACCTGACTGATTCCCAAGGCTAACGGATAAACCCTTGGAAACGTCATCCGGATCTCGTCCGGAGAGGTAATGCCCAGCAAAGTCGCTGCCCGGTTTATAGCAGCATCGAAACCTATGCCGTCCAGAACTTTTACCGAGGGTACATTCATCGATTTTGCGAGTGCAAACCAGGTCAGCACTTGTCCTTGCCACTCGCCTTTGTAGTTCAATGGAATATATGGGGTGCCATCCTCATTGTAGAAGACGACGGGTGCATCATATATAAGCGTACCCGGGGTAAAACGCCTGGAATCGATGGCTGCCGAGTAATAGAGTGGCTTGAAGCAGGAGCCCGGCATCAGTTTTGCCTGCGTGGCGCGAATCAACTGGTTCGATTGTTCAAATTTTGAACCTCCTACCAGTGCCTTTATATATCCTGTCTCATTGTCGATTGTGATTAGAGCACCTTCTACGGTGTTTTTTTCCAGCTGGGTCTTGGAGAGGCCGTAACTGGCATTGGTAGCTGCCTTCAACGGTTCAAGACCAAACATCAGTGCCAATGCATCGATGGTAGGATTTATGTTCTGCCGATAAAAGTCCATCGACTTGCTGCGAATTTTGGTTTCATTGAAAAAGATATTTTCAAGGTTGAACGCCAGGCCAAGCATTTCCGCCATTGGTGCATAAATGCGCTCAGCCTCGCGAAGGCGCTGAGAGCTTGATGCGGCGTATTCCTTGTTTACCTGGGCGATGTATCGGTTCATGTAAGAATCAGCAATGGCCTGATAGTCCAGATCAAGCGTGGTATGTATTGTCAGACCATCTTTGTATAAGTCTGTGGAACCATACAGCATGTCTTCCAGTTGCCTGCGGACATATTCGCTGAACCATGGAGCCTTGTCATCCCGGGCATAGAAAGCGTCATTCGCGACGCGGGTATAATCATAATTATCCCAATGCAGGGCAAAAGAAGTATCTGCTTCTTCTGCATCGACGTACCCCAGTTCAATCATCTGGTTGAGTACTTCCCGTGAGCGCTCACGCGCGATGTTGGGATTCCGAATCGGGTTGTATCGAGTGGGACTCGATAACTGGATAACGAGTATGGCTGCTTCAGCGATCGTAATGTCTTTGGCGGAATGGCCGAAAAAATATTTGCTCGCGGCTTCAACGCCGTAAACTCCCGGACCCATGATCATCCGGTTCATGTACATCTCGAGTATCTCCTGCTTGGAGAAGCGCCGCTCGAGCTGGAGCGCCCACCATAGTTCCACGAATTTACGACGGAAACTGATGTCGCGGCGGTCAGCGTAGAGCGTTCCGGCGAGTTGGAGGGTGATTGTAGAGCCGCCGCCGAGGTTCTTGCCTGTCAGGATGCCGATAAACGCACGCGCATAGCTTCTTACTGTAAATCCATGATGCGTCCAAAACGGCTTGTCCTCGCGCGTGACGAGGGCATCTATAAGATGTTGCGGGACGTCTTTGATGGAAACGATCTCACGCTTCTCACTGGAGGCGAATTCGGTGATGAGGCGGCCTTCACTATCAAGAAGCCTGGAAGGCAAAGGCGGATCGAACGTAGAGAAATTTTCTATCGAAACTATATTGCGGACTGAAGCGATTGCGACACCGAACATGACACCCAATACGATCATTGTCAAAATGACTGTAATGGTGAGAATTTTGAATGTGGTTCTGATGTGACGGCCAGACATTTCGGATCAAATCGTACGCGAAACGTCTCTTCAAGGTCAAGCTCGAGGCTCTGGTGGACTGGCGGCTGGCAATAAAAAGGCCGGTCTGCGCGACCGGCCCGCCCTGACAGGCTGCAGGCTACAACCATGGCAAATTGGGAGGGGAGCCATGATCGCGCCTTACACTATGAATATCGGTTGAGTTCAAGGAAATTTTAGAGAAAATATTTGCATGGTTGACCTATAAGCACGTATATTTATTCAGCGCATTGACGGACGATTCTACTTGAAGGTATCATATTGATACAAAAATATCGTCTGTTCACTTAAATCTGTTCAGGAGGCCTTCATGAAGATTGCCATCAATGGTTTCGGTCGTATCGGCCGACTCGTATTCCAGTCCATCGTCGAGCAAGGATTGCTTGGCAAAGACAAGGTTGACGTCGTAGCTGTCGTCGATGTTGCCACCGATGCAAAATATTTTGCGTATCAGCTGCGGTACGATTCTGTACATGGGCGCATGGCTGCTGATATCTCTTCCAAAAAGAGCGATCCTTCGCTGACAGAAGATGACATCCTGATAGTCAATGGCCATGAGGTACGTTGTGTAATGGCCGAAAAGGAAGTCAAGAAACTTCCCTGGGCTAAATTCGGTGTTGAGTACGTCATCGAATCAACAGGCATCTTCTCGGACGAACGTGCCTATGAACACCTTGAAGCTGGTGCCAAGAAAGTCATAATCAGCGCACCTGCCAAGAGCAAGGACGATTCCAAGAAAATAAAAACCTTCGTCATCGGTGTAAATGAAGGTGACTACGATGCAGCAAAGCATCACGTCATATCCAATGCATCATGCACGACAAACTGTCTTGCACCTGTTGTACACGTGTTGCTCAAAGAAGGCATCGGCATCGAAACTGGCCTCATGACCACCATCCACAGCTATACTGCCACGCAGAAAACTGTAGATGGTGTATCAAAGAAGGATTGGCGCGGTGGACGTGCGGCTGCCATGAACATCATCCCGTCAACTACCGGTGCCGCCAAGGCCGTTGGAGAAGTGCTTCCCGCGACCAAGGGCAAGCTCACCGGCATGTCTTTCCGTGTGCCTACACCGGATGTCTCCGTCGTTGACCTGACGTTCCGGTCGGAGAAGGACACTTCTATAGAAGAAATCAATGCTTTGCTCAAGAAAGCCAGTGAGACGTACCTGAAAGGCATTCTTGGTTTCGGTAATGAAGAAGTCGTCTCCTCGGATTTCATCCACGACGAACGCTCGTCTATCTACGACAGTCTCGCCACACTGCAGAACAACCTGCCCGGAGAGAAGCGCTTCTTCAAGATAGTCTCATGGTATGATAATGAGTGGGGCTATTCAAACCGTGTTGTTGATATGCTCTGCCATATGTCTGGCCTCAAGAAATAGACTTTGCCTGGAACGGCCCGCCTGGAATGGCGGGCCGTTTTTCTATGAATGACAGCTTCATGCAAACCGCTGTCCTTCCAGAGTTCGGAGGATATTCATGATTAAGACGATCAAGGACGTTGCTCTTGCCGGTAAACGCATCATTATGCGCGTAGATTTCAACGTACCCATGAAAGACGGTGTAGTTCAGGATGATACCAGGATTGTAGCCGCCATACCTTCCATTGAATACATACTTGCCAAGGGTGCCAAAAGCATAGTGCTGATGAGCCATCTGGGAGATCCCAAAAAGGATGCCAAGAAAGCCAAAGAGAAGGCTGAACAGGCTGGAAAACCATGGGACGAGGAAAAATATCTTGCAGGAAAGCACCGAATGCGTCCCGTTGCCGGGTATCTTGCGAACAAGCTTGGCCGCCCTGTCATCTTTGCTGGTGAAGATGGATGCTACGGAAAGCTATCGTTTATCGAAGCCCAGGCAGCTGGTTCAATAATAATGCTTGAAAACACCCGTTTTCATAAAGAAGAAACGAGCGAAGATCCTGCCGAGCGCGACAAGCTGGCATCAGTACTGGCTACCTATGGCGATGTTTTTGTAAATGATGCCTTTGGCACTGCACACCGAGACCATGCCTCAACTGCATCCATAGCCAAGTTCATGAAGGTGGCCGCAGGCGGTTTCCTCATGGACAAGGAAGTAACGTATCTGGAGCCTATCGTGACAAATCCGCCCAAGCCTTTGGTCGCGATAATCGGTGGTGCTAAAGTCAGTTCCAAGATTGCCGTTCTGGAGAGCCTGCTCAGGAATGCTTCTGCCTTGGTCATCGGTGGTGGCATGGCTTTTACATTCCTCAAGTCACAGGGTTATTCGGTCGGCAGTTCTCTTGTCGAGGATGACCAATTGAGTACCGCCAGACAGATCCTGGATGCTGCAAAAAAGGCCGGGGTAGAAATTGTCCTGCCGGTTGACCATGTGTGCGCGGAAAAATTCGACGCAACTGCGGTGCCGAAACCCATAGACGGTGCGGACATACCTGAAGGCTTAATGGGGCTGGACGTCGGTCCGAAAACGGTAGAAAAATACAAGGCAGTCCTGTCCAAAGCAAAAAGCATAGTCTGGAACGGGCCTGTCGGCGTGTTCGAGTTCGATGCATTTGCCAGGGGCACAGAGCAGGTCGCCAGGCTTGTCGCCGAGGCAACGGGGCGCGGGGTCATAACGGTTGTCGGCGGTGGAGATTCTGTCGCGGCAGTCAATAAATTCAAGCTTGCTGATAAGATGAGCCATGTTTCTACAGGCGGCGGTGCATCACTCGAACTTCTTGAAGGCAAGAAACTTCCAGGCATTGAAGTCTGTCGATAAATCAAATTGATATCAGGAGATACATATATGAGGAAATACTACATAGCCGGCAACTGGAAAATGCATAAAACGGTGTCCGAATCAGTAACGCTTGCAAAGTCCCTGGTAAGTGAACTTGGATCCTGTGGAGAGCGGGTAATGATAGCCCCGGCGTTTACAGCCCTCGCAGCCGTAGCGGAGGTTGTCAAGGGCACCAGCATAATCCTCGGTGCCCAGAACATGGGCCCAGACTTGCAGGGTGCTCATACTGGCGAAATTTCACCACTCATGCTCAAGGATATTGGTGTCAAAGCCGTGATTCTGGGACATTCTGAACGACGTCATTCCTATGGGGAATCCGATGCGCTCATCAACAAGAAGGTACTGCTCGCGCTTGCACAGGCTCTTGAGCCTATCCTATGCGTCGGAGAAACTCTCGAAGAGCGTGAAGGCGGCAAGCTTGAGTCTGTTGTTGGAACCCAGTTGCGCGAAGGGCTTAAAGGAGTTGCCGCTACAGTACTCGACAAGGTAACCATCGCCTATGAGCCTGTCTGGGCCATAGGTACCGGCAAAACGGCTACTCCCGAGGATGCGGATGCCGTGCATGCCTACATCCGCACAGTACTTGCCGGGCTTTACAGTGAAGCTGCCGCGAAGTCCATGTGCATACAGTACGGTGGATCTGTGAAAGCCGAAAATGCGGCTGAACTCATGGCCAAGCCCAATATCGATGGAGCATTGGTCGGTGGTGCTGCGCTCAAGGTAGAAACGTTCGGTCCAATTGCCCAATTCAGATCCTGACGGAACTACAGTTGGGTTAGAGGCGGCGCGATGCTACTTGCGCCGCCTCGATAATTTGGTATAGTATCGCCGGAAGTGGCGTCTACAATGACCGCGACGCAGACCCAATTCAAATCGGAGTCGTACAAATGGGTGTTTTTGGCATAGTTCTTCTGGTTCTGTTTTCTATTGTTTGTGCCTTGCTGATTTTCATGGTCGTCATACAGGATCAGGAAGGTGAAGGCCTGGGAGGCTTGTTCTCAGGTGCAGGAAATGCAGCCTTCGGGTCAAGATCATCCAACGTGATCGTGCGGTTCACGTATATACTCGGCGCCTTGTTCTTTATCATTGCGTTTACCCTGGCTGTCATGCAACCCAAGTCTTCAAATGATAAAGGTGTTCTGCAAGCTGCCCAGGAATCGCAGGGCACTGGGTTGTACAGGCAAGATCAGCCCGAGGCTCCTGCAGCAGAGGCTGTTGCCCCACTGACAACTACCACCGAGACAGCCCCCGCCAAGCCTTAGTATATTCATGTCCTCCAGCACACTCACATCCCGCAGTATGTTCCTCTGGAACAGTAAACCTGCGGGTGGAGCGTGTGGTGAATTGCTAAAAATTCTGGAAGAACTCGTTGATCATGAACGGTCAGCGAGTTCTTTTGTCATGGATCACCGTACTAAGTATTACTGACGTTAGGCTCGTGAAAGATTTCTACGCCATCATCGGGGTACCACCTGAAGCCTCCCAGAAAGAGATAAAAAGTGCTTTTCGCAAGAAGGCCAAGGCACGTCATCCAGATACCGGTGGTACAGACGAAGCAGCGATGCGCCTGGTTCTGGAAGCGTATCGTACGCTTTCCGATGCACAATCGAGGCGGGAATACGATAGGGGTCGCCTCCGGCTGATACCACATGGTCAGGGTGCTGCATTTGATTACCGGATTTGGCTTCTGGAGCGACTTGAAGATCCTGAATACATCGCCAAGCTTGTGTTTTATGATCTCCTGCATGATCTTGAAGACGAAGCCTTATCCATGTATGAACGAATACGCGATACGGACCAAGGTCGTCTGGAACGTTTTTTCGAGAGACCAGAAGCTATGGATGCCGAATTCTGCATAGCGGAAGAGTATGCGACCCGCGGCCGTTTTGTTGATGCGTACCGTGTCATGAAGCGACTCATTTTGATGGAGCAGCAGTCTTCTGGCTTTGGCTATTTCTATGAGGTTGTATTGCTTCGCTTCAGACGCCTGATTCTTGTGGATCTTGCCAGAGTATTGGAAGCTGAAATCTATCTTGAAACGTTGCAGGAATCCATAGAAATACGTAGTTCTGCTGAAAACGATGCCCAGTTCCTGAGAAAACGGGCAGAACTTCTGTTCCAGCTGGGGCGGACTCCAGAGGCCAGAACAGCTATTTCCCGAGCGTCGGTTCTGGCTCCAAAGATGCCTGGCCTGAAAGCACTTGTCAGGAAGATTTCCGGAACCCTTATGAATTCCGGGCCGCCTTGAATAGACTGTATGTTTTCCATTAACCTATATGATCCTTTAATTGTTATATTGCTAGGTCAGGCTACTTGTCTTTCCGAAAAATCGAAAGCTCCTGGAGATTTCAATGCAGAAGAACTTTTTTGTACTAACCGCACTGTGCCTCATGCTGCTACCTCTATGGGCGCAACCCATGAGCGGTACCAGCCTTGGAGCCCCATTGGCTACGGTCAAACTGACAAAAATAGAAGTCGTCTCCGATAAAACATTCAAGGAAGACGTTGCAAAACTGGAATCAAGTCTCGGAAAAACCCTTGGTACCGATGAGCGGAAGGCGTATCTTGACGATGTGATCAACGACCTGCTCTTCTACCAGATGTGCGACCGTGATGGCATTAAAGTAAGCGAAGGCGAAATTGATTCCTATATTGCAAAACTTCGTGGGCAGCGTCCTTCAGGAGAAACCGATCAACAGTTCTCTGCCTACCTGGCAACGCAGGGGATTCCATATTCCGATCTCAGGACGTACTACAAGAAACAGGTGCTCATACAACGATGGCTTATGAGTACGAAATCCGCGGAAATTTCTGCCATTCCCCCCATCAGTACCAATGAAATCCTGACGACGTATGATCTTTATAAATCAAGACTTGTCAGACCCGATACAGTGAAAATTGCATTTCTTTTTTATCAATTCAAGGATGGCAATGCTACTGAACGCGCAAAAGGCGCTGAAACGATGAAGAAACTTTCAGAACAACTCAACAAGGGCGATTCCTTTGATGTGCTTCGCTTGAAGGCTCAGGAGAGCGGATATGCGGCTAACAAGGATCCCATCTACTTTGAGCGAAGCGATGTGTTCATCTCCCAATTCGGCAAGGTTTTTTATGACATGGTTTTTTCCTTGAAGGATGGAACCAATTCCATGCCCTTTGAGACTGAAGCAGGCTGGTGGATCATACGAAGGATGGAATATCTCCCTCAGAAACAGCTTGAACTCTCTGACCCATACAGGCTGGGGCAAGCCGGTACAGTCCAGGATTACATAGGCCAGCTATTGTCCAAACAGCGTGAAACGGAATTTCTGCAGAAAACATTCAATGAGCTTTTTAAGAAACTCCGCGCTCAGGCGGATATCAAGATCATAGGAAAGCCCTGATATGGCTTCCCGGCGTAAAGCTAGAATCGTAGCGTTCCAGGCCTTGTACGCATGGGACGCATCATCTATGAATTTTGATGAACTTCTCTCTTTTTCATGGCTTGGTGAAGATTCAGCCGCGAGTACCGATGAGGAACTCAAGACTTTTGCTGGTCTCATCGTCTCTGGGACCATAGAAAACATTGCAGAGATCGATGCGGATATAAAAAAACATCTGGAACACTGGGCTTTTGAGCGCCTCAAGAAGGTCGATCTGGCGATTTTACGGGTCTCCGTGTATTCCCTTGTATTTCAGACCGACATCCCGGCGCAGATTACGATAGATGAAGCCATAGAAATCGCCAAGGAATTCGGAGCGGAGGATTCCTACCGTTTCATCAACGGCGTACTGGATGCCGTATGGAAAGAGCACCGCTCCGCAAGCTGAGGTTGCACTGCGGCAACCCCGTCGTGCTTTTCCTCTTTGGCTCGCTGGCATTCGTTGCTTCGTGTGGAAAGCCCGTTCGCTCATTCTCGACGCTTCTGGATGAAATTGATTCTTCCTTTGAAACTGCGACCACAGAACAGTTTGTCCAGGCTGCAAAATTGGCTAGTGGCACTGAAGAACAAATCAAGCTACTCAAACGGGCTTCTTTGCGAAGTCCGGACTTCTACGCCGATATTGCAGCCTCCTTCGCCGGAGGACGGCTCGTAGCGGAGCCTGTAGCACTTGCGATGCTGGATGCGTTCCTTTCAGCGAATAGATGTATAGAATCCTTACAGCTTTTCAATGGTTCACTCGATGCTTCAAATTGGCCCTCTGAGTTTGTGGAAACATTGATTCTGTCTTTCAGGAACGGTTGCATTCCTGCGATCACCATGGAACAGCTTGTTGCCAGTGCTGATTGTACTGGTGATAGCCGGCTCCTTGTTTATGCTTCCGTCCAGGCTATGCTGGATGGAGACAGGGCTACCGCAAGGACCCTGCTCATAGATGCCGGTCGTTTTGGGGGCAGCGATCAAGATAGCATTCCATATCAGTTGCTATGGGATGCCGGAGCAATAGATGTACTATCCCAACGAGTTGCGAATCCTGCGGATCCACTAGAGGTTGCCGTCTGTGCGGATGCCGAATACCTTGTAGGTGATCATGTTTCAGCCAGCACGTCCTGGACCTACCTTATAAATCGCTTTCCTGCATGGTCCTGGAAACCCTACGCAGCGCTTGCCCGAACAATTTCAAGCGAAACCGATTCAGCACTTCAGGATTGGCCTCACGTACCACCCGCTGATTCCTGGAGTACAGTATCTTCTTCATCTGTAATCGAAGCCAGCTTGTATTCTAGAATCGAGGAATTATTCCCTGATTCAGTTGAAGCTTCGCTGGAACGAGCACGATGGCTCCATTCCAAGAACAGGATTGATGAAGCACGAGGCATTGCCACCAGTCTGACCGGAGAAGCCGCTGCTATTGCCACACTGGAATACGGGATTCCAGAACGATCCGTACCAGACGCGCTACGACTCGTATCAGAATACACTTTGTCTCCTGCGGTCAACGATGTAGCACTTGAGGTTCTAGCCACAGCCAGAGCCTGGGAACGCTTCAGCGAACTAGCTGAAAATTGCAATAAAAATGGTCTGGCTACCCGCCGAAGCTGGTTCTGGCAAGCGCTGGCCATGGTTTTAGATGATGATGCATCGAACGCCGCCAGTATGTTACGAATGTACGGACCCGGACAAGCAGGCTATGCAGGAGCGTTCAATGTAGGTATCCTTGAACTTGCTTCAAATCGTGTGGATTATGCAGCGGAAGCATTCATGATTGCGGTTGGCTTGGCGCGGAGTTCCAGGGAAAAAGCGGCCGCCTATGTCAGGGCTGGTGATGCCCTGCAGTTGTCAAAGCTACCAGTAAAAGCTATTTTAGCGTACGAAGCCGCGATCGGGGCTGATCCTGCTTCACGTGAAGCACGATCACGCTTGATGCGCCTGAAGTTGAATAATTAATGCGATCGCAGGTGCGCGGTTAAGGACAGGGGGCATCAAGCCCGGAAAGGCTCAATTTTGATTCGCTTGAAAAATGAAAACCAGATGGCAGGAATCCGTGCTTCATGTGCTCTCCTGTCTAGTTTGTATGCGGAACTACGGCCAATGATAGTTGCGGGAATAACTACCGGAGAACTCGATAGTTTCGCGGAACGCTTCATTCTTGACAATGGTGGAAAACCTGCGTTTCTACATTACGGAGACAAGTCAAATCCTTTCCCCGCTACGCTTTGCATCTCGATAAATGAAGAGGTCATTCATGGCATACCCGGAAAGCGCAGGATTCAGCCCGGAGATGTTGTTGGTATAGACAGCGGAATAGATTTAGGCGGTTATTTCAGTGATGCTGCTTTTACCGTTGCAGTTTCTCCGGTGTCTCCAGAGACTGAAAAATTACTCCGTGTCACTCAGGAATGTCTCGTACGGGCAATAGCCGCCGTCAAACCAGGAGCTCGCATACATGATGTGTCGAGAGCCGTATTCTCTCATGCCAGAGCCAATGGCTATGGAGTAGTACGGCAGTATTGTGGCCATGGCGTGGGATTTTCTCAACATGAAGATCCACAGGTACCCAATTATGTAGGCTCAGGCCCTAATCCAAGAATGGTCCCCGGTATGGTGCTTGCCATAGAGCCAATGATCAATGCTGGTGGAGATGGAGTCGGCGAGTTAGCTGACGGGTGGACCATCGTGACTCTTGATGGCTCAAGGTCAGCCCATTTCGAGCATACGGTTGCTGTGACCTCAACCGGTGCTGAAGTGATGACTGCCTGGTAATCTGAAAAAACATACATGCGACGTAACCGTCCGGCTTCTTTGGTATTATATTGATACAGCGAGGCTATATAGGTCTCCTGCATTCGTTTTCAGCATCCGGAGGTTACATATATGTCGTTGATAAAGCATCTGTATTCAAAAAAAATATTTCTAATCAACCTGGTACTAGTAGGAATACTAATTGGCTTTGCTGCAGCTTTTTCCATTCTTGCACGAGTTCCCCTGTCTGATGGATCGTCAATCGCTCATGCAGAGTCGGCCCCAATGCTCTCCGTCGATGAGGCAGGCGCAGTATTGCAAGCCAAGGCAATACAGTCCGCATTCAATCAGGTGTCTCGCTCGGTATTGCCTTCAGTCGTAGAACTTGATGTACTCGGCACATCAACCATCAATGGTGGCGAAGAGTTTCCCTGGAGGTTTTTCTTTGGAGACCCGGAAACAGCGCCCGATGAGAAAAGTGTGCCTGAGGAATTTGAAGAACGTGGGTTGGGTTCCGGCATCATCGTGCGCAAGGATGGAAAGAAAATATACATCCTGACCAATAATCACGTCGTTTCAGGTGCTAAGGAAATTACCATAAAACTCCATGACGAGAGGGAGTTCAAGGGTACCGTTGTAGGCACCGATGCCAGACGCGATCTGGCAGTCGTTTCCTTCGAGAGTGCAGATGCGGATATTCGTCCCGCGAGACTCGGTAACTCCGATGCCATCGAGGTAGGTGATTGGGCTATAGCTATCGGTAGCCCCTTCGGTTTGTTTTCATCCGTCACCGTTGGTGTCGTCAGTGCAATAGGCCGGGACGGAGGGCCTGAGGGCAATATAAGTGACTTTATACAGACAGACGCATCGATCAACAGAGGTAATTCGGGTGGTGCTCTTGCAAATATCGATGGCGAGGTCATTGGTATCAATACCTGGATAGCATCAACTACTGGTGGTAGTGTAGGTCTGGGATTTTCAATCCCCATCAACAATGCTGTGCGCGTAATTGAGGATATCATCTCAAAGGGTTCCGTACGGTATGGATGGCTTGGGGTGCTCTTGTCGGATCTCCCTAAAACCACCCTTGGTGAACTTGGCTTTGGTGATAAACGTGGCGCTTTCATCGGTCATGTGTTTACCGATGGTCCAGCCGCGAAGAGTGGACTCAAACCAGGTGATTTTGTTACAGAAATCGATGGCAAGCCAATTGCATCGCTCGATCAACTTGTCCGCATCGTCGGTGATCTATCTGTAGGTTCGAGGTCAACTTTCAAACTGTTGCGGGATTCAAAGCAGGTGGAACTAAAAGTTACCATTGAAGAGCGCAAGGAAACGAGCGCGGCGGATTATTCCCGACTATGGCCAGGGCTAGAAGTAACATCCCTGAATCCGGATCTGATTGAAAAGGGGAAATTGCCTAAGGGTACCAAGGGCCTCGTTGTTACAAGCGTCATCGCCAAAAGTCCTGCTGCCGCCCTTGGTCTCAAGCTCGGAGATGTACTGACTGGCATGAATGAAATCGAGATCGATAGTTTAGTGCAGTACTACCGTATCCTGAATGACCCCAGATCCTCCAAGTTCCAGTTCACTGTACTGCGTGACGGGCAAACGCTGACGACACTTGCGCTCATACGCAAGTAATGTTACAGTAAAGAACAAAGCGAGGTTCTGATGAGCAAGGAATTCATATCGTACAATGAGGTTCGGAATAATGCCCTCAAACTTGCACATCGCATTCATCTTGACGGATTTGTACCCGACATCATCTATGTCTCGTTGCGGGGCGGAGCCTACCTCGGCAACGTCATGTCTGAATATTTCAAAGTAGTCAGGCATGATGCGCGCCCTATTTTCTATGCTGCCGTTGTTGCTCGATCCTACACAGATGTTCGTAAACAGGAACAGGTTCGTGTCGATGGCTGGACCTATAGTCCCGAGTATCTAAGAAATGGCGATAAGGTACTGCTGGTAGACGATATATATGATACGGGTCGTACCATTCACCATCTTGCAAGCGTAATCCTTGAAAAAGGTGTACCTCGCAAGGATCTTAAAATAGCTGTACACGATTACAAGATCGTCGACTACCGTGGTGAGCAACCTGCAATCAAACCCGACTACTGGTGTCGGCTCCATGAGATCAAGACAGCTGAAGATGAGTGCTGGATTCATTATATGAGCCATGAACTGGTAGGGCTGTCTGAAGAAGAACTCAAGGAACATTATTATCCTGAGGATCCTGAATTGCAGGAAATCCTCGCGGTCCTCAAGGGCTGATGATTGATTCAAGATTCATGACTGTGTGTGCGGTCGCCATTCTGGTGACCGCCTTTTGTTATGCAGAACCTTCTGGCCCGTCCTTGTCGATGGAGCCGTTACCAGGGGTGATCGCACCACCGGAGGGTACTTACTCAGAACCTCAGGTTCTGATACCTGCAACATTTTCTCCCGGGTTTGTGGCGCGGTATCGATTTGTTGGTCATGAATCCTGGATTCCTTTTGATCGTCCCCTGTATCTGAGTGCTTTCGTTGGTGAAGAACGAACATATAGCATTGAATTCCAATCTTCAGACACTACAAGCACATCAATACTCACGTATACTATTGATGTTCGACCTCCCGAACCTCCTGTATTCACTCCATTACCCGGAGACATTGAAGGCTCATTGAATCTTCACGTTGAAGGTGCAGGCAATCTGTTTATCAGTATTGACGGTGCACCATTTGTTCCATATCCAGCTTCCAGCCAACCTAGTTTCAACGCGGAAAAAGATGCAACTCGTACAGTCAGCGCAACTGCATTTGCTGTCGATTCTGCAGGTAATACATCGCAGTTCAGTTCCTCTCGATGGCGCGTGCATCCAGCCGGACTGACACCTTCATTCCCGTTTACCCCTGAATTAGACCGTCCAGCTTTAAATAAAATAGAAAAAGACGCTGAGGTAAGCTCTGAATTGACTGATATGATAGGTTCTGCCAGATTTACCATCAGAGTACCAGATGGAACTGTTCCATGCCTGGCTGTAAACGCGTCCGATCCTTTCATGTCTGTTGCATCGTATGCGGAACTTTCAGGTACTTCAACAGCTTCGTGTTTAATACCGTTTCCATGGGGTGATGAAACTGAAATTGTCGTTCATTATGGGTACAAACGGAATGAAGAACGATTCATTGTTTCGGTACCCGTCCGGTTGAATCCTCGATTTCCTGTTGAGCAAGCAACGGGCACACTATCCAGCCCTGTCGCGCCTTTGATAAGGATAGAAGAATCATCTGCGTTCATCGCCTGGCCGTCTACCCCATGGACTACGTTGTTTTCTATTGGCTCGGAGGAATTCTCCACATACCAACAACCGATACGTATTGAATTGGGAAGTACTCCAAAGTCCCTTCAATATTACATGCTCGACCAGACTGGTGCCCGATCATCTACCGGGAATACCGAATTACCTTCCAGACATACAGCTGCTATTCCCTTATTAGCTGGTATTGAAAACGGCAAAACCTATGGAGCTACTGTACTCGCAGTACCCCGGAACTCTACAAAACTCAGGTATGAGTTGGCAGAAGGCAACAACCCTGCTTCAGCAATCACTTCAGATAGTCCTGTTCTGGCTCTGGGTGGCCTTCGTTTTGAGGGTAAGCCAGGAAGTGTCATCCGCTATCAGCTCAGGGTTGTGGCAGAACCATCCGTACAACCCGAAGGCATGATCGCGTCAGTGGTTCAGGAACGCTTTTTCAGCTTCACCGTAGATCGCGAACCGCCACAGATTCCTGAGGCCATGAAAGGCCTTAGAAGCTTTTCCTCGTCAGATTCTGTACTATCATTCAAACCGCAATCAGGCACAATACTCGTGTCAATTTCAGAAGATGGCCAGGGCCCATATCAGCGATATGACGGACCTGTGGCAATCAACGGATCCGACGAAGGCCGTAAGCGTTTTGTAATCCGGGCTTATGCTGAAGATGAATTTGGAAACCGCTCGGATGAAATGCCCCGAATGGAAATCATGATCGATCGATCTTCCATGTATGTAGATTCCAGAGGTAGACCGGGAGCGTCGGGAGCACCCGACGATCCAATTCCGTATCTTGATGATGCGATAGAAGCTGCCCAGACGGCAGGCAAGCGTTTCATGTATATCCGTGGTACAGTGGCACTCAGGAAGACTGTTGTAATAACCCGACCGGTAAGCATTATTGGAGGATTCGATGCTGACTGGAATGACGGATCAAATCCTGCCTTTGTCAAAGTTGCTATTGCCCCTTCATCATCTACCTGGGCGTTCGTAGTTGATGGAGGTTCCCTTTCATTCTCGAAAATTTCCATCTCAATGAATGCTCAGGGATCTGGTGGTCTTGTTTTCTCTCGTTCTGGACCCGTTAATGTATCCAGTTCAACGATAAGACTATCGGGTGGCATAGATATATCAGTCCTCAAGTCAACCAGCAGTGCCATTGTACTTGATACTTCCTCCATAGAACTTTCCGACAGCATTACTGCTCGTGGCATTGAAATTGGGGGAGCAAGTTTAAAACTAACCAACTGCACCATACAATGCAAAACTACGGTCAAGCTTTTCGATGCCATCCGGATAAGCAATGCTGATGCTTCGATTACAGGCCTCAAGCTGGAAGCGGCACCTTCACAGGCCTTGTCAGGCATCAGTGCCAACCATACAACTGCAAACATTGAAAGCGCAGTCATTTCCATAGCAGGTGGCACATCGTCATGCAGGATTTTTAGTGCTACTGATTCCCGTCTGACTGTGTCATCAGTATATATTGATTCTGCCTGGCAAGGTTCTACTGAAACGTTCAGTGTACTCAACGACTCTACGCTTAAAGTGGCCCATGTGACAGCACTGGTCGATGGACCAAGAGCTGTTTTTGTAAATTCCCAAGGATCTAATTTGTTGATTTTCAATACAATTGCGTCATTCCCGGGAATTTCTTCCATCTTTATCCGAAGCGACACTGTACCAATGGTGGGGTCTGTAAGTGCCAACAGTTTGTGGGGTTTTTCACAATACATGGATGGGAAATTTCGTATTCAGGCACTTACAGATTTCAATCAGTTAATAAACCCTGCCAAGTTGAATTTTTCTGAGGATCCCTCACGAATGTTTGCCGGTTCAATCAAGGGTTTGTACAGACTCTCTAAAACTTCAGCCTGTTTTAATGGCGGGGATCCTGTTGACTGGGCATCCAGTCTGGATTTGCTTGGGAAACAACGCATTTCAGCTGAGAATCGAATACCAGATATAGGTGCAGAGGAACTGTAGCCCTGCTATATCATTGCTCTTCAGAAGCAGCGTAAGCGTGTATCAATTGTAGCGGTGCTGCTGCCAGGAATTCTGAATCAACTACGTGCCCCCCGCATATACCTCTGGATGCGAAAAGTGAAGCTTCGTGTTCGTCCGCACCATAATCTGCCTGCCCATCTTCTACATGCACTACTAAAAATCCCCGTTCAGATGCATCTCGGGCAGTCGTATCGACACACTGGCTAGTAGCAAGACCCGTCATGACAACCGCACCGACGCCCAGGGACCTCAGCGTCTGTTCAAGAAGCGGTGTTGAAAAGCCTGAATAGCTGGATTTATTGATGATGATATCATTCTTGCCCGGTGCGATCTCTGATGCTACATCCGACCAGGGATCGCTGGCTAAAGGATAGCAGTCTTTGAACCCGGCCGCGCTGGCAGTAGACCAAAACGTTTTGAAAAAACGGTGAAGGTCGGATCGATCAGGATTTGTGGCGCACAGTCGTAAATAAACGGTAGGCCAGCCAATAGTACTAAATGCTGATTTAAGCCTTTTTACGGCCGGGAAAACCGATTTTCTGACTCGATCTCCTATGTACGTCATGCAACCTGGCCAACATAGTTCAGAGTATCCATAAAATGCTGACCCGGGCTCCAGGTAGTATCGTTGCACATCGACAACAACCAGTGCGGCCGTAATATTCCGAGGCATGACGATTTCCTCCTGGTAGCCCGAGATGCCCACCCTTATTTAAATTATGCTGCCTGGTTCGATTATTCCGTTTTTGGGTATGATGATGATTCCGTCTACTATGTAATATGATCCGTATTCACCATCGGGTCTTTCCCGTTGATCGATGCCAATACGGCAATCCGCACCTATACGCGCGTTCTTGTCAATTATTGCGCCTTTGATGATTGAACCACTACCTATTCCGATATTAGGTATATGGTTTTCTGTGTTTTTTAGCTTTTGAGCCTCAGTCTCATAATAATCCGAGCCCATGCAGACAACACCCGAGAAACTTGCACCAGCCTCGATGATGGTACGGATTCCTACAATGGAATTGGAAATCGAAGCATTCGTGATTATACAACCATCAGAAGTTATGGCCTGGTTAAGGGTGCTGTAATTGATTTTTGATGCTGGAAGGTTACGTCGATGTGTGAAAATCGGGCTGGTCTCATCGTAAAAATTAAATTCAGGTGATATAGAAGTCAAGTTGAGATTTGCCTCGTAGAAGCTTTTGATTGTTCCTATATCTTCCCAGTAGCCATCGAATATATAGGCATTGATATCGTGCTTTTTCAGGATGTTCGGTATGATTTCCTTGCCGAAATCATTTTCATCGTTGGCAAGACTTTCTTCCATGAGACTCGCATTGAAGATGTAGATTCCCATGGATGCCAGGTATTCCTTGGAACCTCGGCGGTCCTTCATCAGTTCTTTGGGGACTTTATAGTCTGAAATATCCTTTGTAGCGCCAGGTTTTTCCTGGAATTCTACGATTTTACTATTTTCATCTACTTTCATGATGCCAAAATCGCTGGCATCTTCTCTGGTAACGGTAGTACAGGCGATAGTCAGAGCGCGGCCTGATTCCAGATGCTTGTGGAACATGTCGGCAAGATCCATCCTGTACAGCTGGTCTCCCGAAACGATAAGGTAATGAGTGGGATTCTGTGGCCTGAAATGTACCAGATTTTTTCTGACAGCATCTGCCGTACCTTCATACCAGCCGGAATGGGTAAGTGTCTGCTCGGCTGCCAACACCTCTGCAAATCCGTCCGAGAAGGTATCGAATACATACGTTCGGGCGATATGTAGATGCAATGAAGCTGAATTGAACTGAGTAAGGATATAAATTTGCTTGAAACCCGAATTTATGCAGTTGGAGATAGGAATATCTACAATTCTGTAACGACCACCAAAAGGTACCGCTGGTTTTGCCCTGTCTTTTGTCAAAGGAAAAAGTCTCGAACCTTTACCTCCACCGAGGACTATTGATAAGACCTTGTTCATCGTTACCTCCAATAATAAAATCTATTGACCGATTATATCACGACTGTCTCGTACGCAATCACTCATTCGAAGCATGTTCATCCGTTAAAACAAGATTTACCAATCGCCTCGTTTGCCGTATCATACTATAGCCATGAGCAACAACTATACCAGAGATCCACTCACCGAT
The DNA here is from genome assembly GCA_020048755.1 of Spirochaetota bacterium. Lineage (GTDB taxonomy): Bacteria > Spirochaetota > Spirochaetia > Treponematales > UBA12059 > SZUA-370. The sequence continues at coordinate 41,744 of JAIFMD010000002.1, forward strand.
TTTTTGAACAACTCAGAATTTGCTCCATATATTGCGAGTATTAAGCATGTTTCAGCCGCGCCTGCCCGTTTTGCCCCTTTCCCGCCTCAACTTGACCCGCGTCTGAAGGCTGCGCTCAATGGACGTGGAATTGAATCCCTGTATGATCATCAGCGTGCTGCCTGGGATTATGCAACAACAGGCACTGATTTTGTCGTTGTTACTCCTACCGCGAGTGGAAAAACGCTGTGCTACAACCTACCGGTCGTGCAGGCGCTGCTTGCAGATCCTGACGCCAGGGCTCTTTACTTGTTTCCCACCAAGGCATTGTCACAGGATCAGCAGGCAGAGCTCAACGCACTGATAGAAGCCGGAATCCTGCCTGTCAAAGCGGCGACCTATGACGGAGACACCCCACAATCCACCAGGAAATCAGCCAGGGATTCGGGGCGTATTGTCATCAGCAACCCTGACATGCTCCATTCCGGGGTGCTTCCCAATCATGCCAAGTGGATCAAGTTTTTCGCAGGACTTCGCTACATTGTTGTAGACGAGATGCATTCGTACAGAGGCGTTTTTGGTAGTCATGTAGCCAATGTGTTCAGAAGGCTACTCAGAGTCGCTGCGTATTACGGTTCCTCTCCACGATTCATATTATGTTCTGCGACGATAGGCAATCCCGCAGAATTGGCAGAAGCATTGATCGGCAGACCAGTGCAGGCCATCACAGAGAATGGTGCGCCTCGGGCTGAAAAAACCGTAGCATTCTATAATCCACCTGTTGTTGATCCCGTGCAGGGGATACGTAAAAGTTCCGCCGATGAGTCAATGGCCATCGCAGCCTCGTTCCTTGCTTCCGGAGTGCGAACCATTCTCTTTGCGCGCTCCAGGCTCAAAGTCGAGATTCTAGCCTCATACCTGAACGAGTACTTCAAGAATATCTTTACTGAAAACAGCCGCATCCGTGTAGAACCCTACCGATCCGGACTCCTGCCCAATGAAAGAAGACAGATTGAGCGGGGACTCAGGGAGGGGAGCATTCATGGTGTCGTTTCAACCAATGCGCTTGAACTGGGTATTGATATCGGGGGGCTGGATGCCGCGGTCATATCGGGCTGGCCAGGGAGCCTTGCCTCGTTCTGGCAACAGGCTGGCAGGGCAGGCCGGCGCAAGGGAGCATCTATGGCGGTGTATGTAGCTACGAGTTCCCCGGTCGACCAGTACCTCATCGAGCATCCTGACCGTTTTTTTGGAACGACCGCAGAAAATGCCAGGATAGATGCTGATAATCCCTATATTTACGCAGACCACATCAAATGCGCGGCCTTTGAACTGCCATTCAGGGCAGGAGAATCATTCGGCCCTGAACCTGAGGCTGTGCTGAGCTTCCTGGAGGAAGAAGGTACTGTCCGGAATACCGGTGGACGCTGGTATTGGTCTGCTTCCGGTTACCCCGCAGAGAAGATTTCTCTCAGGTCAGCGACCGCTGATAATGTAGTCATCATAGACTCCACGGGTGGAAGGAATGAAGTAATCGGTGAGATGGATCGGCCGAGCGCAAAAGAACTCGTGTTTGACGACGCTGTCTACATTCACCGTGGCATTCAGTTTATCGTTCTGAAGCTGGACATAGAGAACCGGCAATGTCTCGTAGAGGAACGCCAGACTAATTATTATACTGACGCTATTGTAAAAACCGATATAAAGGTTCTGTCAGAGGATGAACGCTTTGGCACGGACCTGCTTCCTGTAGTAGTCGGTGATTTACTGGTACGTTCCAGCGCCGAGAAATTCAAAAAACTACGGTTTCATACCAATGAGAATATAGGATATGGAGAAATATACCTCCCTCCTGAAGAAATGCAGACCAGAACTCTCACTATACTGTTTCCGGAACAAGCCCCATCAGGAGCACTGCTGCGAGCCTTGCCTGAGTTGGACCGCGCTGCCACCCTTGCTGCATTCTGCAGCCTCATTCGCGACCTGGCCCCTATAGAGCTACTCTGTGACCGGTCAGATCTGGGCGCAACATGGCGGATCAGGGACGACCATTTTTGCATGCCCGCCGTGTACGTATGGGACCGATATCCGGGCGGAACAGGCCTGGCAGAAGCACTTTCGCTTTCATTGGGCTCCGTGCTCATGATTGCGGCTGACCGGATATCTGCCTGTGATTGTGAAGATGGCTGCCCCTCGTGCATCGGAGTGGCCAATGAGGCGTTTGTGGCTGCGAAGCACCGCAAATCCGGTGCAGCATCACTTGTTCACGCCGCGATCAGAGGCCTTGCCTGGCATGGTGGAGAGGCGCTGTAACACGTGGCTGGCAACCTGCGCGCCAGATTATCGCGCATCCGCGGAAATGCTGGAAACACGTTTGAAAAAGCAAAGGATTCTGGCCTTGTCCACCAAAAGCAACGGGATGTTTTTCCTGAGGGCTGGACAATTCTGCAGGCAGGCCTCAGATGCAGAAACACATGTTCACGCATCGACCATCGCGACTCTGCAACCCGACTATGTTTGAACCTTTTCTCGGGACGTATTGGTTCGCTTGATGTTGCCTTGCGGGACATTGTTTTTTTTGACCTCGAAACAACAGGATTGTCAGGTGGATCAGGAACAGTAGCGTTTCTTGCGGCATTTGGTAGGTATGAGGATGACGGCACCATATCAGTCCGGCAGTATTTCATTGATGATTACCCGTCAGAACCAGATTTCCTGCAATGCCTGGAAGAAGAATTTGCCCGGGCCGGGACTGTGGTCACGTATAATGGATCCACGTTTGATATGCCCCTGTACTCTGTCCGGCGCACGATGAACGGGCTTGGGCCTCCTGCGGCAGTAATACATGTGGACGCACTGCACGCTGCGAGGAGACTGTGGCACCGTACCATCGGCGATTGTTCGCTGGGCAAGCTTGAGGCTGAATTTCTGGGTGTCGTACGCGAAGATGACATTCCTGGTTCAGAAGTTCCTGACGTCTGGTTTGACTACCTGAAGCATGGCAGCACCGAGCGGCTCGCCCGGGTATTCTCGCACAACGAACTTGACGTCCGCTCCCTTGCAACCTTGTTCCTGCTGATCCACGACGCGGTCACGGGGGCTTCTGCCTGCAGAAGTGACCCTGTTGGTCTGGCTGTGCTTCAAGCCCGCATAGATGAAGGCATGGCAGAAAAGACGCTTTGCGCTGCGTTGAACTCTGGTGATGTCAGGGCTACCAGGCCTCTTATGAAAATATATGCCCGACAAGGGCGTCCGGATTATCGGTTGGCACTCATACCGAAACTGCCGGATGACCCGGCTGGGCTATTCTCAAAATCGGTCTATGCGGAGAGGATACTGGGTAACCTTGAGGAATCATTGCGCCTGGTGTACCGGGCTTCAGTGATGGCAAAAGGCATTCTGCGGGAAAAGGCACTTCGACGTGAACAGCGGCTTGCCCAGAAATTAGCCGGGTTGCAGGACCACTAATCATCCTCGGGCAACATGGCAATTTCAGCACCAAGAGTGTCTCCGAGCTGGCCACAAGCGCCTGATACGCCTCGTCCTCTCCGTGCCCTCCGAATGGCATTGATACCGCGGCGGACAAGTTCAGCTTCAAAAGCCGCGGCTTCTCCACGTTCTGGTTCACGGTAAGGGAGCCCCGGAACAGGATTCCAGGGAATGACGTTTACCTGGACGTTGAGCGGATGAATCCAGTCTGCCATGGCCGAGGCGCTGGCGACGCTGGAATTCTCGCCCCCCATGATGGCAGCCTCGAGGGTTATCCTGTCTCCGGTTTTCTGCTGGTAGTAGAGCAGGGCATCTTTAAGTGCGGCCAGGTTCCAGGACCGGTTTACAGGCATCAGAGCGCTTCTGAGGACATCGGTAGCTGCCGTCAGGGATACTGCAAGCCTGACATGCGGGCCGTTGTCTGCAAGATCGCGGATTGCCGGTGCAATGCCGCAGGTAGAGATGGTTATCTTGCGCCGGGAAATCGCAAAACCGTCCGGATGCGTAAATATCGTTATGGCTTTTCTGAGTGCTTCGAGGTTGACCAGTGGTTCGCCCATGCCCATGAATACGATGTTGGATGGCCTGCCGCGGAGGGCTGCGAGATGCAGGTATTGTTCTACCATTTCATCCGGGCCCAGGTTGCGCAGAAACCCGAGTGTGCCGGTCTTGCAGAAGGCACAGGCCATCGGACAGCCCACCTGTGTGGAGAGGCACGCGGTAAGTCGGCCTTCGGCATCGGAGAGCAGGACTGACTCGATGGCCGCGCCATCAGCAAGCTTTATCTTGAGCTTGACTGAACCGTCATCAGAGGATATCGAAGCGTCAACGGTAGAAGAATACAGGTCATTGATCGCGAGCCGTTCCCGATCTGCAACTGGCAGGTCAGTCATGTCTGAGAAGGTGGCTGCGCCGCTCGCTATCCAGCGGAACACCTGCCTGCCACGGAAGGACGGACGTAACGACAGGGCTACATTCAGTTCTTCCGGTAGCAATCCAGCGGCGGCAACCCTGCGTCCAGTCGTTTCGTCGTTCACTGATTCTGTATCTTGTTCATCAATTCCTGAATATGCGGGTTCCGTATACCGAGCTTCATGAAATCCTGCAGCGTCTCTTCTGCTTTCCGTCGTTCACCGGTAGCCAGATAGCACTGTGCCAATTCAAGGTGCAGGCGGTAATTCTTGGCATCGTTTTGAACGAGTCGCTTGAGCGACTCTATGGCAGCTTGCACCTTTCCCTGCATCCGGGAGATCGTAGCAAGACCAAGTACAGCGTACACGTCGAATTCGATGTTCAAGGCCCGTTCGTAGTACTCAGCCGCTTCTTCGAATCGATCCATGCTGCGATAGGCATCACCTGCGCGAGTCAGGATGACCTTGTTTCGGGGATCCTTGTCCAGGATATGATTCCAGTAATCAAGCGAGCGCTGCGGTTCACCTATGCCGCGATAGCAATCAGCAAGTCCAAAAAGTGCATAGAAGTTATCGGCTTCCTTGAGCAGGGCTTTCTCGAAATAGGGAACACCAAGGTCAAATTGCTTTAACTTGCGGTAACAGTTGCCAATAGAGGTAAGCACCCTTATATCGACAAGATCACCCTGGGCATCAACCATACGCTGCCAGTAATGGAGTGCGTCACGATATTCCTTGAAGTCATAGTGCAAGTGTCCCAAGCCTATAAGGGCATAAGGATTGTCGAATTCCATCTCGAGGACTCGGAGGTATATTGCCTTTGACTTTCTGAAATCACGTACTTTCCTGTACGCATCCGCGATCCTGGTAAGCACCGTAATATTCTTGTTGTCATGGAGCAGGTACTGTTCCCATATCTCTATGGCCTTCTGGTACTGATTGAGAGCCTTGTAGCAGTCAGCGAGACCGAAGAGCGCATAATTGTTGCCTGGATGGTAAATCAGGCATTTCTTGTAAAAATCGACTGCGTCACGGTGTGCAGCCCTTTTTCGGGCGGCATCACCAAGCCCGACGAGGGCGTAATTGTTTTCAGGGTCATTCTCAAGGATTTTTTTAAAATTCCGCTCGGCGTCACCGACACGGTTTTCCTTGAGGAATTGATACCCTTTCTTGGAGAGTTCAGCGATCTCCATGAGTTCATCGTTCTCCTGGGTGCTGCTTGCCTCATCGAACTCGTGTGCGTCGTCCTGGCTGGTATTATCACTCATTCTTTTTCCTTCTCGGTTAGCATTTTACGTATAGCCTGCGCAGCGCGTTCCACAAGTTCTGCGCTTCTCTTCTGGTCGTGTGACAATTTGAACATCTTGAGCGCATCAACAGGTTGTCCGGCACTCAGATAAGATTCTCCGACTCGCATAAGCCCATCAGAATATCCTGTCGTCTGGAATATGCGCCGCGCAGTTTCAATATCACCCTTATTGAAGATGGCATTTCCTCTACGATTCAGCTGTGCTTTCTGTTCAGACGATAAATCCCCATTAGGCTCGTCAACTGTCTTGATGAGGCCGTCATCAGGGAAATTCTGGAATATCGTCTGGTCCATCTGGACTCCGTCCTCGGCGCAATGCCCGCTATATTTTACTGTATCAGCAATCAATATAAATGACTTTTTTCAAATAATCAATTCAAAGCATTCAAACGGAATCTGAGGGAAAAGCATTTTAGCGTGATATAGTAATATTGGATATATAGAATAACAAGCTAATCGGGGTCAACCACGCGGTTACTTCGATATGGGAGAGTTCCATGCACAACCATGAACTCATGCTGGAACCAGTCGACCTGTTGAATCAGGATGAGCTTGAGTCGAACTGGGTTTCAAATGAATTGGATGCCTCCTCGTTACCGTCGGATACCCGTACTGATTCCCTTGATTTCCGGTTGATCAAATTGATACAGGCTCTTGATAGGTGATGCCGGGCCCTTGGTCTTGTGCCCTCGTAAAAAAGCGGACAATCGATCTTCCGTATGTACGTTCATCTGTCATTACAAGCGATCCTTGCGAGGGTGGAAGCCGTTCTTCCGACGGGTAATGTATAAGCAACACTCCACCTGGTTCTACCAGTCCTTTCTCTGCGATGGACCTCACGAGATCGGCCTTGTGGGCATAGGGGAAGGGTGGATCACAGAATACGACTGAATAGGTTCTTTCACAGCGGAGAACGAAGCGTTCCACTGGTACGCAGTGGCAGTCGATGCGTTCTGGTGCAATGGAAACATTCTGGATCAGTAGGCCAAGTTTGGCCCGGTCGCGTTCAACACAGGCAACAGGTGAAGCTCCGCGGCTGGCTGCTTCCAGAGCTATGATGCCGGAGCCAGAAAACAAGTCAAGAAATGACCTTCCAGCGAGAGGACCGAGTATCGAGAACAATGATTCCCGCATCCTGTCCATTGCGGGGCGTATCTCGAAATCTCCCTTGGGAACCTCGATACGACGCCCTTTGAGGATGCCGCCGGTTATGCGTAATCCGCCACCCATACTCAGCCTTGCCTGTCGCGGAATTCACGCTGGATATCCCTCATGACATCACGTTCTTTGATGGATTCACGTTTGTCTGAATATTTCTTGCCCCTGCAAAGCCCCAGTTCAACCTTGACACGGCCTTTCCTGAAGTGAAAATCCAGCGGAACCAGTGTATAACCCTTTTCGTTGACCCTCCGCTCCAGGCGCTTCAGTTCCTGGGCGTGGGCAAGAAGTTTTTTGGGGCGGTCAGGATCATGGTTGAATATGGAACTGCATGTGTATTCTGCTATATGCACATTTTTTAGCCAGAGTGCACCTTTTTCGAATGCTGCATACCCATCAGGAAACGATACTTTGCCTATGCGCAGGGATTTCACCTCGGAACCGAGCAAGACGACACCACATTCAAGTGTCTCTTCTACGGTATAGTCGAAATGTGCGCGCCTGTTCAGCGCGATAATCTTGATTCCATCCATTACTGTCTCGTTTCTGCGACGAGCGCTACTCTGAACCCAACATAAGCGGAGCAATCCGCTTGCTGTATCGGGCCGCGTGAATCAAGGTTGACGAGATCTGAACGATTGGCCCAGGAGCCGCCACGTACGACCGCTTCCGACGAGGAAAACCGTTCCCTGCCTGCCTGTCCACTGGCAGGATTTGGCGCGTACGAATCCGCACACCACTCCCATACATTGCCAAGCAGTCCTCTGAAGCCAGCAGAATCGGGTGGAAGTGAGTCGGGATTCAAAGGACCTGTGGCACCAAGGTCTGAAAAAAGAGCATGACGTCCTGCAGAAGCATTGCTCACGGCAGCGGCAAATGACCACTGTGCTTCGCTGGGCAACACAAAACGGTAGCCCGGAGGTGCGGTTTCAGTCAGCCAGTCACAATAAGCGATAGCCGCGGGTCTGGAAACATATGCAAGCACTTCTGTATCCTTGGCCTCCGCGAATCCCCTGAGGTAATCGCCTTCTGCGAGTCCTCTTGAGGCCAGTGTAGCGGTTGATGCTGGAGCCCATTCCGGGCGGGCCCTGATGAAGCGTGCAAAATCTCCTACTGTCGTCTCAGCGCTTGCCAGACGGAACGGTGCCACGAATACGACTGCGGAGAGAGCCGTTCCCGCCTTGATGATGGCGTTGCCGCCTTTCAGCGCTATGAACTCCTGGCCTGAAACAATAGAGGTTTGCCCCACGCCGTCTGTTGCCGTTGCTTTCGTGCTGCTTGCACTGGCTATCATTGCTTTATACGCTGGCATCGATTCAAGCCGGGTCCGGACAGGCGTGGGAAGCAGGTGTGCCGCGGTTGCCAGCAAAGCCGGATCATCGCGAAGCTCAAGCCCTAGTCCGGAGATGATACGTGCGAGCGATTGCGGAGTAAGGGCTGCGGAGCGTCCATAGGCTATCGATACTGCACGGACGACATCGCGGAAAGACTGCGCATGCAGGGAATAAGAGGCAGCAGCACCCGCCAGGCGCTCGGCATCTATGGTAGCGGGATCTATGGATGCAGCGCGTGCGGCATCCGACAGCACCAAGGGTATCTGATACGCTTCACTGGGCGAGCCGGACAAAGCCCACGCTGCGAAGTGGCGGACTCCGTCTTCAAGTATGGAGGATTCCGGTGACTTTACGAGTGAAACGGATAGTTGCGCTTTGGGTTTGACAAGCAAGGTTCCAAAAAAATGCCCCGTGCTGGTCAATGACTGCGTGTGGTCGAGGAATCCCGGCCTGGTAACTGCGACAGCGTGCTCGCCCTTGCTGATGAATACTGAGCAGGGGGCGGATCCACGGTATGCTCCGTCTACGTACACGGCGGATCCTGGCGGATCAACGATAAAAGACCAGGTTGCACCTGGATTCCTGAGGCCGGGATATACTAAAAGAAGAAACGCAAGGGCAAGAATGGCGGCACTGTATATGACTGGCAGGTAGCGTCTGGGAGACACGCCAAAAACTTGCTTCAGCCGCACCGAGGCCGAATCGATATCGTTCTGGGTTATCATCTTATCGTCGTTCATCGCAGGATTATAGAAGCCGGTGCCAAGGCTTGTCAACGCGACCGAAAGATGGTAGTTTCGTTGCGATGGATGCAAAAATTGACTTCGCCGGGTCACTGGAGTCCTTTACCGAACGCGTCCTGACGCGCCGCAAGAAACGACGACTGACCCAGAAAATGAAACAACAGTCCAAGCACTGGATCCGGGATTGGGCAGAAGCCATCCTTTGGGCAGTATGCATGGTTCTGCTTATAAACCAGTATCTCTTCCAGATGTACCGGATACCCTCTGGATCTATGTCCGGGACACTTGAAATCGGCGACATGATTTTCGTCGACAAGCTTGTGTACGGGCCAGAATTGCTGCCGGGGATGGCTAAAATTCCAGGATCCAGACAGGCCAAGCGCGGCGAGATCGTTGTTTTCGAGAACCCGGCCTATCTGTCCAAAGGACCACTGTTCACTATCCTTCAGCAATTCGTATATATGTCGACGCTGACGCTCGTTGACATCGATCTGGACGAGGCCGGACAGCCGCGCGTTCATTATCTCATCAAGCGGGCTGTAGCCACAGGCGGTGATACGGTCAGGGTCGTAGATGGTGAGGTCAGTTTCCTTTTCAGAGGAGCAGACGATTGGGTTGCAGAGCGTGACTACCAGAAACTCTCCGGTTTTACCTATCCGCTCAGGCGTATGGTTGAACCAGACGAGTATCCTGCCATCCATGCCGCAGGCCGGCAGGCAGCGTTGGTCGACATGGGGCTTGGCATGACTGAGGCACAGGCTCGATACAGCCCGTATGACGATCAGGCTTTCAATGCGGCACGGATGTCCGAGCTTTCTTCCGCATACCCCCACGATGCCCGGATAGTTGCCGAAGATCGCAAAATACGTACCGGCTGGTTTATCCCGGAGGACCGGATCTTTGCGATGGGCGACAACAGGGATAATTCCAAAGATGCCCGCTGGTTCGGAGCCGTTTCTCTAAAAAAGGTGCTCGGACACGCCCTGTTCGTATATTGGCCATTAAGGCGTATCGGGGGCATCGAGTAACCAGGATGAAGCGCGTACAATCATTTGAAGACGCGAGACGCAGACGGTCCAGGATCCTCAAGATCCTGAAATACATGGCTTTGTTTTTTGTCGTGTTTGAAGTTTTCTCTGCCTTTGCGTTCAAAACCTGGATGGTTTCTTCATCATCAATGCAGCCTACGCTTGAATCCAGGGACAGGATCGTTGTTGGTTCTTCAACATACGGAATTCTGAACCCGTTTACCGGCAAACGCGCCAGCTTCAAGGCTCCCGGCCGCGGCGATATAGTCCTGGTTAGATTGCCTTCATCTGGGGAACGCTCCTGGTATCAGCGTCTTGTTGATTCATCCATACGCTTTCTTACATTCCAGAGATTTGGTCAATCCGATCTACAGGACTCGCTTGATACACCGGTCCTCAAGCGCATTGTTGCCGGACCAGGTGATTCCGTAATGATGGACGGATACATTGTATACGTAAAGTCCAGCGGGTCCTCTCATTATCTGACAGAATATGAAGTCTCGGGTGCCGACTACGACATCAAGAGCAGTCAACCCGTGCAGGACTGGAGCAATGATATGCCGCTTTCCGGTACCATGGCCTCAGTTGAACTTGGGCCTGGAGAATTCTTCGTCGTTGGTGACAACCGACTCTCGAGCGCTGATTCCAGATTTTTTGGCTCGGTACAATCAGGACTCGTCATCGGCAAGGTTCTGTTCCGGTACTGGCCTCTGGACCGGATATCCGGATTCTAGGCACCGTGCCAGAAGCCCCTTCACTCTACGCGCATGTGCCTTTCTGCGCTTCACGCTGCTCCTACTGTGACTTCCATACTGCTGCGAAGAGTCCTCAGGCATTGCACGACTCCGCCAGTACCTGGTTGCATGCTGTAGACCGCCATCTTCAGAGCCACGGGCGTCGTTTTGGTGACTCAGGCTTCAACACGGTGTACCTTGGCGGGGGGACTCCTTCCTGGTTGCCCGTTGAAATCCTGATCAAGGTTCTTGATGTGCTAGGCAAGAGCGCTCGCGCCGGTGGCAGGGAACCCGCTGAGTGGACCGTCGAGGCAAACCCCGAAGATGTGACCGGGGAACTCCTGAACATGCTCGCTGGATCAGGCGTCGACAGGCTGAGCGTTGGAGTACAGAGCCTCGAGGATGAAGCCAGACGGATTGCGGGGCGCCGTGGCAGCGCGCGCGACACCATGAAGCGGCTGGAACTAATAGCCCGCGGCTGGAGCGCGCGCTGGTCAGCGGACCTGATGTTCGGGTTGCCCGGTCAGACCCCGTCGGGAATCGCACGGGACGCGCTCTGGCTCGCCGGTCTCGGTGCGGGGCACGTGTCGTTGTACGAGCTGACGCTGGAACCAGGCACGCCCCTGCAGGCCGCCGCGGAGGCTGGAACCGTGCGCCTGGCTGACGAGGACGAGCGGGCGGATCTGTATGAAGCTGCGGCGGAAGTGCTCGTCGGAGCAGGTTACAGACGATATGAGGTCTCAAACTGGGCAATACCTGGTCAGGAAAGTATACATAACGAGGTGTACTGGGCCATGGGTGACTGGCTTGCAGTTGGGCCGTCGGGGGTGGGCAATGTCGCGTCGGAGAACGGGGCTTTCATCAGGCTTGAAAATGCTGACGATGATGGGCGTTACTACGATGACCCGGCAGGATCGGTCCGGGAGTCGCTGGTCTCCGGTGTGGATGCCATGTTCGAGACCCTGCTGACTGCGCTGCGGACGGTGCGTGGCCTCAATGTATCCAGCTTTGAAAATCGATTCGGCATTGACGCATGTACGGTATTCGGCAAACTACACGAAGAATTTCCTGAGCTTGTGCAGTATGACGGCATATCGCTCAAACCAACGGAGCGTGGTCTTGATGTGCTCAATGTACCGCTGCTGGCCGCGTTGACCAATGCGGAGCGCTTTGAAAAAAACAGTACAACAGGCAACGGAGTATCAGCATGAACATACTCTCTATACAGTCTCACGTGGTGTACGGACGGGTGGGCAACCGGTCTGCCGTTTTCCCGCTGGAGCGGCTGGGGTTTGAGGTATGGCCAATCAATACGGTGCAGTTCTCCTGCCATACGGGAATGCCGGGCTGGACCGGTACTGCATTCGGCGCAGAACATGTTTCCAGCCTGGTACGTGGACTTGAAAACCTTGGGGTGTTGTCCCGGTGCGACGCTGTGCTTTCCGGGTACATGGGCGACGCCGAAACCGGCCAGGCCATAGTTCGGGCCGTCGACGCAACCAAACATGCAAACCCACGGGCCATATACTGCTGCGACCCCGTAATGGGCGATTTTCCTGGTGGTCTCTATGTAAAAAGCGGATTGCCCGGGTTTATGGCGACAGAGGCAGTAACCCGGGCCGACATCGTCTGCCCTAATGAATTCGAGGCAAGTCTGCTGGCGGGGATAGAAATATCTTCTGCCCGTGACGCTGCGGCGGCTGCGGAGGCGATACACCGGATGGGACCGCGCATCGTCATCATAAAGAGTTTCAGGTCCGCGGGGGGAGGCGAGCTGGGCTTTTTCGTAAGTGATGGCTCAGTAATGAAAGCAGTGACGGCACCAATCCTGCCTTTTGCAAAACCCCCGAAAGGGTCCGGTGATCTGGCCAGCGCCTTGTTCCTTGGTTATTATCTGAAATGCATGGATATCGTTGAATCAATAGAAAAAACCATAGGCGCATTGTATGCAGTGCTCGAAGCCACGCTCACTTCTGGTAGCGACAACCTGGCAGTTGTTTTAGCCCAGGAGTCAATAGCCACGCCCTCGCGGCGGTTCAAGACAAGCCCGGCATGAAACTCCGCCCGCAGCCCCGGGAAGGGTGCGGGCGAAAGTGCATTACTTTTTCCTGGGAATTACAGGTACAAAGGTCTTGCTGTCAGGTAACACGAAACCGGCGGGCAGATCCTTTACGCTCGAGAGGTGCCAGGTCTGATTCCTGCCGAGGAGTCCACCGGTGCCTTTGAGGGAGCCCCGCACAACGAGTTTTGTGCCATCACGCTTGATGGTGCAATCGTAGACCTTGCCATCCGCGGGATCTATGATGGAACCTTTCCAGTCGTTGCCCTTGGGTTGCAGCTCGTACACAAAATCAAGGCCACAATTGGGTGGATTGCCTGCAAGGGCATCGGCTTTCTTGGTTTTGGTGAAGATGGTATCGTCTACGATGCCGGTTTCCTTGCTGATCGTAGCCATCATCCGGCCAAAGAGCTTGCCATTGTTCATGTACAACAAAACATAAGCCGTAGGCTTGTTGGTCTTGTCGTCGATAATTTTCCACAGGCCCAGTATGTCATCTGCTGCCCAGGCCGCCATGCTGCCCAGCGCGAGCAATACCAGCATGATCATGGCGATCGCCCTTGTCTTCCTCATCGGGATCTCCTTATGTCGATTTCAATGTCAGCACAACCGCACCGACCTCTTGAGCAGTTGAAGTATAGGTCTGGCTTCTGCGCCATGTAAAGCTGGAAAAATCAGACAAAAAGGTCGTACTGGTCATTGCGGATGTCCTCCTTTGTCTTCCTCCAGCCGAGGTTGTATAATTTTTCTGCACCGATGCTCGTTGGAGGTCCGTGTCCTGGCAGGACAAGGCAATCATCGGACAGGCTGAGAATCTTTCTGGAAAGTTGTTCCTTGAGCAATTTGTTTCCATACTGGCTCATAGTCTTGCCTATGAGGCCGGCGTGCAGGGTGTCGCCGGTAAATATGATTTTGTCAAAAATATAGACCATGGAATCCGCTGAATGGCCCGGGACTGAGAGGGCCTGCACTTCGAGTCCGCAGACGGTAAAAACCTCGGTGTCGCGTACCATCCTGCATTGCACATCACCGATGGTTGCATTGCTTGAATACACGGTGGCGTCATAAATCCGGAGCAGTGTCCGGAGGCCGTCTATGTGATGGGGATGGTTATGCGTCGTCAGGACTGCCTTGACCGTGTAGCCCTTGTCTTCAATGAAATTGAGCAGGCCTATCGTAAACGCTGCGGGGTCGACAATGGCCGCTTCCATGGTGGTGTCATTGCCGACGAGATAGACATTGGCGAAGCCATGCAGGGAGTAGTGGAAGAACACGGTCATTGATCGATCCTGTCGAGTTCCCGGATGGCTTCCTGTGTGTTGGATAAACGCCAGGAGACCTCCGACTCTTTGTTCGGTATGATGAACGTCCTTTTAAGGTTGCAATCTATGAAATCCGTATGTTCGAATTCCGACATTATGAAGCGGGAGTTGTACAGGTTTGAATAGTTGAAGGTGCAATCGTTGGTCCTGGCTCCATTGAAGCTGTTGTGGACCAGTTCCGAGTGTTCAAAGGACACATTGAGGAAGCGCGCGCCAGCAAAGCAGCAGTACTGTGCGTCGATGCCTGAAAAATCGCTTGAATCGATGAAGCTGAAATCAAAAAAACACATCCTGAAGGTGCAGGCTGAGAAATTCATGTTCTGGAGGATGGCTCTGGAAAAGGAGCAGGAATAAAAACGTTTGCCGGAAACATCTGCGCCCTGGAATCGCAGGCCCGAGGCATTGAGGTTTTTGATGACATCGGTACCGGTAAACTCCTGGAGGATGGAGGCGGACAAACCATCGGGGTCTGGATGGTGTTTTGAACAGTATTCCGACCCATGCAGCGCCGTGATGTCGCAACCTGGTGCAGCGCATCGCTTCAATTCGTACATGGCCGTAGCCTCCCTGGGTGCGCACGTGCTCCGCGCCGTCCGCATGCGGAAGAGGATAGTCGATATCCCTGTAGTCCTCAAGATGGGTAGAATTGAACGCTACCTTGAAAATAATGGCAGGGATGCATACAATGCGTACATGTGTTCGTTCTGCGGTATTCCGCTGCCCGATACGAAAATAGGTTTCCGCGACCTGTGTACTACCTGCGGGCGGGAGTTGCACATCTGCAGGCATTGCCGCTTCTTCAAACCTGGCGTGTACCAGGATTGTACGGAGACGGTGCCCGAAGCCGTCAAGGACAAGGAGCGCATGAATTTTTGTGAATACTTCAAGGCCGATCCAGCATCGGTCTCCGGTGGCAGGGCGAGGGATTCCTCGAATGCCGCCAAGAGTGCCTTTGACAACCTTTTTGGAAATTGACACACCCGTCAGGATTACCCATGCACAGTGATCAACGTCCCGTCGCCTTCTTTGATTCAGGTGTCGGCGGTCTTCCGTATCTTGCTGCAGCCAGGTTGCTGATGCCCGGCGAGCGTTTTGTCTATCTTGCCGACCGCGCCGGCTTTCCGTACGGAACGAAAACCAGGGAACACGTAGTCGAACTGGCACTCCGCGCCATATCCAGGCTCGTGGAAGAAACAAAGCCCAAGGCTCTCGTGGTGGCCTGCAACACGGCTACGGAACTGGCCATAGAGGAGATACGAGCGGCCCATCCAGGCATTCCCGTTGTGGGGACGGTGCCGGCGATAAAGCCTGCGGCAGCCTTGTCAAAAAGCCGCAGGATTGGGGTCATAGCGACGCCGGCGGCGGCGGCGGCTGAATACCTGACGGATCTTGCCCGGGAATGGGCGGCGGATTGCATCGTCGTCAAGATCGGTGATGGCACGCTCGTCGATTTTGTGGAGCATGAATTCATAGGATCCACCAGGGAAGCCCGTCTGGCGGCTGTCCGCCCGGGTGTGGACGCAATGCTGGCTAAGGGTGTAGACGCAATAGTGCTCGGTTGCACGCATTTCCTGCATCTCGCTGATGAGTTCAAGGAAGCGGCAGGCCCCGGCGTTGCAATTGTCGATTCAAGGGACGGTATCGCAGCGAGACTGGAAACTGTACTGGGTTCGATCCGGGTTCCGGGCGTTTCCAGTGCGCCCAACGGCGGGGACACACTGACTCAAGATCGTATGTACCTGACTGGGCTCGGTGATTTTGGCCCGATCTATGCCGGATTCGCAGCACATTTCAGGCTTGCCTGTGCAGGCGTCCTGGCATGAGCCGCGGCACCGTAGTTTCGGGGTCCAACAACGGGTTCGACATACTCACCGAAGACGGATCCATGGTCCGCTGCCAGCTCAAGGGCAAGAAGCTCAAAGGCGCCGAGGGCTTCTACAATCCGTTGGCTGCCGGCGATATCGTGGAATGGGAACCGGCTTCCGCCGGTACGGGGATGATCCAGTCGCTGGTGCCCCGCAAGAGCCTGTTCTGGCGTTACAACGAGAAGGGCAAGGCCATCCAGGCCATTGCGGCCAATATGGATGTGCTCATCTGTGTAACGAGCGCGGCTATGCCGCCATTCCGGCCCCGTTTCATAGACCGGGTTTCCCTGGAGCCTTCCTCGGACAGGTTGCCGTTCATCATTGCGCTCAACAAGACAGACCTCGGGATAGACGAAGAAGTAGCCGAGCGCATGGACGATTACCGGCGCATAGGCTTCGAGACAATAGAAATGAGCGCCGGTGATGGCCAGGGTGTCGAAATCCTCCGGGAGCGAATCAGCGGCAAGACCAGCGCTTTTGTCGGCCAGTCTGGTGTGGGCAAGAGTTCCATACTCAACGCGCTCGAGGCGGGTCTCGGGCTCAAGGTAGGCGAGGTCTGCGAGAAATTCGAGCGCGGACGGCATACGACGGTAGCGGCGATACTCTCGGTGCTGTCCGACGGGGTGACCCGGGTAATTGACACGCCCGGGTTCAGGCGGCTGGCCGTCAGGGGTATAGACCCCGTAACGCTGGGCGCCTGTTTTCCGGAATTCAGGAGGCTGGCTGGGCAGTGCGCGCTCGGTGCCCGCTGCAAACACCTGGACGAGCCCGGTTGCGCCGTAACCGCTGCAGTAGAGGAAGGTACCATCCACGAGGACAGGTATGAGAGCTATGCGCGCGTGCTGGCCGAACTCGAAGACACCCGCGGGTATGCAAAAAAAATTGGCAAACCACGCCGCTATGAAGAGGATGATTACGAAGATGCATGACCATGCGCTGGCACTTCTTGATTTCTACAGGATCAGGGACGATGTAGCCGGTTACTGCCTGAGCGAGGAAGGCGCGCGATCGGTCCGCTCCAGCTTGCCTTCGGGGGACCAGGCCACAGTCTCCGACACCAAAGCCCGTTCGGCTGCCGTCAGGGAACTGTTCCGGGACGTACGTAGCACACCTGCGGGTTCATTCGCGCCTGTGGACGAGTCTGCCCGCATAGTAGGCAAGCAAGGCGCCTGCCTTTCGGTGGAAGAACTGTGGGCGCTCGGGATGTGGGCGGACGCATTTGGCTCTCTGGTCCGCTGGATGTCAGGCATGCGGCACGAAGCGCTGGCCGCAGAACTGGCTGCAGCACCAGATCTGGCACCGGTCGCGCAGGCCGCGTTCAGGATAGTCGGCCCGGATGGCGAGGTCAAAGACCTGCCTGAACTACGCGAAATACGCTCCCGCATACGCAGACTCAACATGGATATAGAGAAGACTACCTCGTCGTTTTTCCAGGACGAGAACACGCGGGGCATGCTGCAGAGCGACGTACCCACCCAGCGCGATGGGCGGACCGTGCTTGCGGTAAAAGCCGGTTCCAAGGCCAGGCTCAAGGGCATAGTGCATGAGGTTTCAGCCACGGGTCAGACGGTCTATATCGAGCCAGAGGCTCTAGTCCAGAAAAACAACGAGCTGGTGGAGGAAGAAGCACGATACCTGCGCGAGCTGCAACGTGTGCTCCGCGAGACGACAGCAAAGCTTTTTTCATATTCCGATGCCATCCAGACCGCCCGCGTGCTCTGTGCCTCCTTTGACGGGCTGTATGCTCGGGCGCGGTATTCACATATGAATGATGGTGTCTACGCCGAAGAAAGCAGTTCCGGCATTGAACTCGTTCGAGCACGCCACCCCATCCTGGGTTCAAAGGCCGTACCGATAGACCTGCGCATGCCCTCCGGCGCACGTACGTTGATAGTCACCGGCCCCAATACGGGCGGAAAGACGGTATCGCTTAAAACTGCGGGCCTCTTTGCCCTGATGAACCAGTTTGGATTGGCTATTCCCGCCTCGTATGGTTCCGCTTTGCCAATTTTTGACGGAGTTTGGGCGGACATAGGCGACGAGCAGTCGATGGACCAGTCGCTGTCAACATTCTCCGGTCACATGAAGGCAATTTCAGCGATTGTCGAGGGGGCTACTGGCCGCAGTCTTGTGTTGCTTGACGAGCTGGGTTCGGGAACAGACCCGGAAGAGGGCTGTGCCATAGCCATGGCGCTTCTTGACCTGTTCATAGACCGCGGGGCGCTGACCCTCGTAACGACCCACCACGGTATACTAAAGAATTTCGGGTATACCAAGGAAGGTGTGCTCAATGCATCGGTCGACTTTGACAAGGATACGCTTTCTCCCACCTACCGCATCCTCATGGGCATACCCGGCGAGAGCCGTGCCCTGGACATTGCACGCAAGAACGGTGTAGCCGACGAGGTCGTGAACGGTGCCGGAAAATACCTGCGTGAAGAACGAACCGATATTTCCGCACTCATCCGTGGGTTGTCCGACAAGCACCGCGAGCTTGATTCACTTCGCGACGAAGAGAAGCGCAGGCTACGCGATGCCATGGAGGAACAGCGGAAGGCTGATCTCAAGGAATTGCAGCTCAAGCAGCGGGAATCTGAATTGCGGACGCAGGGGGTCTACGAACTCAAGACCCTGCTGGCCGAGAGCCGTAAAACACTGGAAAACCTGGTACGGGAAGTGCGCGAGGGCGAATTGACCAAGGCCAAGACCCAGGAAGTCAAGGAATTCCTGGCCGAGCTTGAAGTTCGCGTTGAAGCGGCAGACCGCAATGCCCGGTTGCAGCAACGTGACCTGAAAGCCGGTTCAAAGCCATTGGCAGCAATTACGGAAGGCTCGGCTGTACTCGTGCTGCCGGCACGCAGGCGGGGCAGGGTGCTCCGTGCCGTCAAGGGCGGCAAGTGGCTCGTGGAGACCGATGCGCTCCGCCTGACCGTTGACGAGGCTGATCTCGAGACTACGGTCGAGCTGGAGCAGAAGGCTCCAACGGTATCGATTGAATCAAGTTCCAGTCGCTCCAACCGTGCGGTCATGGAGCTTGACCTCCGGGGTTTCAGGCTACTCGAGGCAATCACTGCCCTGGAACGGCAACTGGATGCGGCAACCATGGAGAGCCTGACGGGTTTTTCAATCATCCACGGTACCGGTGAAGGTGTCCTGCAGCAAGGTGTCAAGGAAACGCTGGCACGGTATCC